>CAZXRL010000038.1:5054-18367 GCA_964643275.1 uncultured Candidatus Brevefilum sp.
AGGAAGAGATCGTTTTCACCGCCGGGATCGAAAGCCATCCGGTAGGGGTTGCGGAAGCCGTACGCCCAGATTTCGGGATAGTTAACGCTGAGGCCGGGGTTGTCAGCGGGTACGGCATAAGGCTCGCCCGAATTAATATCGATCCGCAGGACGCTGCCGAGGATAGAGTCTTCAAGATTCTGGCTGTTACCGCCTTCGTTGACCGGATACCAGTCTTCCACATGGCCCAGCCCTGTGTCGTTGGCACCGCCGCCATCGCCCAGAGGGACATACAGATAGCCGTCAGGTCCGAAAACGATGGACCCGGCATTATGGTTCCCCTGTGGCTGGTCGATCGCCATGATGATCCGTTCGGAGTTGGGGTCCGCTGTATTGGCATCTGAACCGGATACAGTGTACTCTGACAGAATGCTGGTGTGGTTCCAGCCGGGAGGGCCCTCACCTCTCAGGGGTGCGCTGTAATAAACGAAGAACCGGCCATTTTCAGCATAGGCAGGGTGGAAAGCCAGCCCGAGCAGCCCGCGTTCATCGTAGTTGCCGTTCAACATTATAATCCGGTCCCGCAGATCGAGAAACGGCATGTCGAGAAGTTGATCCTCTCCGTCCACAATCCTGATCAGGCCGACCTGATCCACAATGAAGCGCCTTCCGCTGCCGTCATCCGGCGCATCCAGGGCAACGGGGGCCGTCAGCCCGCTGGCAATGGAATGGAGCGCGGCGATGGGTTCGAACGGGGCGGGGGAGTCCGCTGTGGGTTCCTCAGCAGGTTCAGTTGGTTCCATTTCGCTGGGGTCTGCAAGTTGTGGTTCTTCATCTTGCGCTGGCGGCAGGGTGGGGGTTTCCGGCAGCGCAGGTTCACAGGCAGCCAGGAGAAGTAAAAGTACAGTTATGGGGATCCATAATTTATTCATTTTGATCTTCTTTCTCTGGTACATCTATTATCCTATAAAGATTACCTTAAATATCATATTAAGTCATCTTCTGGGGTTCAACAAGCCTGAATGTCTGGGAAACCGCAAAGTCTTTCATTGTGGGATTTAGGTTTTTTACATTCTGGAATCACCCCATCCCGCAGGGCGGGGTCAAGGAATTGACGTTCAAAATCCGGATTGTCTTTTTTTTGACTTTGCGATTGCCCTGGGCCGAGCGTGCCTGTTCATTCCAGGGGAGAGACAACCGGATTCAGCTTCCGCCTTTATTAAGGGGAATATTTACAATGTGGATTATGTTGGGTTTAGATCAAGGCGTTGGGCTGGGCAAGAGCAGGGTTTGGGTGGGGACAAAAGTTGGAACCGGCGAGGGCACGCTCATCGGCTCGCCCAATTGCAGCGCTGAGGCCAGCAGGGCTAACGCCCTCGCTTCCTCCACTGCACCTTCCGCCATCCGCCGCTGGGCCTGTGCGCTCAGGGCGTGGACCGGGTCTTCGTCGCCCAGGACCGCCAGCCGGCTTTCCGCCCGTTCGAAGTCCCCCGTAACGGCATAGACCTGAGCAATGGTACTGCGGTAGGTATCCCTGTTATCAGGTCCAAGGCTGGCTGGAACGGTGTTGGCGTAAACGACGGGGTTGATAAGCCAGGCATAGGCCAGGCCCAGCAGGAACCCAAGAATGAGACCGGTCAGCAGATACCAGTGACGAGGTTTGTGCGCAGGCGCGTCATGGGTAAACATTGGCTGTACATGTGCATCACGGGAATCCCCGACTCGGGTTTCACGGGTATCCTCGTTCGGTTCCCAGTTGTATCTCATTGGCCCTCACGCTTCGATGTTGCCAGTGCGCCTGCAAGATCTCGTAAGATCTGCACGTCGCCAGAGGGATAGTTGCTTGCTTCAGCGTGAATCAGGGCCACGTTTACCAGATCCAGCGGGGGCCCCTCTCTCAGATAGGCCAGCCGGCTGGCTGCCAGCGGGATATCCCCATCCGCCTGATACAGTTCCGCCACCATCAGGGCATAATCCGTTTGATAGGCCATGCCCAGGGTGTCTGGTGAAGCATCTTTGAACTCCACCGGGTTCGCCACCCAGCCATAGGCCAAACCAGCCGCAGCCCCGATCAGGAGGGTAAGTACGAAAAAGATTAACCGTCTGGCCCGCCGTCCCAATCAATCCTCCCTGGTCATTGGCATTCGGATGCCGTGCGCTTTCGCAAAATGGATGGCCTGCTCATATCCCGCGTCAGCGTGGCGGACAACGCCCAAACCGGGATCTCCGGTCAGCACCCGTTCCAGTCGGCGGGCAGCTTTGGGCGTGCCGTCCGCTACGATCACCTGGCCGGCGTGCTGGCTGAAACCAATGCCGACGCCGCCCCCGTGGTGGAAGGAGACCCAGGTCGCGCCGTTGACGGCGTTCAACAGGGCGTTGAGGACCGGCCAGTCGCTGACAGCGTCCGTGCCGTCTTTCATGCCTTCTGTCTCGCGGTTGGGGGAAGCGACCGAACCGGAATCGAGGTGGTCCCGTCCGATCACGATTGGGGCGGAAACACGGCCTTCCGCGACCAGATTATTGAAAGCCAGGCCCGCCTGGGCGCGTTCGCCATAGCCCAGCCAGCAGATCCGAGCGGGCAGCCCCTGAAAAGGGACCTTTTCCCGGGCCAGATCCAGCCAGCGGTGCAGGTGTTCGTCATCCGGGAAGAGCGCTTTGATCGCCCGGTCAGTCTCGTAAATATCCTCCGGGTCGCCGGAGAGGGCCACCCAGCGGAAGGGCCCTTTGCCCTCGCAAAACAAGGGGCGGATATAGGCGGGGACGAAACCTGGGAAGTTGAAGGCGTCTTTGAGGCCGAAATCATAGGCCCGTTGACGCAGGTTGTTGCCGTAATCGAAGACCTCTGCGCCTTTCTTTTGGAGGTCAAGCATGGCCTGAACGTGCTTCGCCATGGAGGCTTGCGCCTGCTGGGCATAATTTTTGGGGTCTTTCTCCCGCAGGGTGTCCGCTTCCGCCAGGGTCAGTCCGGCGGGAATGTAGCTATGCAGGTCGTGGGCTGGGGTCTGATCGGTGACCACATCCGGAACCACACCGCGGATTACAAGTTCGGGGTAGATTTCGGCGGCGTTGCCGATCAACCCGATGGATTTAGGAGTCTCATCTTTTATTGCGTCTTCAACGAGGGTCATAGCTTCTTCCAGGGAATCCACCACAACATCGACATAACCGACATCAAGACGGCGTTTGGCGCGCTCAGGGTCCACCTCAACGATCAGGCCGACGCCCTCATTCATGGTGATCGCCAGCGGCTGAGCGCCGCCCATCCCGCCGAGGCCGGCGGTGAGCACGAACCTGCCTTTGAGAGACGGCCAGCCCCTGAGACGGGCAAGCGATCCGAGGGTCTCGTAGGTCCCTTGCAGGATGCCCTGCGTGCCAATATAGATCCACGATCCGGCCGTCATCTGGCCGTACATGATCAGGCCCTTTGCGGCCAGCTCATCGAAATGCGCCTGGGTGGCCCAGTGGGGGACGAGGTTGGAATTGGCAATCAACACCCGGGGTGCGTCCAGGTGGGTCTTGAAGACGGCGACAGGTTTGCCGGACTGGACCAGCAGGGTCTCATCGTTTTCAAGGTCTTTAAGGGTGGCAAGGATGGCGTCAAAGGCTTCCCAGTTCCGGGCGGCCTGGCCCCGCCCGCCATAGACAACCAGATCGTCCGGGCGCTCGGCGACTTCGGGGTCGAGGTTGTTCTGGATCATACGGAAAGCGGCTTCGGTCAGCCAGGATTTGCAGGTCAGCCGGGTGCCGCGGGGAGCACGCACGGGGCGGGGATTGGACATAAGCATTCCTCCTTGGTGAGTGAGAGGTGATTTGTTGTTTCCATTATAAGGCTTTCCGGGATAAGGAGGTAATAAACCAACGGTTTTGATCCGTTTCGAAGGAATCGATATATAATGGGAAAATGGGTTGGGGACCCAGATCCCATGAGGAGGTTTTAATGCAAGACAATATTCTTGAACTTGAAAAAGCGGCGATGGAACGGTGGCGGCAGGGTGACCCCTGGGGCTTCACGGAGATCAGCGCGGACGATGTGCTCTATGTTGATGTCGGCCAGACCGCGCCCATCATCGGGATCGATGCCTTGCGGGCGTATTATCGTCAGTTTGAAGGGGTGATGGTGTATCAGCGCTCCGAATTCATCAACCCGCAGGTGGTACGGGTTGGGGATGCGGCTCTATTGACCTATAACTACCGCTCGGCGGTCCTGTCCGAGGAAGGTGATATCCTCCAGGAAACGCCTTGGAACGCAACAGAGGTCTACGCCCGGCTTCAGGGGGAGTGGAAGATCACCCACACCCACTGGTCCTACATCCACCAGCAGTTGCCGGCGGAAGTGGTGGTCCCGGTGCTGGTCCAAAACCCGCCGAAGCCTTACGAGGGTCTCCTGGGCGAATTGATGGCGCTGGAAATGGGTGCGATGGCACGCTGGCGGCAAGGGGATCCCTGGGGCTTCACGGAGATCAGCGCGCCGGATGTGACCTATTTCGATACGGGAACGCCTCAGCGGATTGACGGTCTGGAAGCATTATGCGAAGAGTATAAGCCGCGCGAGGGGAAAACCTGCCACGATGTGATGGACTTTGTTGACCCCCACGTGCAGGACCTGGGGGATTTGGCCGTACTCTATTACCGTGACCTGACGACCTGGCTGGAACCGGATGGCTCTGTGGCGCGACGCATCCCCTGGAACTGCACAGAGGTATTCCGCCGCACGGGCGACACCTGGCACATCATCCACACACATTGGTCGTTCATCAAAGGTGAACGTGTGGAAGGCCGGTGAGAACGAATTCCCCTTGAATGGCTCTGAATCAATTTAAAATCCCAGACACTTCTTAGGGCATGGATATTACGGAACCATCTTTGGTACTGCTCCAGCAAAACAAGTTTGGCCAGGATATTCACCCTGGTTTGACCGGGGACCGGAACGCTTTGGGCATTCTTTAATCTTTCTTAGGTAAAAAAATTTAAAACCCCCGTCCATGGGTAAGTGATGAACGGGGGTTCTTTGTAAATCAGATCGGGGTCAGGTACGCTTCCGGTAAAAGATTAACACAGCAGGGATGAAGAACAGCACGAAGAAGCCGGCCAGCGCTAGGAGGGAAGGCCAGATATCCGCGAGGGTTGCGCCGCGCAGGAGAATATCCTTGAAGCCGGTCATGACCCAGTACACAGGTGTGAACCTCGCCACCTGACGCACCTGTTCGCCAAGAAATTCCAAAGGCACCCAGGCACCGCCCAACCCTGAAAAGATGAACATTGGGATCAGGGTAAAAATAGCACTTTGTTCGGGCATTTTCGCCAGGATTCCGATCAGCAAACCCAGGCTGGCAGCATAGGCACAGCTTGCAATGGAGAGGATCAGAGTCGCCCATGGCGCGGCGAGGAAGTCCAGCCGCAGGAAGATCTGCCCGAAGGACACCAGGACAATGAATTGCAGGAAGATCATCCCAAACACCGCCAGCCAGTGACCGGCCAGGATTGAGAATTTGGGCACCGCGGTGCCCAAAAGCCGTTCCAGCGCACCGGACTTTCGTTCCTGAATGATGATTTCGGCTGCTCCGATCAGCCCGGCAATGGTAAATTGTGCCATCATCCCGGGGAGGGAATGGGCAAAGGCATTCTCATCAGAAGTAGCCTGACTGCCGGTGGGGGCGGTCCGGGTCTCAATCGCTGTGACAGGCGGGGCTTCCCAGGCCTGGAGTGCGCGCATGAAAGCGTCATGATAGAGCTGGTTTGAATCACCCTTGTCGTCGAATGTTTGATAGGTTTGCACAGAGGTGCGGGCTATCCGGGCCGCGGTCTGCAACCGGTTGGCAGCTGTACCGATTTCCTGCTGCACGGTGATGCCGGTAGTCGTGTTCTCATCAAGAATGATCTCCAGATGGGTTTCCGCTTTTTCAATGAGGGTTGCCGTGAAGCCTTCAGGGATCAACAGGACTCCCGCAGCCTCCTCATCATTGACAGCCTGCTGGAGTTCCTCGATTGATCTGGCAGGGTCGACTGGTGTCATCCGGATAACGCTGGAGTTTTCCAGATATGCCAGGAAACTTTGAGTCACAGGCGTATCCTCGCCCACACTGACCCACACCGGGAGCCGGTGGTCTGTGGTCGTGTCTGGGCTGCCGAACCCTCCGAACATGAAACCGAACATCAAAGTGAAGATGATGGGTCCGGCGACCAGGAAGATGGCCGTTTTCCAATCCTTAAAGATCTGATACAGGTCTTTGATTGCGATGTCTAGAAATTTCATAATGAACCTCTCAGGCAAACCGCTTGTTGAAGCGTGCGGTGCCGATTGCAAGAAAGAAAACCGCCCAGATTAACATGCCGCCCGTATAGAGCAGGGTATTCGCAAGGTTACCGCTCCAGGAGGCCTTGAGCGCGTTCATCGCCCAGCCCTGAGGGACAATCAGCGGGACAACCTCAAAAAGGCTTTCGACGGGGGTTCCGCCCGTGAATACACTCGATATCCCGAGCATCCCTGTGAAAGTCAGTACGCCGCCATAAATGACGCCGGCTTGTTTAGTGCCTTTGACCAATGACATGATGAAGATACCGAAAGTGCCAGACAGGGCCACCAGGCCTATTGAGAACAGAATCAAAGGGAGGAGGGGACCCCAATTAATCCTGAAAACCAGATTGGCAAAAAACAAAAGGACATTGACCTGGATGATGATGATCAGGAATCCAGCCATGAATTTGCCGTTCAGGATGGTGCGGGTGTCCGTGGGAGAGATGAACAACCGGGCAAGGGTGCCGTTCTCTTCCTCCTCAAGAATGGACTGGGATGTCGAAGTGCCGGTGAAGAAAGCGTAAAAGATCATCATGCCGCCCATGACGCCGCGGAGGATGTTCTGTACCAGGCTGGCGGGTTCCGCTTCGGCTTCCGGCCCTGTTGGCAGGATAATGGTGAGGGAGGAACTATCCGGCTGATCAAATTCAGAAAACCGGGTCAGGGTCTGGATCAGTTCAAGCAGCTCCGTCTGGCTCAGGGTGATCCCATGTTCTCCCAGAACCGTCATCACTGTTTCGAGGGAGATGGTTCCGGATGAGAAATAATCAACGATCCCCATGACGATCGATTGGGTGAGTTGCGGTCCCAGGCTCAGCTCGGGGTCCTTGTAGAACTCAATCGCGACCTGACCTTCGGACTGGCCGATCAGGGCATTTGTGAAATCGGGCGGGATGATTACGGCCACCCCGGCTTCTTGAGCATTTACAGCCGAGCGGGCATCGGCTTCCTCAGTAAGTCTGATCCGCATCAATTCGGAGAAGTCTTCAGCACCCAGGAGGTCCACAAGCATTGCGCCAAGAGAAGTGTAGGACTGACCGTCAAGTTCAAGGTTGGGGAGGTGAGGACTGCCCTCGTCCTGGTTGACGAGGATCACGTCCGTGACAGGAACGGTAAATGCCTGTTCCTCTCCCCCGATCCCGCCGAACAGGAAGGCAAACATGAGGGTCATCAGGATGGGTACGCCAAACATGAATGCAAGGGCAAAGTAACTTCGGAAAGAACGCCCCATGTCCTTCAAAGCAATAGTCAGCGATTTCATGATTTTCCTCCTACGAATCCCGGAGGGCGCGACCGGTGAGGTGCAGGAAGACCGCTTCAAGGTTGGGCTCGCGAATCTCGACCGAATTGATTCGGACATCAACGGTTGCTGCGGCTTCAAAAATGCCGGGTAGGATCTGATTGCTGTCCTTCACCAGCAGATGAAGGACGCCGTCTTCGGATGTGATCTCTTCCACCCCGCCAATTTTCTGCCAGACAGCCACGGCTTTGGCGGAGTCGCCGCTGATCGTCAGGGTGATCCGGTCCAATTCGCCGACAATGTCAATCAATTCCTGGTGGGTTCCGAGTGCGATGATCTCGCCATGATCCATGATGGCGATCCGATCCGAGAGTTCCTGCGCTTCTTCCATGTAGTGGGTGGTATAGAGGATTGTCACGCCCTGGTCACGCAGGTGCTGGACGGAATCGAGGATCTTGCGCCGGCTCTGCGGGTCAATGCCAACCGTGGGCTCATCCATGATGATGACTTGCGGCTTGTGGAGGAGGGCCACGCCAACATTCAGGCGGCGCTTCATGCCCCCTGAGAATTTGGAGACAGCTCCGGTGGCCCGATCTTTCAACTCGATCAGCTCGAGGACTTCATTCACCCGACCTGCCAGCTTTTGCCCTCTCAGGCCATACATCTTTCCCCAGAAGTTGAGGTTGGCCCTTGCGGAGATATCCTCATAAAGGGCAACTTCCTGGGGAACGACCCCCAGTTCTGCTTTGGCGGTTTTGGGTTGCCGGCTCACGGAATGCCCCATCAGCCAGACCTCTCCCGCGTCCGGCTTCAGCAGGCCGGCGATCATCCCAATCGTGGTGGTCTTCCCTGCGCCGTTGGGGCCCAGCAGGCTGAAGATCTCACCTTTGCGGACCTCGAAACTGACATCCTTGACAGCGTGGATATTCTCAAAATGCTTGTCGAGGTTCTGGACTTTTATGGCCTGTCCATTCATACATTCTCCTTTTGGTAACCGCCTGATCAAGGGGGTGTCTACGATGATGTTTGCGATGGTGGCTGTAATGATGTCTTGTTCTCATCCCCAAGAATTGATTATAAGTGAGATTAGGATGTCAACGTGAAGATTAACCTTGTTTTAATATTGCTGTTTCCTTCACTTCCTTCCTTTAATTACCATATATTGCTGACTATTTTGGGGGTCACGGGCGTGTTCAAAATATTATGACCTGGGGGTGCCTGGATCCCAGGTGGATTTTTAGTCAGAGGTCGGACGGTATTAACCGTATTGTTTATTTTACATCTTTATCATTCCTTAATTTCCTGACAATATACTTGTGAAGTCAAAAAGCGAATTTTATGAAGGGAAGAGCGTAAATATGTCAGAGCTAAAAGGGAAAAGGTTGATGAGAAAGCACTACATTTGGATAGGAGGTATTGTTCTGGTTGCTATCGTCGCAGGATTGAGTATTTATTTCCTGGTGAGGGAACCGGTCAATGACGTGCAATCGGAGGAATCTGAACTACAGACAGCAACCGTCCGCCAGGGAGATCTGGTCTTGCGGGCAACCGGCGCAGGAACCCTGGTTGCTGGAAGTGAGGTCACAATTGGTTTTGAGATGGAAGGAAAATTAGATGAGGTACTTGTGACAAAAGGGGACTCGGTTGAGGCTGGTGATCTTTTGGCAAGATTGGAGAGTGCAGACGCGATTGAAAAACTTGAAGAAGCAGAGTATGCATTATCCGGATTAACCTCCTCGCTTTCCCTTGCAGAGGTTAAAGTGACCGTCGCTGAATTGGAAAAATCGTCAAGATCTGCCAGGAATTATCTGGCTTACCTGATTAGCCCGTCGATATTCTATTATGAAGAGCGCCTTGCGGAGGCCCAGATAGCACTGGCTGAGGCTCAGGTATCCGGGAATGAGGAAGCCCTCGCTGATGCTGAAAAAGCCATCGGAAGGGCCGAAGCAAATCTCACCTATTACAAAGAGGTCTATGAAAAAGAATATGTGCCTGACACATTCACGGTCGAGGAACAGGACCCGGATAACCCCAGAAAGAAAATTGAAGTGATCTACCGGCCATCGGAATATGATATCGATAATGCCCGGAATGATCTCAATCTGCTTGAGGAGCAACTCAAAGCGGCACAGGCTTATCTCACTGCCTTGGAAACAGGCGAGATCCCGGAAGGTGCGATGGGTAATGATATCGCCACACTGCGTACCGCTATCCAGGCCGTGAAGACAGCCGAAGCTGACCTGGAAGACCTCAATCTTTATGCGCCGATCTCCGGTGTGATAACAGGTCTGAATGGGCAGGTGGGCGACTCGCCGGATTCCAACTTCATTACCATCCTGGATTTGGATCATCCCTATTTGGAAATTTATCTGGATGCTTCCGATTGGCAGATGCTCAAGGCAGGGCACGAAGCGGAAATCGTTTTTGACTCCTATCCCGATTTGGTGCTGACAGGCGAGGTGAGTTATGTTGATCCATTCATCACAAGCACAGGGGGCGCCAGTTTGATCTATGGCCAAATCATTTTGGATGAAGCGAGCCTGGCGCAGATCACGGCACTCCCTATTGGCTCTGAAGCGACCGTGGATATCATTCAAGGCAGTGCTGAAAATGCTATTCTGGTTCCTGTTGCAGCGCTTCGGCAGGCCGGGGATCAGTATTCCGTGTTTGTTGTCAGGGATGGCGAACTGGAGATCCGTTCTATTGAAGTGGGGTTGCTGGATATTTATTACGCGGAAGTCCTCTCCGGACTTGAAGTGGGTGAAATCGTGACCACCGGGATCATGGAGACAAACTGATGTCATCAACAAAAACCATCATAGAGGCACAGAGGATCTCAATGATATTTGGGAAGGGCGATGCTCAGGTTCATGCTTTGACCGACATCGACCTGGAGATCAGAAGCGGCGAATTTGTCTCAATCATGGGGCCGTCGGGTTCGGGCAAGAGTACGCTGATGAACATCCTGGGCTGTCTATTAAACCCTGTCTCCGGCAGGCTGGTCCTTGATGGGGAAGACATCAGCACGCTGAATTTGTATGAGCGCGCGCTCGTTCGTAATGAAAAGATCGGATTCATTTTCCAATCCTATAATCTTCTGCCCCGCACGAATGCTTTGAGAAATGTAGTTCTCCCTTTGATGTATAACCGGAATAACCGCTTATCCCGGACTGAGATGGAACAACGTGCTGAGGAAATGCTAACCATGGTGACTTTGGAGGACCGAATTTTTCACAATCCTAACGAGCTATCCGGCGGCCAACAACAGCGGGTCGCTATCGCTCGCGCCCTGGTCAATAATCCGCTCATATTGATTGCCGATGAGCCCACCGGGAATTTAGACACAGCATCGGGCGAGGGCATCATGGATTTGATCCATGAGATGAACGCGCGGGGAACCACAATCGTCATGGTCACGCACGATGAAAACATTGCAAAACACAGCGAGCGGGCGATCCATCTTCTGGATGGCCGGATTGAACAGGTGGTTGAGAATGGGAAACGCCAGGTTCTGGCAGGAGAAACAGGATGAGAGTGTTTGAAATAGTCCGGTCTGCATTTGAGGCCATTGCAAAGAATAAAGCCCGTTCACTCCTGACAATGCTGGGGATCATCATTGGCGTGGCTGCTGTGATCATTATGATCAGCATCAGCGCCGGAACTGAGGCCACGATTGAAGAGGAGATCACACGCCTTGGATCCAATTTGATCTATGTGACTCAGAACTTTAGCATGGGCGGTATTGCAGGGATGCGGGGGATGGCTGCCGGTGGGCTTGTTTATGATGATGCCGTTGCCATCGCAGAAAATATTACCGGCGTGGCAGGGGTTGTGGTCGAACAGAATGCCACCCAAAGCGTAAAAAAAGACAATGTGGTGGTGGATAGCGTGACGATCATGGGGACAACGCCCGATTTTCCATCCGTCCGCGATATGGAAATCGGTGAAGGAAGATATTTCACCAATCAGGAAATCGACCGGGAAGAAAAAGTTGCGGTACTTGGTGCTGCACTGGCAGCAAGCCTGTTTGGTGAGGAATATCCCATTGGTCAGACTGTGATCGTGGATACCACCCGGCTCGCGGTCATTGGCGTCCTTGAAGAAAAAGGGATGGTGGGTGATGTGGATTATGACTCACGGATGTATACCCCTATCTCGGTGGTCTGGAAATACTTATCCACTCAGCAGTTTGCGCGCATCATGGGAGATCGTGTCAATATGATCTATGTGAAAATTTCCGAGCCTGATGAGATGGATAGAATCATCACCCAGATATCTCTGCTGCTGGCAAAGCGCCATGACGTCACCTTGGATGAAGCCGATTTCGCTATTACCACCCAGCAGGACATTATTGGCACTCAGGAAGCGACCACAGCGGCCTTCCGATCATTGTTGGGATGGGTGGCTGGCGTCTCCTTGGTTGTGGGTGGGATTGGGATCATGAATATTATGCTGGTCAGTGTAACAGAGCGCACCAGGGAGATTGGGATCCGTCAATCTGTAGGCGCGACACCGGGAGATATTCGCTTTCAATTCCTAACCGAGTCGATTCTGCTTAGTATTACCGGGGGGGTGCTGGGGATAGTGGTTGGCGTGGGTGGGTCGACGCTTTTTGAACGGTTTGCTGATATGCGAACGGTAATTGTGCCGGAATCGATCCTGTTGTCTTTTATTGCTGCAACTGCTGTTGGGATTTTCTTTGGTTTTTATCCGGCTAATAAAGCGTCGAAACTTGATCCGATTGACGCTTTACGCCATGAATGAACAAAGATACAGATAGGAGGTATCGTGAAAAGAAAGAAATGGCTTCTTGGGCTCCTTGTCCTTTTCCTGCTGGCTTTAACCGCATGTTCAGGAAATGCTAATTCTGACAGTGAGGTGGATGACGTGTCTGGTGGTGTGGGAGCAGAGAATCAGAACCAGACTGGAGAAACAGGGATGGATGAGGTTAACCAGCTTATTGTGGGCACTCTACTTTTAGATGGTACGGAAAATGAGGTGTCGGCGAGCCAGGCAGCGGATATGCTGCCATTATGGCAGTTGTATCAGACAATGGCTTCCGAAGATTGGACCGCCTCTGAGGAATTGCAAGCGATCGTCAACCAGATCAAAGCGCTTTTTACCGAAGAGCAACAGGCTTTGATGGCTACTTTCGATTACACTAATCCGATGGCGCTTATGGGTGTGGCGGGGCTTGGGGATTCGGATGCAGGAACCGGTGATCGGGAAAACGGGTTCGCATGGCTCATACCGGATGATGCCGGCTTCGGGGAACCGCCTGAGGGCGGAAATTTTCAAGGTGGCTTGGAAATGCCCCAAGGCGGCAATAACGGCGCTGGTGGTGGGCCGGGTGGTGGTGGCGATTTTGCCGGCGGCATGGAAGGTGGCTTTGGGGGTATGGGAGCCGGTGGGAATGTTGATCCTGAAGCTATGGCCACAGCGCAGGCAGAGCGTGGGGGGAGCGGCATTGCAAATAGGCAGTCATTGATGTTTTTACCGGCATTAATGGCGTACCTGCAGGAAAAAACACAACCGTAATTCTTCTTATCCCCTGACTCATCGGACCGGAGATTGTTCTTCTGGTCCGATGACCTGTTTAATGGCCTTCCGTATGGATTGGAGACAGAATTCCATGTAACCTTAACCTGTGGGTCACATTGAAAATAATCCTTAAGATAAACGCCATTGTTACTGTCAGGGGAAGGTGTCACTTCAATGGGTTCACCAGGACTTTAAATGGTATCAATATGAGACCGTTGAATAATTCCAATAAATGAGAACATTGAACCAAATTGGCCG
>CAZXRL010000039.1:0-18339 GCA_964643275.1 uncultured Candidatus Brevefilum sp.
AACCGCCAATGAAGGGTGAGAACCTATTAATCATCACCAACGGCGGCGGCGTGGGAGTCCTGGCCACTGACTCCGCTGAGCTGGCAGGTGTACCCCTGAAGTTTGCCCCGGAGGATGTCCAGGAAGAACTCAAACAGCACATGCCCTCCTTTGGTTCAGCCAAAAACCCAGTAGACCTGACAGGGATGGCTGGAAATGACTGGTATCACGATTCAACCAAGTACGCATTCGCCCATGATTGGGTTGACGGTCTTGTGGTGCTTTATTGCGAGACTGCGATGACAGACCCCATGGAGATCGCAAAGAGTCTTCATAAAGCAATCACAGAAACCGGCATCAAAGACAAGCCTGTCACAATCTCATTTGTTGGCGGAGAGCGCTCCGACAAAGCGATGCAGTGGCTGGTCGAGAATGGGATCCCCGCATACAATGCTCCGGATCTCGCCGTAAAAGCCATGGGAACCTTGCGGGAATATGCCCTGCTGGAAGACATGAAAGCAGAAACGGATCCTGTCAATTTTGATGCTGACACAAAAACTGCGCGTGAAATTATTGCAAATGTCCGGTCTGAAGGACGCACAGGACTCACCGAGATCGAATCAAAGAAAATCTTCAAGGCTTATGGCCTCCCGACCGTCAAAACACAATTGGCTTCCAGCGAAGAAGATGCAATCAAGATCGCTGAGGAATTCGGATATCCAGTTGTGTTGAAAATTGTTTCTCCTGATATTCTTCATAAATCAGATGCTGGCGGAGTCAAAGTCAATCTTGAGAGTGATGACGACGTGCGGGAAGCTTATAACACGATCCTCAAGAATGCGAAAAACTATAAGGCCAATGCAGATATCCACGGGGTGCTCGTTCAGGAGATGGCACCATGGACAACTGAAACAATTATTGGCTCAGTCAATGACCCAACTTTCGGCGCAACCGTAATGTTCGGTCTTGGCGGGATCTTCGTGGAAGTCCTCAAAGATGTCACTTTCAGAGTGGCCCCAATCTCTGAGTCTGAAGCGGCAAAAATGCTGGATGAAATCCGCGGTGCGCCAATCCTTGATGGCACCCGGGGTGAGACCCGACGTGACAAAGCAGCCCTCGCTAAGGTCTTGGCTCGGTATGCATTCATGGTAACGGATTTAGCGGATGAAGTCTTCGAGTCAGATGCAAACCCGGTACTTGTTTATGAAGAGGGCGAGGGTGTGAAGGTTGTCGATGCCCGAATTATCCTGAAAGAACAATAAATTGCTCACCAATTAAACATAAGCCACTGTGTTCCACGACACAGTGGCTTTTCTATATCAGTGCCAGACCGCTTGCATGATTTTGATTTTTGTCCTGTGAGACTGTGCCTTACTTGCTGGGATTAGACAGGTTACTTGGGTCTTGTGACTTTCGTATCCTATCGTCATGATGTAAAATGAATACTGGCACCTGATTCATGGAGAGTAAACAATCAAATGAAAAATTTTATTATTGATATGGATGGCGTACTGGTCGCGGGTAATCGAATCATCCCTGGAGCAGACCAATTCATTCAGAAACTGCGAGAACAGGGCCGAAAATTCCTGTTACTCACCAATAACCCGGTCTATACAACACGCGACCTTGCACACCGTCTTCAATCAGTTGGAATCAATATTGAAGATAATCAAATCTTCACCTCCGCCCTTGCAACGGCTGCATTTCTTCACAGTCAACGGCCTGACGGCAAAGCCTTTGTCCTGGGTGAAAGCGGGCTGACCGATGCCATTCATAATATCGGATACATCATTACGGACATGCAGCCGGACTATGTCGTTCTGGGAGAGACGCATGCCTATAATTTCCAGATGATCAAAAAAGCCATCCGGTTAATTCATGACAGCGGCGCCCGTTTTATTGCAACCAACCCGGATGCATCCGGCCCGAGCGAAGGCGGTTTGGTCCCTGCCTGCGGTGCGATGGCAGCCCTGATCGAAAAGGCCAGCGGGATAGCGCCGTTTTTTGTTGGTAAACCAAACGCACTGATGATGCGGACAGCATTGAATTACCTGAATGTCCACTCTGAAAACACCATCATGATCGGTGACCGGATGGATACTGATATTGTGGCAGGGGTTACGAGCGGTATGGAGACTATCCTGGTCCTGAGTGGCGTCACAAAACAGGAAGATATTTATAAATACCCTTATGTCCCCACGCATATCAAACCCTCTGTCGCTGAGATCGAACCCGAAGAATTCGATGATTGACAGTGATGATCTTGCCGGTATAATATTCTTAATATGACAAATAAGACCGTTTCACGCCGCAATTTCATCAAAATGTCTGCGCTGAGTCTGGGATCTCTGGCGTTTACACCACGGTTAAATTCTGAGAGACCATCAACCCACAGAAAGTTAGCGCGTGTAGCGATTGTTGATGGCCAGGAGATAAGAGACTCCGTCAGCGTCCATCGATCCGCCAATGATGAATCCGTGATTCTATATCAGCGATTTAGAGATGATCTTGTAAATGTCTATTATGAGGTCAACTCGGAACATGGGCCGGAGTATAACCCCATCTGGTATCGTGTTTGGGGGGGATACATCCACCGCGGTCATCTTCAGGATGTAGAATATGTTCTGAATCCGGTCGCGTCAGCGATCAATGAAGACCGGCAATTAGGTGAAATAACCGTCCCCTTCTCCCGTTCGATGATATTTACAAAATTGCGCGGTTGGGAACCGGCATACCGGCTCTATTATGAAACAACGCACTGGATTTTTGATATCGTCACCGGCCCCGATGGACAGCCCTGGTATAAACTGCAGGATGAAGCTATCAACAATATTGATTTATTCATTCCGGCCCCCCATATGCGCATCGTCAAAGATTCAGAACTTGAACCCATCAGCCCTGATGTCCCGCCTGGTGAGAAATGGATTGACATCTCCATTGCGCGGCAGGTCTTAACAGCCTATGAAGACGACAAAGTCGCCTTGCAAACAAAGATCTCAAGCGGTGTATTGACAGAAGCAAAACAAACACCTCTTGGCGAATTTCGGATGAATTCCACCTATCCATCCAAACACATGGGAAATGGCGATCTGACGGACAAAATCACCGCATATGAACTTGTCGGTGTCCCCTGGACCTGTTTTTTTAATGAGGGCATTGCAACCCATGGCACATACTGGCATACCAACTTTGGAATACCAATGAGCAGTGGCTGTATCAATATGTGGAATAATGAAGCCAAATGGCTTTACAGATGGGTGACCCCCTCACCAGATCCTCATAAAAAATATACAATTGGCAGCGGAACCCGGGTGATAGTGCATTGATCACACAAACTCTCGGAAAACCCGATTTGCCAAAAACACCCCGCGCTTTGATAACCTAAGACCGGATTGAGCAACGTCTTTCCACTCAATCAATCCCTGTTCCAGTAATTTTTCTATTTCTTCTTCAAATACATCCAGGATCCCCACGCCGTAAGTTGTCTGGAAAAGTTTCCGTGAGACACCCTCCCGCACCATGCGAAAACCCAGCATCATAAAATCCCGCATTTGTGTTTCTCTATCAACAGCTTCTGAAAAATCTGTTGCTCCTGTTGTTGGAAGTGGCTTGACCTCTGATCCGTTTTGCTCAACGCTCTGAATGTAGTCTTTAATCTGCCGCGTATTGGCTGTCCGGATATGATTGACATACCCGTGCGCACCTGCCCCAATCCCGATATAGCTTTGATTACGCCAATAGCGTAAATTATGCCGGCACCGATTGTCCCTGTCCTTTTCAGCCATAGCCCAATTTGAAATCTCATAATGTTCATATCCGGAATCGGCGAGCATTCCCATTGCGACCTCGTACATATCCGCTTCAAGATCTCCGTCCTGCAGGGAAATCAGACCGCGTTGATGCCATGAATGGAGAGGTGTACCGGGTTCAATGATCAGTGAATATAACGAGAAATGTTCGGGTTTCAGGGCAAGTGCGCGAGCCAATGAGTTTTCCCAGCTCTTCAAATTTTGCCAGGGTAAACCAAATATCATGTCAAAATTAATATTGTCAAAGCCTGCCTGACGTGCAGTTTGTAAACTTAATAAAATATCTTCGACAAGATGAATTCGATCCAGTCGCTGCAGATCAAATGTGTCGGTTGATTGGACACCAATGCTGATCCGATTAACCCCAATCTCCCTGAGACCCATAAGATACGCAAGAGAAAGAGTTCCGGGATTGGCTTCAATTGATATTTCAACATCCGGTCTCAAAGCCGCAAAATCTCGAATTTCCTGAAATAAACGCGTATAATGGGATAAACCCACAATGGAGGGTGTTCCCCCACCCAAATAGATAGTAGAAAGTTCAGGATCCATGAGACTGGCAAAGGCTATGCGAAGCTCTTTGATTAATGCATCTATATAAGCCGGAATCCTGTCTTCCATCCCCGCATAAGTATTGAAATCGCAATAATGACAGCGACGACGACAAAAGGGAATATGAATATAAAGACCGTGATCCATGAATGTATTTATACCCCAGTAACTCAGTTGAAGACCAGGCTCACCAAATAAGGGCAATTGCAAAGTCAAAACAAAGACAAGTGGGATTTTGAACGTCACTTCTCTGACCCCAACCCACATATTGCATAATTTTCCATCCATGAGGTATACTAGTCCAGAATTATTATGAGCCCAGAAACGAACACCTCATCAAAAAAGAAACTTTGTCCGGTTTGCGGAACACGGTTAAGTGAATCAGCGACCAGGTGCCTTGTCTGCGGTACCGAACTGGATCAGAAAGCGGATACCAAGAAAACCAATGCCGTCAGCGCTAAAAGGCTGCCTGAGATCACCTTAAGCCTGCCGGCAGCCCTCGGCTTGCTGGCTTTGTTTATCACGCTTGGCGCTGTGGTCGTTTTTTTAATTCTGAACGCGAACCCAACCACTGATGAAGCTCAAATCGCTGCTGAAATTGGCACAGCGACGGCTAGCCCAACAGTGACCTTGACTCCAACTGTAACACTGACACCGACCCAGGCGCCGACCTGGACGCCTTTACCCCCTATTGATTACACGGTAAAACCGGGCGAGACCTGTTCGGATATCGCAGCGGGATTTGGCGTATCCATCCAAAGCATCATCCTTGAAAACAACCTCACCGCAGACTGCACCCTTTACGAAGGCCAGGAATTGAGCATTCCACAGCCAACACCGACTGCCTCTCCCCAACCCACTGCGACGCTTAGTGATATGGAGCAGACTGAGGTTGCCTGTGAAAAAGTCAACTACGTGGTTCAGGCGAATGACACCCTCAGTAAGATTGCCAACACTTATAACGTGACCATGACCACGATCCGGGAATATAACAGCCTTCAAAGCGATACCGTGTTTGAAGGTCAAACGCTCGTCATCCCTCTGTGTCTGCGAGAGCCTACCCCGGGCCCAACGCCAACACCCACGCCACTGCCACCTTATCCGGGACCTAACCTCTTATTGCCCTCGGACGGCGCTTCCTTCATGGGTGCCAACGAGACCATCACACTTCAATGGGCAGCGGTCAGCGAATTACTGCCGGATGAATCTTATGCCGTGACCATAACAGACCTGACCGATGAAAATAAACAGACAGTCGTCGAATATGTTACGGATACGACCCTGATCATTCCCTCTTCTCTGAGGCCGAATGACGGGAGACCTCACGTTTTCCGGTGGTCGGTCTATATCGCTCGTCAGGTGGGTGGGAATGATGAGGAAGGCGGCACCTGGATCTCAGCCGGAAACAAGAGCGAAGAAAGGGTGTTCAGCTGGTATGTCACCAGCTCTGGATCAACTTCTACAACTGAGTAACCAAAAAGGCCGGAAATTGACACTTCCGGCCTTTCTTTTTTTATCACTCCCTTTGCACTCAGGACTCCAAATTTTCCAAATACCGCGTCGCCTGAATGGCGGCTGCAGCTCCCATGCCGGCCGAGGTAATCACCTGTCGAAAATGTGGATCTGCGATTTCACCCGCAGCAAAAACACCAGGGACTGACGTCTCCATGGATTGATTCACAAGGATATAGCCCGCATCATCAAGTTCCAATTGTCCAGCAAACAATTCGGAATTCGGTTTATGCCCGATGAAGATAAAAAGGCCGTCTGTCCTGTGGTCCTTTTCCTCCCCAGTTTTGATATTGTGCAGCTTTACTGCGCTCACGCCATCATCACCGATAATTTCAGTAACGACAGTATCCCAGATAAACCTGATCTTGGGATTGTTCTTCGCACGGTTTTCCAAAATTGCGCCTGCTCGTAATTCGTCCCGGCGGTGGATGATGGTCACTGAATTTGCGAACCTGGTCAGGAACAGGCCTTCCTCGAGCGCACTATCCCCGCCGCCAACAACCACAACATCCTTTTCTTTAAAAAACCAGCCATCACAGGTGCCGCAATAGGAAACACCTCTTCCGGTGAATTCTTTTTCACCTGGAATCCCTAACTTCTTTGGATCTGCACCAGTGGTGATGATCAGGCTTTTAACCTGATATTGTTTGCTGTAGCTTTCAATAAGAAGAGGCTGTTTCGTCAAATCCACTTTCGTTGCCTGATCAAGTTCAATCTCCGCACCAAAACGTTCAGCCTGGGTCTGGAAGAGCTGCCCCAGTTCAGTGCCGCCAATACCATTGGGAAAGCCCGGATAGTTCTCGATAGTATCCGTGGTGGAAGCCTGACCATGGAGCGTCATCCCTGTCATAACCAGCGGTTTTAGGTCTGCCCTCGCTGCATATAGCGCGGCAGAAAGACCCGCAGGCCCTGAACCAAGGATGAGTAAATTAAGTTCAATAACGTCTTGTTTCTTATCGTTTGTCATAAGTCAATGCTCGCTCCGTATAAAAGTTTAGTCATTCTGATGCGAAATCGAATACTATCGTTACATCCTCATCTAATTATGTCGTATTCCGAATTGGTGGTCAATCTTCTGGCGATGTTAACTCCTTGATGCCATCGGAATAGAAACGCACTGAGTAAACAATCTAAACAAAATGCCTCCGAGATACTGGTGCCAAAACGGCTAACATGGCATATAATCAATGCGACCACTGTGAAAAGGATAATCATCATGACAACCAGCGCCATTCAAGAAGCAATAACCCACTATAAAAGCCATTATGAGACTCTCTATCAGGAATTTCTAGACCTTTTGCGGATTCCCTCTGTATCCACTGCTGAACAGCACAAAGAAGATGTTCAAAAAGCCGCTGATTTTGTCGTGGCGAAACTTGAAGCCATCGGGTTTAATAACGTCAAAGCGTATCGAACCGCGCGGCATCCGATTATCTATGCGGATTACATTGTTGACCACTCCAAACCGACCATCCTGCTCTATGGTCATTATGATGTCCAGCCGCCCGATCCCATTGATCATTGGGATTCACCACCCTTTGAACCGCAAGCCCGTGGTGATTATCTCTTTGCCCGCGGCGCTTCGGACATGAAAGGACAGATTTGGGCAATGCTTTCTGCTTTGCAATCCATTCTTGAAACTGGTGATTTATCTGTCAATGTCAAATTCATTATTGAGGGCGAGGAAGAAATCGGCTCTCCAAGTCTGGATAAATTTCTGGAAGAACACAGAGAAATGCTGGCAAGCGACCTTGTCCTCAATCTTGATGCGGATATGCTTTCTCCGGATAAGCCAACGATTGTCTATGCATTACGTGGTATGGCCTATTTTGAGTTGAGGCTCTATGGGCCAGATGCAGATCTCCACTCAGGCATTTTCGGTGGCGTGATCGGCAACCCCGCCAATATCCTCAGCAGGGTCATCGCTGGTCTGCATGATGCCAAAGGACGGGTCACACTTCCAGGTTTTTATGACCAGGTTCGGGAACTCTCAACGGATGAAAGGGAGCAACTTGCCCGGCTGGGTATGGATGAAGATTTCTTTATTGACATGACCCATGTTCCCACGCTTTCGGGTGAAGAAGGATACACCCCGGTTGAACGGATCGGAGCACGCCCAACGCTGGACGTCAATGGCCTATACGCCGGTTACATCGAAAAGGGCGCAAAAACCATCATCCCTGCTTACGCAATGGCGAAGCTGTCCACGAGACTTGTGCCTGACCAGACACCTGAGCAGGTCCATGAGAGCTTGCAGGCTTATTTGGAAAAGACAGTACCTGACACGGTGAGGTGGGAACTTGATTTTCTATCAGGTGCCCCGGCATATATCACTGAAAAGGATGCCCCGGGTGTCGACCTGTTCACTGAGGCCTTGAGAGCCACCTGGGGTCTTGAACCCCTTAAGAAACGTGAAGGCGGTTCCATTCCCGTTGCGACAGCCATGAAAAACATCCTCGGTGTAGACTCCATCATCACCGGTTTTGGTCTCCCGGATGACCAGATCCATTCCCCCAACGAACGGCTTCACCTCCCCACTCATAAAAAAGGTGTTGAGGCATTGATCCGTTATTTTCTGAGTTTCTAATTACGGAAAGTGTGTTCATGTGAAAGAAAAGATGCAATCCTACGGCGGCCAGGCTGTGATTGAAGGCGTTCTTATGAGAGGACGATCCTCAATTGCGATGGCAAACCGCACACCTGAGAACGAAATTGTCATAAAAAAGGAAAAATTGAGCGGAATTTATACCAGCAACCTCAGGAAGATCCCTTTCCTCAGAGGGTTGATCCTCCTTTGGGACGCCCTCGGGTTAGGGATGCAATATCTGACAATTTCTGCAAATATTCAAACAGGTGAGGATGAAAAGCTCGAAGGCCCTATGCTATATTTAACCCTGGCTATTTCACTAATCATTGGGATCGGTGTATTCTTCCTGCTGCCGGCGCTTATTTCAGGACTGATTGCCCAGGTTACATCGATAACGCCATGGGTCATCAATTTGTTTGAAGGGTTTTTCCGTTTAGCTATTCTGATTGTCTATTTATGGGCAATCGGGAAAATGCCGGATATCAACCGGGTATTCATGTACCATGGCGCAGAACATAAAACAATCAACGCCTTTGAAGATGGAGCGGAATTAACCCCGGATTCAGTAATGGGCTATTCTCTTGAGCACACCCGCTGTGGCACTTCCTTTATCCTGACCCTGGTCTTGCTGTCAATCATCCTGTTTTCATTATTCGGACCCCTCCCGCTTCATTGGCGGCTGATATCGCGTCT
Source organism: uncultured Candidatus Brevefilum sp. (assembly GCA_964643275.1). Lineage (GTDB taxonomy): Bacteria > Chloroflexota > Anaerolineae > Anaerolineales > Anaerolineaceae > Brevifilum. The sequence goes on from CAZXRL010000039.1 coordinate 9,133, forward strand.
ATTGATGATCCCTGTTCTGGCCGGAATTGCTTTTGAATATATTCAGCTGCTGGCAAAACACCTTGATTCAGGGTTCGTTCGATGGATTATTAAACCCAATCTTGCCTTGCAAAAACTGACAACGCGCGAACCCACCAAAGAAATGCTGGAAGTTGCAATAAAAGCATTTGACACGATGTATGAAATGGAAAATGAAAAGGAATTTGAAGCTGTAATCGGCTGACATAATTTCAGGAGGGAGATAACGTGAAACCATGGATGTTGCTATTATATGGGCTCCTTTTAGGCCTGTTATTGGCTGGCGTAATCCTGTTAATTTCTCGACCCATACAGGGTGTTCCAATTGAATTGCGCCCTGCGCCAAGCGCGACAGCCACCTCACTGCCTTTGGCAACGACGACCCCCAGACCCGTCACCGTTCAAGTCGGAGGTGAAATTCGTTTGCCCGATCTATACAGTCTGCCAAAAGATTCCCGCCTGCTGGATCTGATTGCCTTAGCGGGTGGATTGACACCCGATGCTGATGAGAACAGAATCAACTATGCTGTCTTATTACGGGATGGCGATTATTATTACATTCCCGCCTTTGGTGAAGACATTCCTGAAACCGCTTCTAATGCCCCAGCCAACCTCACCACTGGCAGCAATCCCGTCTTCACCTATCCTTTGGATTTGAACGAAGCCACGATTGAAGCGCTTGAATCCCTTCCCGGGATCGGGCCATCCAAGGCCGCAGACATCCTAGCGTATCGGGAGGAGAATGGCCCATTTGCCAAAGTGGACGATCTGATCAATGTCCCTGGCATCGGGCCGTCAACAGTCGAAGCCTTGCGAGACTATCTATATGTGGGGCCTTAAATGAAAACAAAATACCATATCGAGATCACCCGGAAAGTGCTTTCGTCTCATTTTTCCACTAAGGCATTAGACACCATTATTCGTGCCAATATTCGGCAGGATCGTCTCGCCTATATGCTGGGCCATGATTATATCCATTTTGATGGCAGTGCGTTTGAGGAGGGATTTTCCTATCTGGAAGAACAAAAATCAAATCTCATCGAAGCTGTTGATCGTGGGCGTTTTAAAAATGCTTGGGAGGCATTTGGCAGGATGGCCCATTCATGGCAGGATTTCTATAGTCATAGCAACTATGTAAAAATATGGAGAAGTCTGCATCCGGGATCGTCTTCTGAGGATATCCTTCCAAACGAGCTGGAAATCATGGAGCACCCGGAACTTTTATCAGGCAAGAACTATGGCTTGATTGAATTTTTAGCCATGATCCCGGGCCTATCGAAGATCGTCCTCCCCAAGATGCCGCCCGATTCACATGCGATCATGAATCTGGACGGTCCGGAAACAGGCCCCTTATTTGAATATGCCTATCAGGTAGCAATTAAACAAACGCAGGTCGGCTATCAGCGGGTATTGAAGGAATTATCCCAAAAAAAGATCAACGCTGTGATAGGCTCCCGATTTCATGATCTGATAACCCATTAAGAAAAGGTATAATCAATCCTATGATGATCAAAAATAAACTCCAACAAGCTCTAACAGCCGCCATGAAAGCCAGAGACGTGAACACGCGGCGTACTCTTCGGCTTGTCATGGCAACGATTAAACTGGCAGAAGTCGAACAGCGCGGCGAAATCGACGATTCACGAATCCTCAGCATCCTGCAAAAAGAAGTGAAAATGCGGGAAGAAGCCATTGCCGAAGCCCAACAGGCTGACCGTGACGATCTCGTTGATATGGCTTACAAAGAAATCGAAATCCTCAACCAGTTCCTTCCGAAGCAAATGGATGAAGAGGAACTCATCTCCCTGGCAAAATCGACCATTGAGGAAATTGGTGCATCCAGTCCTGCAGAAATGGGTGCCGTTATGAAACACCTGATGCCCAAACTTGAAGGACGCGCCTCAGGTCAGGACGCCAGCAGGATTGTCCGGGATTTGCTTCAAAGCTAAAACAAATTCATGACTCAATTAGCAAAAACGAAGAAAAGCCTGATATCCCCCAATTTCACCAGGAATATGATCCTGGTTATAACGTGTATCCTGGCTTTCTTCGCCCTGATCCTGCCTGACTCCTTCAGCCAATCCGCTTTTCCAATGGAACCCGGAGATGTGGCTTCTCAGGATATCCTTGCGCCTTATTCATTGACTTTTGAAAGTGAAGTCCTGACCGAGCAAGCCCGCCAGGAAGCAGAGTCGGGGGTTAATCCAATCTATCTGCCCACAGACCCCAGCATCGGACGTCGTCAGATTGAAGAACTCAGGACGGTTTTGTACTATATTACAATCATCAGGCTGGATGAATATGCTTCGCAATCCGATAAGGTTGCTGATATTCAGGCTATTGAAAGTCTGTCGCTTACCGAAGAGACCGTCATCCGCATATTACAGATAAGTGAAACACGGTGGGAAGCCATCGAGGCGGAGGCGGCTGCCGTTCTTGAACAGGTCATGCGGAATACGTTGCGAGAATCGGACATCTACACAGCCAGAAGAAATGTACCTTCGCTGATCGACTTTTCGTTCCCTCAGGATCAGGCCAATATTGTTGTGGAACTGGTCCAGCCGTTTATTGTTCCCAACAGCCTCTACGCTGCGGATCAAACCGAAACCGCAATCGCAGAAGCTCGGCAATCAGTTGAGCCTGTGGTTCGGTCTTTCATCTCTGGGGAAACCCTGGTCAGACGAGGTCAGATCATCCGGGATGCTGAATGGGAGGCCCTCCAGCGCTATGGGCTGATTCAAGCCGGCAACCGCTTTCAGGATCTTATCGGTGCAGGCGTATTGACAATTCTGATCGGGTTAATGATCGGGCTTTATTTTCACGAACAGCAAGGCAATGAGCAATATTCTGTTAAAGCTCTTCTGTTGATTTCCTTCACATTTCTATTGTTTCTCACCATTGCCAGATTCGTGATTATTGATCGAACCATTATGCCGTATGTCTATCCCCTGGCGGCATTTGGATTGACCTTATCCATCATCTTCAACTTTGAAGTTGCTGTGATCTTATCAATTAGCCTCGGAGTTATGACAGCCTATGGAACACCCAGAGGATTCGATCTCACAATCTTCTATATCCTCCCTGCAATCATAGGGATGCTGTCCATTGGAAAAGCAAGGCGGATCTCCACCTTTTTCGGATCTGGTATCGCCATTGGCACGGCTGGTATTGCCGTTATCCTTGGCTATCGTTTATCTGATTCTCTCACAGATTGGATTGGAATTGCCACCTTATCCGGTGTTTCATTAATCAATGGCGTCGGGGCTGCTGCCCTTTCTTTACTCTTGCAATACTTGTTTTCTCAAATTTTGGGAACAACAACCGCCCTGCAATTACTCGACACCTCCCGGCCAGACCATCCTCTGTTGCAACGGCTTTTGAGAAACGCACCCGGCACCTATCAACACTCCTTACAGGTTTCAAATCTGGCAGAACAAGCCGCCGAGGCCATCGGTGCTGACAGTTTACTGGTTCGAGTTGGCGCGATATTTCACGACTGTGGAAAAGCACAAAATCCACAATTCTTCATCGAAAACCAGATTCGTGAGAAGCTGGACCCACACGATGATATTGATGCAGTTACCAGCGCCCAAACCATCATCAGCCATGTGCTTGACGGTGTTGACCTGGCTAAGAAATACCGGCTTCCAAAGCGGATTATCGACTTCATCCGGGAGCATCATGGAACTCAATACACACAATACCAATACAATCAGGCTGTGAAACAAGCTGGCGGCGATACCAGCCAGGTGGATATCTCTCTCTTCACCTATCCCGGCCCAAGGCCCCAATCAAAAGAAACCGCATTGTTAATGCTTGCTGATGGAACAGAAGCAAGAGCAAGAGCTATTGTGCCAAAGGATGAAGAAGCCCTGAGGCAACTTATTGAAGATGTATTCAATTTCGTTGAAAAGAACAATCAACTTGACGACACGGACCTTACACTGCAAGACCTTCAAAAAGTTAAAGAGTCGTTTTTCCACACATTAAAAGGCACCTATCATCCCCGGGTAAAATATCCCGCTCTTGAGAAATCCAATACGAAACCCGTTAATAAGATTGCTGAATCCACCCAAAAAACCATCAAATAATGATCAATATCCAGAAAAAATCTTCAGGAATGCCAGATGTGGACGAAGGCCTTCTCAAGAATGCCCTCCAAAAGACGTTCTCATATCTTAAAGAGCCGGATATGGACCTTACACTTCGCCTGACCGATGATCGAGAAATGCGGCAATTGAATCAGGCATTCAGGGACGAAGCGAAGACAACCGACGTCCTTTCGTTTATCCATGATGTGACCGATCTCGAGTCGGGTAGGCTGTATTTAGGCGACATTATCATCTCAATTGACCAGGCTAAGAAACAAGCCGATGAACATGCCCACACCTTAGATAATGAATGCGCTTTTCTCGCCATCCATGGCGCATTGCATTTATTCGGTTATGACCATGCCGACCCCGAAGAACAGAAAGAGATGTGGCGTTTACAAGACCTTATTTATCATGCTCTTCTCGGTGAAGAAGGGCAGGAAGGAGAAACATGAAATACCCGCCCTCTCAAAGAACATTAGGGAAAACCCTTGTTATCCTTTCTGTGCTGGGAATCCTATTTTCTCTTTCAGGTATAGCTGGCCTTTGGATCACCAAGCCCAGGCTTCAGGCTGGGTTGATGGAATTTGTTGAGATTCTTGACAACACGCTTTATACGACTTCAAATGGGGTTAAGTTACTTCATGACACGCTCAGTCAGTCTCAAACGGATCTTGAAGAGGTCTCATTGTCACTGGGTACGCTCAGAAGCACGCTGGAAAGTGTCACCGCCTCATTGGATATCTCTGCGACACTTGTCGGCGATGATATCCGGCTGACAATTATCCAGACTCAGATCGCGCTGTCATCCGCTGCGTCAGGTGCGGAAATCATAGATGATACCCTTTCGCTCATTGATCGGATTCCCTTCGTCGAGATTGACTACAGACCTCAGGTTCCGTTACACATTAGCCTTGAGCAGGTCGCTGGCAGTCTGGAGGAGATCCCAACCGCCCTTGAAGCACTTGAAAGAACCCTCAAGGATACATCGACAGGTCTGTCTTTATTATCGGAAGATCTTGTTGAGCTTTCAACAGACATCGCATCCTTATCCGATGACTTGGGAGATGCAGGTGAAGTCCTTGAAGAATATGCCCTGATAACGGAATCTGCCTTGGAAAAGATTGAAACTCTACGGTCAAAATTACCGTGGAATCTTTCGTTAATCAGCATTTTCTTCACAGGCATGTTATTATGGTTGGGAATCGCGCAGGTCAATGGCATTTTGCAGGGGCTGACCTTTTGGCGCGGAGAGCAGGAAGTTGTCAATCTTGCAGATTTGAGTCGGAACGACTGAACCAGTTTGGGTCACACCAATCACTAACAGGAGTTTTTATGAAACACTTTCTTGACCTTGCAGATTTTTCTGCGGAAGAAATCAATGAGATGCTGTCCCTCAGTCTCAAGCTAAAGCGTGAGATGAAGGAAGGGCGTTCACGTCTGCTTCTCAAAGACAAAGTTCTCGCCATGGTATTCCAAAAGCCCAGTCTGAGGACCCGGGTGAGTTTTGATATGGCGATGCGCGATCTGGGTGGCGATGCCCTTTATCTCTCGCCACAGGAAATCGGACTGGGTAAACGGGAATCAATCGCGGATATTTCCAGGGTATTATCCGGATACGTTCATATCGTGATGGCACGCGTCTTTGCCCACCAGCACATCCTTGAACTTGCCCGGTGGTCAAAGGTGCCCGTAATCAACGGTCTCAGTGATTACAATCACCCCTGCCAGGCGTTGGCGGATGCCCTCACCATTAAAGAAGAATTCGGAGACCTAAAGGGTTTGAATGTCGCATATATCGGCGATGGAAATAATGTTGCGGTGTCGCTGATGAAGATCGTAACAAAACTGGGGGGCAATTTCAAAATTGCCAATCCCGAGGATTACGACATGCCTGAAGATGATATCGAACAATCGAGAGAATTTGCAAAAAATACCGGCAGTTCAATCACCTTGCTACGCGATCCTCAGGCTGCCGCCGAAGGTGCCCATGTTATTTATACGGATACCTGGACCAGCATGGGACAGGAAGAAGAAGCACAAAAGCGAGAAAAAGTCTTTCCTCCCTACCAGGTCAACGATGAGTTGTTGAAATTAGCAGATCCAAAAGCAATTGTGTTGCATTGTCTGCCCGCCCACCGTGGGCAGGAAATCACGGATGATGTGGCAGATGGTCCCCAATCCCGGATTTTCCCCCAGGCCGAAAACCGGATGCATGCCCAAAAGGCGATCTTAGTCACTCTATTACTTGGAGGCGATCCTGATGAAAAATTTTCCCCAAATCCTTTTCTATTTCCTTAACAAGAAAACGACATATTCTCAAACAACGATCTTTAGTGCAATTTAATTAGGGAAATGATTATGAGAATAAATAGCGAGTTTTATATACATTTGGAAGAAGAATACGGAGCCCATAATTATCATCCCCTGGATGTCGTCCTATCCGAGGGTCACGGCGTGTGGGTTTACGATGTGGATGGCAATAAATACCTTGATTGCCTGAGCGCGTATTCAGCATTGAATCAGGGACACAACCATCCAAAAATTAAACAAGCCATGATTGATCAGCTTGAAAGGCTCACGCTGACCTCCCGCGCCTTCAGGAACGATCAACTCGGTCTCTTTTACAAGAAACTGTCGGATATGACCGGGTATGAGATGTCCCTCCCCATGAACAGCGGTGCAGAGGCTGTTGAAACGGCCATTAAAGTTGCCCGAAAATGGGGGTACCAGGTTAAAGGGATTCCACGCTACGAGGCGGATATTATTGTCGCAGAAGGCAATTTCCATGGCAGGACGACAACCATCATCTCATTCACATCCACAGAAGAGTATAAAGCCGATTTCGGCCCCTTTACCCCGGGGTTTCCAATGGTCCCCTATGGCGATCTAGAGGCATTGAAAGAAGCCATAACACCAAGAACAGCTGCCATCATGATCGAGCCGCTACAGGGTGAGAATGGGATCATCATCCCGCCCGAAGGCTACCTGAAAGCTGTAGAAATCCTTTGTAAAGAAAACAATATCCTGCTGATTGCGGATGAAATCCAGACCGGGCTCGGCCGGACGGGTGCATTATTTGCCTGCCTGCATGAGGACGTCCGCCCGGATATTACTGTCATCGGCAAAGCATTATCAGGCGGGTTCTATCCCGTGTCTGCGGTCCTGGCAGATAAACCCATCCTGGGGCTGATCCAGCCCGGCGAGCATGGGTCAACATTTGGAGGTAATCCCCTCGGTTCAGCAGTCGGTATTGCCGCTCTGGAAGTGATCGAGGAAGAAAACCTGATTGAAAATTCCAGAGAAATGGGACAGTATATCCTTGACTATTTGGAAGAAGTCCCCAAGAAAAACATCCGGGATATCCGTGGAAAAGGGTTATTGATCGGTGTTGAACTCAAACATGAACTGGGCGGCGCCCGGCGTTTTGCGGAAGTCCTGCAGAAACGCGGAATTCTGGTAAAAGAGACCCATGAGCACATCCTTCGGCTGGCACCACCATTGATCATTGACAAAGAAACCGTGGATTGGATGCTGCCGATCCTGCGGGAAGTTCTTTTGATGGATTGACGAACTGAACTGGGAGAGATTCAATGGAGCGATTCGCAAAAATTGTCTGCACCTTAGGTCCAAGCAGCAATACCAGAAAGATGATTGTAGCCCTGATACGGGCGGGGATGAACGTTGCTCGCTTGAATTTCTCCCATGGTACGCATGAAGATCATGGCAAAATAATCGACCTCATCCGCAGTATTTCAAATGAAATGGGTGTGACCATTACCATCCTTCAAGACCTGCAAGGTCCCAAACTGCGGATCGGTAAACTGCCAGGTGGAATAATCCACCTCAAGGCAGGTGACAGGGTTGTCCTGAGTTCAAATGCAGCGTTGATATCAGAAAAAGAAGACATTTTCATTCCTTTCGAAGTCCCTGATTTACACAAGGCTGTCGTTCCCGGAAATCACATCCTGATGGATGATGGCCATCTGGAACTTGAAGTCCGATCCATCTCCGGGGATAAAATTGAAGCTGTTGTTGTTCTGGGTGGTGATCTGAAATCAAACAAAGGCGTCAACCTTCCAGGAGCTAATCTGACCTTTCCATCTTTCACGGAAAAGGATAAGGAAGACCTTCAGTTTGGCCTGACAAAAAAAGTTGATATGGTAGCCATCTCGTTTGTGAAAACTGCCGATGACATTCAGACGGTGCGCCAGGCTATTGAAAAGATGACTTCTGACAGCCGTACTCAGAAAATGCCCATCATCGCTAAACTTGAACGTCCCGAAGCGATGCAGAACCTTGTTGAGATTGTTGAATCAGCAGACGGCGTGATGGTGGCCAGGGGAGATCTCGGTGTGGAAATGCCACCGGCGGGTGTGCCAATCGCTCAAAAAGAGATCATTGCCTGCGCCAATGCGCACGCCAAACTGGTCATCACCGCTACCCAGATGCTTGATTCAATGATCAATAACCCGCGACCGACCCGGGCAGAAGCAACGGATGTGGCTAATGCAATCTTTGACGGCACAGATGCTGTCATGCTTTCCGGTGAGACAGCCGCCGGCAAATATCCTGTTGAAAGTGTTCAGATGATGGATTCTATTGTTCGGAAGGCGGAAGATAACCGTCAACGCTGGGGGCAGCCTTTTTCAGAAGATAATCAGCCCACAGAGAGCGATGCTGTTTCAATTACAAGAGCTGCCAAAGAGCTTGCGACCGACAGAAATGTTGAGGCAATCATTGTGTTCACCCAATCCGGAAAAACAGCCCGGTTAATGTCCAAAGCAAGACCGGATGCCCCCATCCTGGCCTTCACACCCGACCAGATCACCTGCCAGCAGATGAGCATGTATTGGGGTGTTACACCGCTGCTTGTTCCTTATGCGGATACCCTGGAGACAATGATCAAACATGTGGAAACAGCTATCATATCGACCACAGATTTGCAACCCGGTCAACAGGTGATCCTAATCTCCGGTTTCCCAGTCGGCGCATTCCGACAGCCTAATCTTGCGCTTTTGCATACATTAGGCGAAATATAAACACAAAGGTTAACAAAAACAGAGGAAAAAATCTCCTCTGTTTTTTCTTTGTGATC
>CAZXRL010000040.1:0-18318 GCA_964643275.1 uncultured Candidatus Brevefilum sp.
TATTTTACTGGAGTCTCCACTTTCTTCTGGTACTATTTTAGGGGCTGGTTACCATCGCATTGTCAATATTTTCTGTTTCTGTAAAATTGATCTTTCCCATTTGTTCTTCAGTTAATTGAGGATTAGGTATTTTTGAAAGCAGATAACCAGCTTGTTTTAAAAAAGTTCTTCCCTCTCCCCCTTTGATTTTTATTGCATTCTCTATTACCACTAACATATCAAATAATATTGAACTTCTATAATACGCTGAGAAACTCCAATTATTAATGTACCTTGTATCAAAAGCTTCTATAGCAAACAAGCGAAAAATTGTGAAGGAGAAAAGAAAAATTATTTCCAGACAATCATCTTGTTTTAGAAAGTTGTTCCTAAAATCATCAAAGGAAAAGCTGGGTGAAATATCTGTTTTGTAAGAAGCTATTCGCTTTCCCAGAAAACCATTTACACTCCAACGTAAATGACCCCAATATTGCTTATCCGTTCTAGAATCGAGAGTGATAAAACGAAAAGCTGGTGTATTTTTTATTAATTTTTGATCGATATAACGACTATCTTCTTTATATGAGGAATGAAAATTTAAGAACCCTTGGGCATAGCTACGGTTGAGAAGGTATGTACCACCTAGAAAGTAATAAATGCTACTTTTGTTGATATTCGAATTGTTCTTCTTTTCCCAAACAATAATATTTTTGAGAAGCGTTTCAAGATATTGAATGGCTTTATGATATTCTTCACCGAATACAAAAAATTTCCAAATTCCGGTGAGACTTGTTAGGAATTTCTCTTGGATATTCGGGTTATTACGGGTTGTTTCGAGATATTCAATTAGCTTTGTTTGAAATTCATCGGGTAATTTATTGTACGTTTGATCGTTCTCAGGATCTTCAAGAAAGCTTTCATAAAGTTTGATTATAGAATTATCAATTTTAGGGGAATTGGTTGGGAATGTAATTGATTTTCCATTTGATGCTTTAGCTGTAATCTTAGTCATTTTTCCCTGAGAGGTTTTTTGGTTAATTAAATTGAGGAATATCATTATCAAAAAACTTATTTTCCCGATATTTAAATCAGAAAGTTTCGCTGAAATAGTATTGAGAATAAAATGTGGTGTTTATTATGGACAGATTACCATAAACGGGGGATGGGGTCAATCTGACTAGGCAGCGGAATTTGTGAATAATGGGATTACTCGCAAAATAATGGGAAATAAAAATACTTGACAATGGTATCAATAGTGGTATCATTGTTTTGTGGCTTCCATAGACGACATACTCACTTTAATGCATCAAAACCCTAAAGGGGTACGGTTTACTGACCTATGTAAAGTCTGTGACACCTATTTTGGCGAGGCCAGACAATCAGGAACCAGTCACAGAATATATAAGACCCCCTGGGTAGGAGATCCAAGGATAAATATCCAGAACGATAAAGGCATGGCAAAAGCCTATCAAGTAAAGCAAGTGTGTAAAGCTATTGAGCGATTGAAAGCCCAGTAAAGGGATTTGGAGGTAGAAAACAATGTTGCAGAATGATCATTATACTTATCGAGTTTTATGGTCGGAAGAAGATGGGGAATATATTGGCTTATGTGCGGAATTTCCGTCATTGAGCTGGCTGGCTTCGGATCAGGAAAAAGCTCTTAAAGGCATCCGTCAGGTGGTTGCTGATGTTGTGACAGACTTAAATGAAAATGGTGAGCCTGTGCCTGAACCTCTGGGAATGAGAAATTATAGCGGTCATTTCATGGTCCGGGTAACGCCTGAACTTCACCGGCAACTAGTGATCGAAGCAGCAGAATCCAGAGTTAGCTTAAACCGATTGGCAAACGACAAGCTCAGCAGAGTGAGAAGCTGAGCGAATAGTCTCAATGCCACGATTCAATAATCCAAGTTTTATTACAAAAGTGACTGCAAATAAGAACGCAGTCACTTTCTGTTATTTCAGGGCATAATGCCAAAGTTATTCTTTTACTTGGGTTATGGGAATCAATAGATATTTATAGGTTTTGAATTAATCACTACCAAATCCTGAAGATTATTTACCTATAGCATTTATTCTTATAAAATGAGGGAGTAATTATTTCTTTAATCTGATTGGAGCAATTATGGAACTGCATACCGTGCAAAGCCGCAAGGACCTGCGGGCATTCATTCAATTTCCCTATGACCTGTACCGCGACGATCCCAACTGGATCGCGCCGCTGCGTTCTGAACAGTGGGCGCAGTTTGACCCGCAGAAAAACCCCATGCTGGACCACTGCGAAACCGAGCTCTTTCTGCTGAAGGACGGCCGCAGGGTGATCGGTCGATGTTCGGCTTTCATCGACCGGCTGGCAGTGGAACACTGGGGGGAGTCGATCGGGCTGTTAGGTTCATTCGAGTGTGTTGAGGACGAAGCTGCGGCGCACCAGCTGCTCTCTGCGGCGCGGGACTGGCTGGCCGAGCGCGGGATGAAGGCCATGCGGGGGCCTTGGAGTTTCGCTTCTCAGGAGTGGGGGCTGGAGATCGAAGGCAGTGAGCGGCCGCCTGTGATCCTCGCCCCGCATAACCCGCCCTATTATGCTGATTATTTTGATAGCTTCGGGTTATCCAAAGCGATAGATCTGGTCGCTTATCTGGCGGATATGGCGGGTGGATATGCCTTTCCTGAACGCTATCTGACCCTCACGGACCGCATCCAGGAACGGTATGGAATATCGGTGCGTCCGGTGGACCTGAGCCGGCTGGAAGAAGAGGTCATGACGATTGTGGAACTTTCGAACCGGTCGATCTCGGATAACTGGGGGTATTACCCGGTGACGATGGACGAGGCGCGGGCGATGGCGAGGGATCTCAAACAGATTGTGAACCCCGCTGCGTTGCTTCTGGCGGAGGATCGGGACGGCAACCCGATCGGGTTCGCGCTGTCCCTGCCCGATGTGAACGTGCTGCTGAAGGGCCTGAACGGGCGGCTGTTCCCGTTTGGGTGGGCCAGGCTTTTGTTTGGCTTGAAGAAGATCAAACAATACCGGATGTGGGCGCTGGGCGTGGTGCCGGAATACCAGGGCAAAGCGATTGATACGCTGCTGTATAAAGCAACCTATGAAGCGCTGAAGGATTTACGGGTCTGCATGGAGATCAATTACGTTCTGGAAGACAACCACAGGATGAACAATGCCCTGTTGAAGCTGGGGGTTGAACCCATGCGGCGGTACCGGGTCTATGAGATGGCGATTTGATCGTTGTAAAAGCGGGTTAGTCCCCCCAGGGCTTGTAGAGGTCGTTCTCAATCCCAACCCGGGCGAGCATCCGGCCGACTGTGGCATCCACCAGGTCGTCAACCGTCTGGGGATGGTGATAAAAGGCGGGGACGGGTGGGAAGATGATGGCGCCCGCTTCGGCTGCCTGCGACATCAGATGGAGGTGTCCGGGATGGAGGGGTGTTTCGCGGACGGCCAGCAGCAACGGCCGGCCTTCTTTCAGGCAGACATCCGCGGCCCGCTGGATGAGGTTTTCCGTGTAGCAATTGGCAATCCCGGAGAGCGTTTTGATGGAGCAGGGGACGACCAGCATCCCATCCGTTTGAAAAGAGCCGGAAGCGAGGGCAGCGCCGAGATCGTCCGGACGGTAGACAACATCCGCCAGTTTGGAGGCCTCTGCGGATGACACCCCTGTCTCTTCCGCCAGAACACGCTGGCCTGTGGGGCTGATGATTAGGTGGGTCTCCAAATTGAGCCGCTGTAAAGTCTCCAACATTCGCATGCCGTAGATGGCACCGCTGGCACCTGTGATAGCTAGAATTATTTTCTTCTCTTTGGGCATGCGATAATTATACCGAACAATGAAGACCATTCTGGCGGTTTCCCAATAGGGCAATTGCTAAGTCACATGTTTCAGCCTTTTCATTCGTATATACTCTGGAATCACCCCTATTCATTTTGCCTTCTCCTGAAGGAGTAGGTGGCACGAAGTGCTGAAGCGAAGCGGAACACCCGCAGGGTGCTGGATGAGGTGATCTAGATTAAGTCTTTTCTTCACCTCATCAGTCTGCTTCGCAGACAGCTTCCCCTTGAAGCAATGCGGAACACCCGCAGGGTGCTAGGGGAAGCCTAAACAATGGCTTCTTTTTAAGGTGTTGCTGGGTTCTCAACGATAATCCTGATACACCAATTCCTTAAAATAGCCAGATGGCGCGCCCACAGGATGCAAAGGAAGGAGCAAATAAATCACAATTATCATCAGAAGTGTTATTCATTCGACTTTGCGATTGCCCTGGTCTCTAAAAATTTAGAGTTGAATTAATTGGAAAATTTTTATAGAATGAGGTCATGTCAGGTTTTTTTAATTTCCCACTTTAACTTAAGCCATTAAACAACGTACCTCTCATTGATGTCTCATTTCTTTACTTTCCCAAACAGAGAAAGGTCAGGTCAGGATGTCTGTCAGCAGCAAGCGCGTTCATAACCAGGCTGGAAAGCCGCCCCGGCGCTGGTTCGCCGTGATCGCCCTTTCATCAGCCGCACTGGTGGATTCGATGGAAGGGTTCGGCTACGAAATCCTCTGGCCCTACATGTATCCCACCCTGGGGCTTGCGATGAGCATGCTGGCCCCTTTGTTGAGTGTCGGGAAGTTCATCAGCACGATCACAACACCACTCTGGGGCGCAATTGCGGATCGGTATTCCCGCAAGACCATCCTGGTGGTGATGACGGGCATCTGGGGCCTATGGACGGGGATGATCGGTTTTGTGGACACCTTCTGGCAGTTGATGGCCGTGCGGCTTGCGGCATCGTTGGGATTGACGGTACTCTACCCGGCAGCATATTCCATCATCAGCGACCTGTTTAAGCGGGAGGAACGCGGGAAAGCGATCGGCGTGATGGGCGCGTGTGGATTTGCAGGCAGCATGCTCTCAACTGTTGTCCTGGCTACCCTTGCAGCATCGAATCCTGAAGCCTGGCGGTATGGGTTTATGCTGGTGGGGCTGCTGAGTTTCATCACCGGTGTGATGCTGCTGTTTGTCAAAGAGCCCGTGCGCGGGGCCATGGAGCCGGAACTGGCGGATGTGGTTAATAAAGAGAACGAGTTCAAGTTTGACATCAGGAAAATCCCTTCACTGCTGAAGATCCCAACTTACTGGATCATCATGGTGGATGAGGTGATTGACTGGATAGGTTTTTCGACATTGACCGCCTGGGCGTTCACCTGGCTGGATCTGCAGGATTTGGGGCCGAATGTTGTGTTTGCTATGCTGTTGATGTTTGTGGGTGTCATCTCCGGGCACCTCGTTTTTGGCTGGTTAAGTGATAAGCTGGATTCACGCTATCCCAACTATGGACGATTGGCGCTGGGGCAGGCGGGCCTCATATTAAGTGTGGTCTCGATCCTGGGATTTTTGTTGATTGGCGGGAGGAGCATTGTTTACCTATTGATCACAGGTCTGTTGTTCGGTTTTTCCTTTCCGATCAAGGAAACCGGATCCCGGATACCCCTGGTGCAGAATATCCTTTTGCCGGAATTGCGAGCGTCGGGGCGGGCGTTTATTGAAGTGGTCAAAGGCCTTGTCCTGACAGGGTCCCTGACCTTTTCGGGGTGGCTGCTCAACCGGTTGGGGGAGGACCTGCAGATGATGATGCTGCTGCTTGTGCCGACGACTATGTTCCTTGCGGCCGTGATCTGGATCTGGCTGTATCGTACTTATCCGAAAGACCTGGCAAAGTATAAAGCGATTTTGGTGGGACAGCGAGAGGAAATTATCCGGGAAAGGGGATGAGTGGTTCATTGAAAGAGGTGGTATTGCTTTCGGTGGACACCCTTGGATTAGAATATTTTTGCAGAAATGGTCGTTGTGTATGATCTGTCAAAATCGAATCTGGATCATGTGATGGCGCTTGACGGATGATCAATGCAAGGTGATCTTTCCCTGGTCAGCGTTGACCGTGAGAGGGACGCCGGTTTTGATTTGGCTGAGATCCACCTGATCAACGCAGGGGATCTCGGCAATGATGCAACCGACGGCGGTGATGGTTTCACAGTCAGCATTCACAATCGCTGTTGGTGCATGACCGTTCTTTTGCAGGCGGTAAAGGATATAGGAGCCGACTGTGGAGCCTTTGCCGCTCGGGAAGACGAGGATCCTTCCGGCAAGGGATTGCCCCTCCAGATCGTGACCGGGTTCGGTGATGATGCCGGTCTCGGGGTCCACGCCGCCATAAAAGGAAATCCCCATCCGGCTGACGAGGGCGGTCCCGCGGGCTGTGCCGGGGAAGATGGTGCGGCCGCTGAGAGATTTGCTGAACGTCATTGGGTCGCCTCCCGAACTACGTCATCAAAGGGAAGCAGGCTGGTTTTGAACTTGTTCTTTGTTGCGGCGTAATAACAGGCTTTGGCGGAATCGGTTGCCATGGCTGTAAACCGACCTTCAATGGGGGCGACCACGCAGCAGGTATCTGTGGCAAACCTGGCGCCGGCGGCCTCAATGATGGCTGTATACCCCATCCGGTCCGCCATACCCTTCACAGGCCGGGAGGTCGTGATCCAGAATTCCTTGGTGACACGTTTGCCATCGAGCAGCGTTGCAACCCGCTGGATTTCACGCAGGGAGAGGTGCGGGCAGCCGAGACTGACAAAGTCAATCTCATCCGGTGAGGCAGTGGTCAACGCGGTCTTTGCCTGGTCGAGGTCCACCTGCGTGAGGGCCAGCTCTTCCACGGGCCGGGAATGGCTCCCGGCTTCCGGCGTGACCCCGGGCATGTGGAAGAGGGCGACGCCGCCAAAGGTGGCGATACTGGCACAGAAGGATTTGAGGTGTTCCAGCGATGCGCTGTCAATCCCGGTGATATAGGGAACCCGTCCGGTGGAACTGGTTTGGATCCGGTCGCCGATGGCCTTGCCGAGCGCGCCGAAGTCGGGAGTGTTTTTGATGTCTGCTTCGACCCGCACATGCAGGGTGGGCCGGCGGTTCTCGTCCAGGTGGTAGCCGTAGGCCGGAGTGCGTCCGGTGAGCGCGGCGGCCAGGGCGGAAGGGCCGCCCTCGCGGTTGGTGCGTGCGCCAAGGACGGCATTGGCATAGCAGACCGCGCTACTCTCCGCCCAGGCGATGTGTTCGCCAAAGCGGGGGAGGTTGCCGAAGAGGTAGGGGGTGCAGGAACAGGTGGTCACCACACCCATCTTTTGAAAGGCATCCAGTACCCGGCGCTGATTGACGGCGAATTCCTCAGAAATACCCAGTTGAAGGTAGTTCTCAATATCCATCCCGGCAGGGTTGAGGGTGGTGAAGACACAGGCCTGACCGCCGCCTTCCGCCATCTCGGACAGCCATTCGAGGCCGGCATCGCCGAGGTTGGCATAACTGACACCGGAGATCTGCACGGAGGAGACGGGGATCATCCGCTCCGCGCCATAGATTCGCCCAAGCGTTTCAAGGATCTGCAAAGCTTTTTGAGCCGCCGGGCCTGATTTTCCCTTCAGGATAGCGTGTTCTTCGGGTGTGAGCTGCATGGGAATATTGTACTATGCTGCGCTGGTGAGTGACGTCGGGCTTTTATTAATCAACAGTTGAATCGAGTCTTTCAATAAAGAGCCGGGTAAAGGTATACGTCCGAGCCAGTACATCCGGGTCCATTTTGTCAACCGTGTCTTCCATCTGATGCCAGTATGGGGCCTGACCCTCGGGCGTGAGGCCGAAAAACGTGATCGCCGGGAGACCGGCGCGGACAGCATCCGCCATCTCGCTGTTGCCGCCTACGATGAAGCTGGGATAAGCGTCTAAATCCGGATGTTCCTCAGCAATGGTCTCAACGATCTTGAGCAAGGTCTTGTCCGGTCGAAAGGGGATCAGAATACCCTCTTTGGTCTCCCAGGCAGGCCCCGCAACACCCAGCATTTCAAAAACCAATACTTTTGGGTTGTGGAAATCATGCTTGTGGCGTTTGAGGAAATTGATCATCCCGTAATGCTGGACTTCCTCGCAGCCGGTCAGGACGAACCAGAGCCGGGTGTGCTCGGGCGGGTTCCTTTTCAGTTCTTCTGCCAGGGTAAGTACCATGGCGGCGGCGCTGGCGTTGTCATTGGCGCCGGGGCTAAAAGGTGCGTGGTGAGCTTCCCAGCAGATTGCAAAGAGGATGATGGCTGAAAGAGCACTGGGGATAGTGGCATACCAGAGCCAATTCCATTGCGCCAGGATTCCGGCGAGGTAGAAAGCCACCTGCGCGCTGAAGGTCACAAAGGCAAGGGTGGTAAAGGTCTGGAAAAAGCTTACCCATCTGTGGCTTGAAAAGATTTTCCCTGCCTGATGCGTATCCAGATGGCCGATGAGGATCAGGTCCCCCCGGTGCTCACTCTGGGGGTCAAGGGTGGCAAAGACATTCTGACTCTCTCCCTTTGGGACGACCAGGCGTAAAGGGTTAGGGAGGAAGCCAAGCTCAAGCAGATCTGAGACCAGGGCAAAGATGCTGATCCCGGCAGCCAGGGCTGCGGAGATGCGTCCAAAAAGAGGATAGATGAGAAAAGCGATGAACATCAGCAGGGCGGTCAGCATGTGGGGATGGTATATGGAAGTTGCACTCTTGAAAGTTTCGACGGTTGGCTCAACCCCCAATTGCCGGAAGTGGGAAACGCCATATTCCGCAGCCCGGCGTTCCTCTGGTGTGGTTGATCCCCGTGGCCCGATCTCATCCGCCAATTTTTGAATATGCGGCATCAGGATGGAATTGACAATTTTGTCTGCATTTTTATGCATGGTTAATTACCTCAAATGAAATCTTAAACATCTGCTGGTCAACTATTAACACGTTCTTAAGCATCTGAGCGTTCTCATCCATTATACTAGTGTCAATTCATTGGGAGTAATTCCTGATGATGACAAGAGATTAACTATCTTTTCTCTCCTTTTGGTTTAGAGGCTCCTTCCGAAAACCATCAGCGGATGACTTATAAGTCATCCGCTGGTGTGTTAATTGCAGGATGATGGGGGTGAATTACTTGGCTTCGGAGAGGAGTGGCGTGATCTCTCTGGCCCAGGAGCGGATCTTGTCCCAATCCCGAACGTCCTCTTTTGGCTCATTCCCCATTGTTTTTGCAAATAATCCCGTCAGCTTGTCGGGATCAAAGCACCCGCCAAACAAGCCCAGGCTGACCGGTTCTTTGAAGGCCAGCATGGGTGCGGCGAATTCTTTGGCTTTTGCAATGTTTTCAGCCGTTTCTTCTTTGAGCGTCATGCAGACGATGAAATACGCCACAGGAAGATCTCCGAGTTGTTTGCGGTGGCGGCGCAGGAATCGTTTGGTCTTCCCCAGGACACGCATGATACGGACGGCAGACCCCACCACAACACCGTCATACCCGGCCAGGTTCCTGACCTCTTCAACCGGGAGGATATCTACCTGGGCCCCTGCTTGCCCCATTTCTTCGCCGATGGCCTGAGCGACCTCGGCGGTGGAGCCGGCAGCGGAGCTGTAAGCAATTAAAAATTTCTTATTCATTTGGTTTCCTTTCCTGAAAAATGGATCTATAGGAAATTTTATCAGAAATTGCGTTGAATATTGATTTTTCACCAGGTTAGTTGCATTTGTGGATAATTACATAGATACTTGGACTATCAACGAGTGAATGAGGCCTTAGTTTATTGTTGGATTATGGGGAAGGATTATGAGAAATCAACGGAGATGATCTATTGTTTCCCGTCAGATAGAAGCATGATAGCAAACAAAGATTTGTGGTCTGGATTCGGAGCAGAATCACAGTTTTCTTCACAAAGTCTTTGTCATTAATTGAATCATTCTTTACAATCAGGACCTATAAACAGATTGGGTTAGGCCTATTGTGATGCGGTTCCAAAACGCAAAGTTTTATGACAGTCAGCGATTACATGGATGCGGATCGAGTTTTAGTTTGGTTTTTCCTCAAATCATGACACAAGAATTGGGTTTTGAAATGGCATATCATTATGGAAAGACTTTATGGTGCAGGCATTGGCTGGATTGATTCAGAATTTCCATTTATACTTTGATTCGGTACAATTTCTCATAACCAACAAGTTCAAACGAGTGTCGCATGCCGCGTGCAAAAATTCTTATAGTTGATGACGAGCCGGATATCCGTGATTTAATCAAAGCTTACCTGGAAAAGGAAGATTTCCAGGTCTTTGAGGCTGATGATGGCCAGGAGGCGGTGAAAATTGCCAGAACGGTTAACCTGGATATTGTTGTTCTTGATATTATGCTGCCAAAAAAGAGTGGTCTGGAGGTGTTGGCAGACATTCGTAGGGAATCGGATGTCTATGTGATTCTGCTTACTGCAAAAACTGAGGAGGTAGATAAGTTGGTTGGATTGAACATGGGTGCAGATGACTATCTGACCAAGCCATTTTCCCCACGTGAATTGGTGGCAAGGATCAATGCGAGTCTGCGGCGGTTGGCGGTTGCGGGTCATCAAGATCGTCCAGATGTCTATCGTTTTGCCCATGTTCGTCTCGATGTGGGGTCACATCAGGTCTGGGTGGATAATGATGAGATTGGTTTAACTGCAATCGAGTTCGATCTACTCCGAACGATGATGGCGCACCCCGGCCAGGTGCTGGCCAGAGAACAATTGCTGGATCATGTTTGGGGTGCTGATTACTATGGCGAAACTCGAGTGATCGATGTCCACGTAGGCCATGTCCGGCAGAAGTTAAACGGACGTTTTATTTCGACAGTTAGGGGGGTCGGTTATCGCTTTGAGGATGAGCGTGTATGAATGATTAACTATTTTAAGAGCCGGTTATTCTGGAAATTCTTTTTCTCTTACTTTGCTCTGGTGTTGGTAACCATGATCGTTATGGGTGTTATAGCCCGCCTCCTGCTGCCCGGCTTATTCGAAAGCAATGTGGGCAGAATGTCGAACCTGTTATCCCAATACAACATTGGGGAAAGCGGGGGTCTGGCGGGTGGTAGGCGGATGATGCATGGCTCGCCGTTGTTCAGCAATCTTTTTGCAATCTTTAACCAAATCATCCTGGAAGCACTTCTTTATGCATTTTTGCCAGCGATGGTTATTGCATTGATATTCAGTGCGGTAATGAGCCGCCAGTTTGTGCAAACATTAATAAAAATGACTGCTGCCGCTGACCGGATCGCTGATGGCCACTACAAGGAACGGATCCCTTTCGGTGGAACGGCACCTGAACGGCGGGATGAACTCCAACGACTGGGAAGTAGTTTTAACAACATGGCCTTACGGTTGGAGCAAATGGAAGAAACACGCAAACAGATGATCAGTGATGTGGCGCATGAATTGCGAACACCCCTCACCGTGATCAAAGGCTCTCTGGAAGGATTGATGGACGGTGTTCTTGAGACGGCTCCAAAGACTCTCGAGAGTGTTTACCGCCAAACCGAACGTTTAGACCGGCTTGTTAATGACTTGCATGAATTAAATTATTTGGAGGATGACATTCTGGAATTTAATCCAAAGCCGGTGAATCTCAATCATTTCCTGATGGAGATTTATCAATCCTTGCAGGTGAACTTTCAACAAAAATCAGTTGATCTTTGCTTTGATCTTCCTGATGAAGAAATCCTCATCCGGGTGGATGAGGACCGTTTGCAGCAGGTATTGATGAATTTATTCAGTAATGCCCTGCGGTATACACCGAAGGGAGGGGAGGTGCGTTTATCAGTCTGCCGGGACGATGGTATGGCACTAGTAAAAGTCGCTGATACAGGGATTGGTATTCCCGAGGAACATCTTCCCCACATCTTTGAGAGGCTGTATAGAGTGAGTGACTCGCGCTCGCGCATGGATGGTGGCAGCGGGTTAGGCCTTACGATTGCAAAAATGCTGGTTGAGCAGCATGGCGGCACCATCTGGGCAGAAAGCCCCGGTGAAGGGCAGGGAACAATAATATTATTCACCTTACCCTTGATTGATCAGTAAGTATTTAACTGTACGAGTTGTTTGAAGTGGGCAGGATACCCTTCAAGTGATATTCATCAACAACGTCCAGAGCTGGGTGAAAACTCACCCAGCTCTGTCCTTTTTAAATTATTGGATTATCTTTCACCCTGGCTGATATAATCGCTGCCGCCGCTGTTCCGGACCTCATTGAGATGGGTCGGACTGCCGTAATAATACGCCGTGCTGCCCCCGGAGAGGTCCACATTGAAGGTGTCAACCGCCCAGATCGCAGCTTCACTGCCCCTGCTGAGCTTGATCTCAGTTGCTTCGCTTTTTAGCCAGTCTGCTGCATAGCTGGATCCATCGCTTGCACTGATAAACTGGTCGGTTACCTGCCCGTCAATTACCTCTAATTGCGATCCACCTGAGAGCATGACCTGGAGTGTGCCGGTTCTGAGGGCGTTGATAGATCCCAGACTGCCACCGCTGAGTGAGAGATCAATTCTGGCATCCTCAGCAACTAGCTGGCTGGAGGTCATTTTTACCCCGGCTGAAAGCGTTAAACTATTAAGCTTCTCAAATCTGACATAGACTTCGATAGGTGCCAAGGGTTTGAGATTGATCGCACCCCCGTCTGTGTCAGCGATTTCTACCACAAGCATTTGCTCCTGGACGTAGGTCCGGACGTACTTCATCAGATTGCCTTCTGCGTGGACCTCAACTCCGGAATCGAGCTGGGTCAGATATAACTCAATTTCGCCATGAGCTCTGATCGCAGTAAAGGCTGGCAGGTCTCGCTTCTCAACTACAACCTCACCGGAACCTTCTACAGTTTTTGCGAATATCCCAGCCAGAGTGCACCCTGTCAAGGTCATCATGATGAACAGAGTCAGAGTGATGCGCCGTAAATGATTTTTATTCATGTGTGTCTCCTTTGGAGTAAACAATTCTCAACAATGAGGATACATTTTAAAAGCCGGGATTGTTGAATCTGGCAGAAGATTGACAGGATTCTGTCAGGTTAGGCATAGAATTTGTCTTTACCCAAAGGCGGGGAATCAATTACGGGTATAATCGAACCATGACTCCAACCGTAGCTGTCGATATTGAAACAACAGGTCTGAATCCCGACGAAGATGCCATCATTGAAATTGGCGCAGTGAAATTTTCCGGGCACCGGGTGGAGGATACCTGGTCGAGCCTGGTAAATCCCAGGCGGCCCATTCCCGGTTTTGTTTCTCAGCTTACGGGTATCTCGAATAACATGGTGCAGAACGCCCCCTATCTCAAAGACATCATCGGGGATCTGATTGCGTTTGTCGGGTCTGACCCGGTTGTCGGTCACAATATCAGCTTTGACCTGTCCTTTCTCCGCCAGGCTGGTGCGTTGAAACAGAATGTTGAAATTGACACCTATGAGCTGGCCGCGGTGCTGATGCCAACGGCCAGCAGGTACAATCTTTCCGCCCTGGCACAGCAGTTGGGCATATTACTCCCTGCCACCCACCGGGCACTGGATGATGCCAAAGCGACCCACGCGGTTTATCTTGAACTTGTTGAAAAAGCAAAGCAGCTGCCTTTGGATCTTCTGGCTGAGATTGTCCGGATGGGGGAGCCTTTGGACTGGCAGGCGAACCACGTTTTCCAGCAGATCTTACGAGAGCGCGCCCATGAACCGGTGCAGGCGAAGAAAGCCTACGGCGGGACTCATGGACCACTTTTTGAGAAACTGGCTGATGAGGATGACTTAGGTTTCGGGGGTGAGGGTGTTGAGACATCGTTGGATATTGATGAGATCACGGCTACGCTTGAGTCAGGAGGGAGATTCTCGGAATACTTTGAGGGATACGAATACCGTCCCCAGCAGGTGGAGATGCTCAGGAGTGTGGCGAACGCACTTAGTAATGGCCAGCATTTAATGGTTGAGGCGGGCACCGGGATTGGAAAATCCTTTGCTTATCTGATCCCGGCGGCTTACTGGGCGTTGCAGAATGATACCCGGGTCGTGGTTTCAACAAACACGATCAACCTGCAGGATCAGCTCATCAATAAGGATATTCCTGACCTGAAGAATGCCCTGGACCTGCCTGTCAGAGCAGCCATCCTGAAAGGGCGCGGAAATTACCTCTGTCCCCGAAGACTGGCAGCCATACGCCGCAGGGGGCCTGAAAACGTCAACGAGATGCGGGTGTTGGGTAAAGTTTTGGTCTGGTTGTTGGATAGCCGGACAGGTGACCGGACTGAGATCAACCTGAACGGCCCGGTTGAGCGTTCGGTCTGGTCCCGGTTGTCGGCAGAGGATGAGGGCTGCCGGCTGGAGGTCTGCCTCAAGCGGATGGGCGGGCGGTGCCCCTTCTATCGTGCGAAACTGGCGGCTGAACACGCCCATCTCCTGGTGGTGAACCATGCCCTGCTGCTGGCCGATACAGCCACGGGGAACAGGGTTTTGCCGGCTTTTGATTATCTGATCGTGGACGAGGCGCACCACCTCGAGTCGGCGACAACCAATGCCTTGTCTTTCCGTGTCCGGGCGGTGGATATCACCCGGCTGGTCCGGGAATTGGGAGGGCTGAAAACGGGCATTCTGGGACGCTTTGTGGAATTATGTCAGGATTTACTGCAGCCTGTCCAGATGACATCCCTCAACCAACTTGTTCAGAAGGCGTCTGATCTGTCGATCCGCCTGGAAAGCCAGATGAATGTGTATTATCAGGCCTTGGATGCCTTCTTGGTTGAACAGCGCGACGGCCGCCCGCTCGGCACCTATCCCCAGCAGGAGCGAGTCGTTCCCTCAACACGGACGATGCCCATCTGGATGGATGTTGAAATCGTCTGGGATGAGGTGGAAGAGACCCTCAGTGCGATGCTGGCCATCCTGAAGGAACTCCGGGTTCCAATGGGAGAGCTGGCAGAAAAGGAACATGCAGAAGCCGAGGATATGTGGGGCAGCCTGGGGAACATGTACTCCCGTCTGGAGGGAATCCAGCAAAACCTGCGGGGCCTGACACTGGACCCGGATGAGAACACAATCTACTGGGTCGAAATCCATCCCCAATACCATGAGATCAATTTGAATGCAGCACCGCTGCATATCGGCCGTTTGATGGAGAAACATCTCTGGTATCAAAAGAAAAGCGTGATCCTAACCTCTGCAACGCTGACGACCAATGGGGAATTCGAGTACCTCCGTCACCGCTTGAATGCGGAGGATGCGGATGACCTTATCGTCGGCTCCCCCTATGATTATGAATCGGCTGCCATGGTTTATGTGGCAACGGATGTACCGGAACCGTCGAATTACAACGGGCACCAGCGAGCGGTTGAAGCTGCGATCACCTCGGTTGCGAAGGCTTCCGGGGGAAGGATGCTGGCGCTTTTTACCTCGTATTCCCAGCTCCAGCGCACATCCAATCAGATCTCGCCGATTCTGGCTCAGGATGATATCCAGGTTTATGAACAGGGGGAAGGGGCCTCGGCCAGTATGCTTTTGGAGACATTCCGGGAAACGGAACGGGCCGTATTACTAGGGACACGGGCGTTCTGGGAAGGTGTAGATGTTCCCGGCGAAGCGCTTTCAGTTCTGATGCTTGTCAAGCTGCCCTTCGATGTCCCCTCTGACCCGATTATCTCTGCCCGGTCAGAGACCTTTGAAGACCCGTTTTACCAGTATGCTTTACCGGAAGCGATCCTGCGGTTCCGCCAGGGTTTCGGGCGTCTGATCCGGACCCAGACCGATCGAGGTGTGGTTGTTGTTCTGGATAAGCGGGTGCTGACCAAGCGATACGGGCGTCTATTCCTCGAATCACTGCCAACCTGTACTTTTAAACAGGGAGCGCTGGCAGACCTGCCGAAGCTGACGGCGCGCTGGTTGAATCTTTAAGGCTTTTTGTAAGCTATTTTTAATTCCTTACCGGGATTTTTACTGGTTATCTTGTCGGTGGACAGGTTCTACTCTGGTTGGTCGTCGTATTCCGGAACAGGCGGTACATAGCTGCCAGGACCGCAAAGCTCCTCACTGACTTTGATCTCGCGGTCGAGGAAGTAGTTCAGGAGGATCCGCAGGAGGACCTTGGTGAAGAGGATGATGATGTCCTGGGTGGTCGGCGCGACGGAGAGACGTAAAATATCGCTGCCGATGGCGAATTCCAGACCGAGGTTGAGCATATGACCCAGACGGAGGCGGATGCGTTCCGTGTAATTGATCTGCCGGTTGATGGAATCAAAAAAATGGCGGGTGTAGCTGATCGTTGCCCGGAGCAGAGCTGTGCCGATGACATACGCTGTGGCGATTTCGGTGGCAATCACCAGATAGCCAACGATGGTACTCATCCAGGATTCCTGGGGAACGAGCGGCTGATAACCCTGGACAGGTTGATCCGCCATGATGGCGAGAAGCCCCACCAACCCGGCAATCAATAACACAGGGAGAATAAAGTTCGTCCAGTGTTCCTTAGTATGGTTTTTGTCATGGTTTTCGTTCGACATTACTTCCTCACAAGCTATAATTACTTATAAGATAAATATTACCTGATTAGTTTACCACGAATGGGCCTTTAGGAAAATATTAGATGACCTGTAACCCGGCGGAGAACAATTTAGGTAGAATCAGCATAAAGTGACCAGTGAAGGAGGATTGAAATGCGCAAAAGAATTTTGAGCTGTCTGGCAGTGACCGTCGTTTTTCTGATGTCTTGTTCGCTTACCGAGCTGATTTCCCCAGTGCCGACTGCGATTGCAACACCAACCGAGACTGCTGCTCCAATTCCTACCCTAACGCCCACCCTGACCCCCACACCTGACCTTACAATGGTCGACACCATTGAGGAGGCTGCCGATTTGATTATCACCGCGCTGGCAGAAGAAGACCTTGAGACGGTCGCGGCTTTTGTCCATCCCATCCTGGGGGTACGTTTTACTCCCTACGCTTATTTAATGGAAGAGCAGCTTGTCTTTAATCCTGAAGAACTTTCTGTTTTGATGGAATCGGAGGTTGTCTATACCTGGGGCAGCTATGATGGGACCGGGGACCCGATTGAGTTGACTTTCAGGGAGTATTACAATGAATTTATCTATTCAGCCGATTTTCTCAACCCGGACGAAATCGGTGTGAATGAACGGATTGGGCAGGGAAATTCGCTTGATAATATTGCAGAATTTTATGAGAATCCCACCTATGTGGAATATTATCTCAGCGGGACGGAAGAATATGCGGGAATGGATTGGCAAAGCCTGCGCCTGGTGTTCACCCTTGAAGATGGCCGTTGGTTCCTGATCGGGATTGTTCATGACCAGTGGACGATTTGATCTTTTGGTAAACCGGTCATTTACAAATTCCACCATGATCAAATAGCAATTTGATCTACCAGTCCTCTCTACATCAGCTTTCAGGAATTAATATAATCGGGTAAAATAGGTCTAAATAGGAAAATATGCGAGGTGGAGGATGGAACTTAAAAACAAGGTTATTTTGGTTACAGGCGGGGCTAATGGAATTGGCCGGGAGTTGGTCCTCAATTTGCTCTCCAAAGGCGCCCGGGTAGCCGCAGTGGATATAGACCAGGCCGGCCTGGAGGAAACAAGTCAATTGGCAGGGGCAGACGCTGAGCGGATGTCAAAGCATAATGTGGATATCACCGACCGTAGTGCTGTGTCTGCTTTGCCTGAGAAGGTCATCGCTGCGCATAGTCAGGTGGATGGCCTGATCAATAATGCGGGGATCATTCAGCCGTTTGTGAAAATCAACGCCCTGGATTATGGCTCAATTGACAGAGTGATGGACATCAATTTCAATGGGACTGTCAATATGACCAAGGCTTTCCTGCCGCATCTGCTGGAGAGGCCTGCTGCCCAGATTGTCAATATTTCCAGCATGGGTGGATTTTTACCCGTTCCCGGGCAGGGCGTTTACGGGGCATCCCAGGCGGCTATCAAATTATTCTCTGAAGCATTGTTCGCTGAACTCGCAAATACTGGTGTGCAGGTTTCGGTTGTGTTTCCAGGTGCCATTGCCACGGATATTGCTGCCCGCTCAGGGATTGATGTCACTGCCATGCAGGCTGATGGCAGCGAAGCGTCTTCGTTTAAGCCCATGCCGGCCAGCAAAGCCGCTGAGATCATCATTGACGGAATGCTGAAGAACCGTTTTCATATCATGGTGGGGTCGGACTCAAAACTTATGAATTTCCTCTACCGGCTGAGCCCGAAATTTGCGACGAATTTTATTTTGAAGCAGATGGGTTCACTGCTCTCAGAATAAACAGGCCCTGCCTGCCGGAGTGTAGCTGTAGAACCACAATCTGGATTGATCATCAAATGAGACGATTAAATGATTAAAGTAAAAAGATGCGGGCCTTGGCCCACATCTTTTTGTTTGTGCATAGCTCAGGATTTACTCGTATTCTGTCCAGTAGCTGGGTGTGACCCAGACTTTGATCGAATCGATCACCCGTGAGGAGCCATAATC
>CAZXRL010000041.1:0-17745 GCA_964643275.1 uncultured Candidatus Brevefilum sp.
GAATCACAATCCCCTATTTTCGTCAATTAAGGACTTGTTTTTCAACACCCTCCTGATAAATTCTTGACCTGCCTGAGAATGGATGGTAGAATTGCATTCGCTTAATTGAGCGCCCCCATCGTCTAGGGGACCAGGACGTAGCCCTTTCAAGGCTAAGACCGGGGTTCGAATCCCCGTGGGGGCATGGAAGCGATCCAGAGTTGTTTGGATCGTTTTCGCGTTAAAAGGAGCCCTTTTCACACACATTGAGGGTGCAGGGGAAATGTCTTAGGTGGGTAGATAAGAATGATTCAACAGGTCAAGCTGATCGTGCTTCGGATAGCTTTTTCTATCCTATCGGGTAGAATAACTTTGCTTCTTTAGGAAGAAGGGTTTTTGATGCCGCAATATGACATTGTACCTGCGAGACATATCGAAACCGAATTCATGGACCATAATTCGCGTTTTATCACCAACGCTGGTCCGGCTTTTTCGGTTGAAGAAGCGCAGGCGTTTATCGCTTCAATCAAAAAGAAATACCCGGATGCTTCGCATCATGTGCCGGTCTATTTAATTGGCCGTGACAATGCGATAATTGCGCATTGCTCGGACGATGGGGAACCTGCCGGCACTGCGGGGCGTCCAGCGCTGGCTGTCCTCAAAGGCAGCGGCTTCGGTGATATTGTCGTTGTGGTCACCCGCTATTTTGGCGGGACCAAGCTGGGCACAGGGGGGCTGGTCCGTGCTTATGGGGACAGTGTCAGAGCTGTCCTGGCTGAATTGCCACGGGCGAGGAAGATCTCAACAACTTTATTGATGTTTGTTGTTCCTTATTCACTTTTTGAACAAACCCAGATCCTCATCAGCAACCATCGGGGAAAAATGGTGGACGAGAATTTTGCGGTAGATGTAACGCTCACAGTGCGTATGCCGGATGATTATCTTGAATGCTTTAAGAAAAAAATGGTCGCATTAACCCACGGTCAAATTGAATTTATCATCATTGAACATCGAGACAATACGATCATGCCCCTGAATTGAACAAAAGCGCTGAAGGTATTCCAGCGCTTTTTGAATGAAATTATTGGGTGGGAATTATAAGGTTTCCTGAACGGTATACAATCGTTTATATAGGCCGTCCTGCTCAATCAATTGTTCATGTGTTCCCTGTTCGATGATGTTCTTCCCTTCCAGAACAACAATTTTATCGGCGTTTCGGATTGTGGAAAGCCGGTGGGCAATGATAATGGTCGTCCGGCCTTTCATCAGCCGCTCAAGTGCCTGTTGAATCAGGAGTTCCGTCTCGGTATCCACACTGGATGTCGCTTCGTCCAATATCAGAATGGGGGTGTTCTTTAGCACTGCCCGGGCAATGGAGATCCGCTGACGCTGGCCGCCGGATAACTTGACCCCGCGTTCACCGATGAGGGTGTCATAGCCTTTGGGGAGATTGGCGATAAATTCGTGCGCGTTGGCGATCTTCGCCGCTTCAATGACTTCTTCAGCTGTTGCTTTTGGATTGCCAAAGAGAAGATTCTCGCTCACAGTCCCGTGAAAGAGGAAGACATCCTGCAACACGATGCTGATATTTTTTCGGAGTTCTTCAACTGGCAAATCACGGACATCAATGCCATCCAATTTGATTGAGCCGGCGGTCACATCATAGAAGCGCGGGATCAGGCTGACCAGGGTTGACTTGCCAACGCCCGTTGGCCCGACCAGAGCCACGACATTCGACGCGGGAATCTCCAGATTGACGTCCTCCAGAACCTTCTCGCCCTCAACATAACTGAAGCTGACGTTCTCAAGGAGCAGGTGCCCTTTCAGGGGGGAAGGCAATGGGGTTGAATCCACCGCACTGATAACGTCCGGTTCCTCTGAGAGAAGTTCCGCGACCCTGTCAAAACCTGCCATGGATTCCTGGACGTGTTCCCAGGACATTCCGAGCGCCCGGATGGGTTGATAGAACATTTCAAGATAGAGGAAAAAGGCGACGAGGTCCGCGATGGGCAGAATCCCCTGAAGCGCCATCTGCCCACCGAAAAAGATCACCACCAATTGCCCGATGGACGTGGAAAAGTCAATAAAAGGCTGGAAGATGGCCATGAGCCGCAAAGCCGTCAGAAGTGAGACCCGGTAACGCTCTATTCCAAGCTCAACTCTCTCAAGCTGTTCACTTTCCCGATTGAAAGCCTTAATCTCCCTGATGCCGGAGATGCTGTCATTAAGGACAGCGTTTAACTCACCGACCTCAGCCTGCCTTTTTCGAAATGCAGGCCGGACGAATTTGGCGAAGCCAACCAGGGACAGGATCACGAGGGGAATCGGGGCCATGCTGTAAAGGGTGAGGCGCCAGTTCATGCTTGCCAGGACAGCCGTGATGCCGAAAAAGGTGATGATATTGACCAGTACATCCGGAACGGCATGGGCGATCATGCGCTCGAAGAGATCCGTGTCGTTGACAACTCTGGACATAAGCTGGCCCGTTTGCTTATCTTCATAAAACCTGAGTGACAACCGCTGCAGGTGTTCATAAACATATCTCCGAGCATCGGACACTACGCCCCAGCCAGCGATATGCGCCATATAGCTCCGGAGGAATTGCACAACGCCTCGCCCGATGAAAGTTATCAGAGCGATCAGAGTCAGCCGGCTGACCGTGTTCATGGTATCTGGTGTAAGTGTTTCGTTGGTCACCAGAGTAATAAGCGTTCTGATCAGCCAGGGGATCAATAATTGGGCGGCGACCAGCACCAGCATGCTGATGACGGTGACCGCGAGAGCCCACGAATATTTTTTTGCGAAACGGAGTAATAATTTCATAACGGGAGAATTATACAACGGCGATCTACAAAATCAAAGGGTTTTTGATAAACTCATTAGATATTTATCTAAAGATGTGCCATTTGTCATGCTTTGACCCGTGAAATGTGAAATAAAAACACATGGTCAGTTCAGAACAAGTGTGTCACTCTCTCTGATTTAAAAAGTGAAAAAACCGCCCGGGGTTGAGCGGTTTTTTCTTGAGGGAGAGAAATATTGGAGGTTGTAAGAAGTATTTTCTCAGGTCATTCTCTAAACCATGAAATTGGATATTTTGTATCTAAATAATACAATATTATTTAGAGAATGTCAATACCTTTTCAGTGATATCCTGAACACTTCCCAATCATTGAGTGTAATTACCTGACCGGGAAAGGCTCAACTTTAATGATCCGGGCACATTGCCGTTTTTCATCGGGAAGGTAACCCGCGCCTTCTCAGATCTGTTTTAACGTATTACGCAATTTCGAGATATTTTAGGATGTTGCCCTGTCCATCAAGATGCTGGGTTGTTGACGATGCAACAATCAGCAATTTGACAGCGGTATTTTCTTTCGCGCTTTTCAAAACCGTGCCTTTATAACTGGTCAGATGGGCGCTGTCGCCTTCATTAAGCGATACCGGCTTCTTGTTGGGAATTTCGATCTCAAGTTGACCTTCTTTGACGAGAACGAAGGCCTCGCCCTTCTGGATCTGGATCACTTCACGGAAAGAAGCCGGTGGGATGTAGGCCAGGATTGATTTGAAGGATAAATTGTCATCAGGAGAGAGCAAATGCAGCGATGGTGCAGCGGGATTGCCATAATCGTCCAGCGATTCCATTTGTGAGCTTCGGACGACATGAGCATCTTCCTCTTCAATATCCTGAAAAATCTGGAACAGCCTGACATTATAAAAGATGGCCAGTTTCTGCAGGTTTTCAACGGAGATGGATGCTTTATCCCGCTCGATGAGTGATATAAAGGAAATTGAGAGGTCAGCACCTTCTGCAACTTCGTTCAATTTGTATCCCTTGTGGTGTCTCAGTTCACGTAATTTTTGACCTAAGGTTGCCATATTATCTTCCTTTCTTTTTAGTTACGTCATTTTACCTGAAAAATCAACTAATTTGAATATGTTTCCAAGGTTTTGTAAAAGGTTTAATTTTGGATAGAAGAATATCAAATTTCCTTCTCAAAGAATTAACTTGTTGACAGAAAGCCCACCCAGTGATTCATGATAAGCAGCAAACAGGTCCGCAAATCAAGGGTCATCCTGGTGCGGTTTTTCCGCCCGCTAGCGTGGGCGAAGGATATTTATGTTTCCAGAACTCTGGTGGTTGGGAGTGATGCCCTTTTTTATAGGCTTACTTTATTATAATATCAAAACAATATTAAAGTAAATCCAAAATTTTTCCCCTTTATGAAGAGAGTTAACCCTCGTCATTAACTGTGGATCATATCGTACATACGCGGGATCTGTTGTTTCAACGCGTGATAATCTGTCCGCCAGACAAAAACATCTCCCACACCGCCATATTCAAAGGCAACGATGCGGGGTTCCGGCCAGTTCCCGGTTTTTATTTCACGCAGAGCCCAGCAGAAGAAATCCCAATCTTCGTTACATAGTTCAAAATGATCGGTCAAAACGCCGGCATGAGTCTTTATACCGGTGATGTGCAATTCGGTGAGTCGATCGAGAGGCAGAGCGCGGATGTAATCTTTGACATCAATATTTAGCGTATCAGCCGTAATCCTGGCGTGAGCGAGGTCCAGAAGCAATTGGCAGCCCGTATCCTGGATGACCTGTGAGAAAGCTGCTGCATCAGCAGCATAGGCGATATGCGCGTTGGCAGCGGTATACGGGTAATGCTCCAGCGTGACGGAGTTCGCACCAAAATAATTGGTCAGTATTTGAATCTCTTCCCGCCAGAGGTGATTGATCCGGATCCGTTCTTTATGATCATGGGTGTCAAAATTTCTCGGTGTGACCAGATGCGTGTTGATATGGGGGGTCTCGGTTTGTTCCTTGAAGCGTTTGAGTTGGTTGAGATCTACATTTAAGGTCTGGCCCAGGCCGGCGGTCAGGTCATAATGGATGGTCACTTGCCCAAAGGGTTTGGCTTCGGTGAGCATGCCCTCCCAATCAGGGCATTTGATCAGGTCGATTTGGACGGCCTTCTCCTTGAGCAGTCGGATCAAAGGGTTTGAATAATTTACCGCGAATTTCATCAGATTTCTGAGTCAGTGATATCGAAGGAGTCGTCCGGGTGCCAGGCTGGGATGCAGACGGCAAGAAAAATCAGTTCCTGATCAGATTCGTTGAAGATTTGATGGACTTCCTGGGGCTGGATCAGGCAGGCATCACCCGCATCCAGCTTATAATCCTTTTTATCAAGGGTTAATCGGGCCTGACCGGAGAGGATAAGGTAAGACTCATCGGAATCTTTATGATAGTGGGCTGAAGATGATTTTCCAGGGGGAATTGTTACCACTGCCAGGCTGTGAGATTTGCAATCCCCCGCCTGAAGCCCAAGGATCTCCTGAAGCGTTTCACCAGATGGGCTGGTCATTTCAGGGGGGCGTTTTTTTGCTTTGCTCAGAAACATGCCGCATTCCTTTCCATTTGCACCAACAACCCTCCCATCATAACAGAAGAATGGGAGGGCTGTCTACGGTCTTGGTTGTTGGTGAGGTCAGGCCACTTCGCTGGCTGCCGGTTTGTTGAAGACATCATATTGCGCTTCAAGCTCCTGCCTGAATTGCTGTGTATAAAGACTATAATACTTGCCCTTTTTATGGATCAGTTCACGATGGGTCCCCATTTCGAGGATTTGACCATCCTCGATCACAAGGATCTTATCTGCACGTTTGATGGTGGACAGGCGGTGTGCAATCACGAAGCTGGTTCGGTGTTCCATCAAGCGTTCCATCCCGTGTTGGATTAACGCTTCTGTCAGCGTATCCACTGAGCTGGTGGCTTCGTCCATAATGAACAATTCAGGTTTTGCCAGGATTGCCCTGGCAATGCTGATCAGCTGTTTCTGCCCGACTGAGAGCAGGTTGCCGCCTTCTCCGACATCCTGTTCATACCCCTTCTCGAACTTGATGATAAAGTCATTTGCACCGGCGAGCTTGGCTGCTTCGATAACATCCTCATCGGTCGCGTTGAGCTTTCCATAACGGATGTTCTCTTTGATGGAACCTGAGAAGAGATGGGGCGTTTGCAATACCATTCCGATCCGGGATTGAATGTCCTGAAGTTTCATATCCTGATAATCAATGCCGTTGAGGTAAATGGTGCCCTGAGTGGGTTCATAGAAACGGCAAAGCAGGTTCACAATTGTCGTCTTCCCACCGCCCGTAGGCCCGACCAGAGCAACCATTTCGCCATGTTTGATCTGAAAATTCATGTCCTTAATAACAGGATCATCTTTTTCGTAAGAGAAATGGACATTTTCAAACCGGATGTCACCTTCAATTGTGTCCGTGTCTATGGTTCGGGCCCGGTCCTTCACAGCCGGCTCGGTATCAATCAGGTTAAAAATCCTTTCCGCAGATGCGATGGCATTCTGCATCTGGGCATATACCCGCGCCATATCCTGGATTGGCCACATGATAAAAGTGATGTAGGAAACGAAGGCCTGAATCCCGCCGATGGTCATGAGTCCGTACTGGACTTGCAGACCTCCGCGCCAGAGCACGATCCCCAACCCGATTGAGCTGATCACCTGAACCGTGGGGAGGAATAGGGCGGAAAGCCAGGCAGCTTTGAAGCTTGCATCGTACATACCATCGGTCAGCTCACCAAACTCTTCCAGGTTGGAATCTTCTCTTGAGAGGGCTTTGATCACCCGGACACCAGTGATGCCTTCATTGAAGGCGCCGGTGATTTTGGAATTCATCTTTCTTGAACGGCGGTAATGCTTGAGGATTCGGAGCCGGAAGCGAAAAGCAATCACAATCAGGATCGGCAGCATGATGATGACAATCACTGCCAGTCTGGCATTGATGATGAACATGAAGATCGCCGCTGTGACTATGTTGACGATCGCCCAGGTGACATCCAGGATGCCCCAGGTCATCAGGTCAGAGAGCCTTTCAGTGTCCGATCCCAGACGTGCCATGATCCATCCCACAGGCGTTTGGCTGAAGTAAGACAGGGAAAGCTGCTGCAGATGGTTGAACATATTCTTACGCAGGTCATATCGCACCCGCTCTGCCAGGACTCCCGCCAGATAAATAAACCCGAAGGCTGAAGCGGCCTGAATCAGGATGATGCCGGCATAGATCAGTACCGTTCTGATGATGACTTCGCGGCTGCCCGCGATGATCCC
Organism: uncultured Candidatus Brevefilum sp.; assembly: GCA_964643275.1. Classification (GTDB taxonomy): domain Bacteria; phylum Chloroflexota; class Anaerolineae; order Anaerolineales; family Anaerolineaceae; genus Brevifilum. Next base: position 7,118 of record CAZXRL010000041.1, read on the forward strand.
TTCGTCAATGATCCGTTTACTGAGAAATGTCGTATAAGCGTCGGCAATTGACACAACGGCAATGCAGATCAGGAATCCGGCAACCCATTTCCAATGAGGTTTCAGAAGGGAGAGCAGACGGATAAAGACCTTATTGGTCAGTTTTCCATATTCTTTTTCATCGAGCATTTCATGTGTTGACACTGGCGATTTCCTTTTCTAATTCCACTTCGATGCGAGTCTGGATGTCAAAGATTTCACGGTACATGCCGCTTTGTTTCATCAACTCTTCATGGGTGCCTTTTTGGACGATTTCACCTTTATCAAAAACCAGGACCAAATCCGCATCCATCACGCTTTGGATACGGTGGGCGATGATAAAGGTCGTCCGGCTGGTCATCAGGTGATCCAGAGCGCTGCGGATCTGGACTTCGGTCTCAGGATCCACGCTGGATGTTGAATCGTCCAGGATCAAAATCCGGGGGTTCTTCAACAGCGCACGGGCAATTGCCACGCGCTGCTTTTGTCCGCCGGAGAGGGTCACACCGCGTTCGCCGACCAGTGTGTCGTACCCTTTTGGAAATTCAAGGATGACATCGTGAATGGCGGCAAATTTGGCGGCCTGGATGATTTCCTCATCAGAAACTTCGCGATGAACACCGTAGGTGATATTGTCCTTGATCGAACGAGAAAACAGGAAGGGCTCCTGTTCGACAATCCCGATTTGTGAACGCAGATATTGACGTTGGTATCGGGTCATGTCCACACTGTCAAGCGTTATCACACCATCGTCAGGATCGTAGAAACGCGGCAGGAGGTTAACCAATGAGGTTTTTCCAGAGCCGGTTGAACCCAGCAGGGCGATCACATCGCCGGGATTGCAGGTGAAACTGATATCGTTGAGGACAGGGTTGTCTTTTTCGTATTCAAAACAGACATCATTGAAGATGATCTCACCCTCCACATCACCGTCGGGTTGATAGTCCCCTATGGTGAGCGGCTCGCGTTCCTGTTTGAGAATTTCCATCACCCGGCTGGAAGATACCATCCCGGTGGAGGTTTGCACGATCAACCGGCCCAGGTTTCGCATTGGCCAGATGATCCAAATGACCAGCGCGGTGAACGCCATGTAGGTTCCGACCGTAATGTCGCCGTTGAGGGCCATGACAGCGCCGATAAAAAAGGATGCCAGCATTTGTGCGCCGCAGATGATGTCCGATACAGGCCAGAAGAGCGAGTGGATGGAGAGCAGTTTCTTTCCAAGGCGGAATTTCTGCCAGTTCTCCTGGTCGAATTTATAGCTTTCATAACCCTGCCGGGCAAAGGCTTTCACAACACGGACGCCTGTCAGGTTTTCCTGCAGCCGGTTGCTGAGCGTGGCTTCCTGTTCCTGGTATTCTTCGTAAGCTTTGGAGACCCTGCTGAAGAAGAAAATTGATACTGCAACGATGGCGGGGATCCCAATGACCGAGATCCAGGCCAGGCGGGTGTTCAATTGCAATAAAGCTATGAAATTAACGATGAACATCAACAGGATTCGACCGATTCCGATCGCCTGCTCGCTGTAGAATCGGTTAACGGCATCCACGTCCGATGTCGCCCGGGAGATCAGGTCACCGGTCTGGGACTCGGCATGGTAGGCATAGGGCAGCCGCTGCAGGTGATCGAAAAGATAATTCCGCAACCGGCGGGTGGCTCCCTCAGCGGTTTTTGCAGACATCCAGCCTGAGATGAATGAGAACACCCCCTGCAGCAGGGCAAAGCCGATGAAACTCAGGATGACGATTGTCAGGTCCCTGCCGTAATTTCCTTCCAGGATCACATTATCGATAAAACGCTGCAGGGTCAAATAGATCCCAGTCCGGGAGATGGTGGCAATCGCCAGGGCGGCTGTCGCGCCGAGGTAGAGCCAGTGATACCCTTTCATCATCCGCCACAGCCCGATCAGGCGGTTCTTTGAGATCGTTTTACTCAGGTCAAGGTCATAATAAGATTTAGCAGACACAGTCAGTCCTCTCCAGTATTAATTAACTCCCAATCCGCTTGCTTGTTGCCAAGCCTGGTTGCGGTTCGCTCATTAAATCTATAGGCACGCGTTGATGACTTGCATCCCGCAGTCCGTTAAGTCACATAAGTGAGGTTTGCAGATTATTATCTTGTTCCCGAGGTTTCAAGTTTACCGTGAAGTGATTCCCCTGTCAATTGACAGCGTGCCCCGGAAGGATAGATTCTAACCTGTCCACCCGGACAGTCTTTTTTATCAGGAGTTTTCCTCGATAAAGGCCATCACATGTTTGAAAGCCAGGTCCAATTCGCCATCCAGTAGAATGCAGTGGGGTGACTCGGTCAGATGGATATGGTTTTTCTTTGCAGACCGAATCCCATTCAGAACCACGCCCGCCGCGTCCTGTGATATGGACCGGTCATATTCACCGGTGAAGACCAGGGTTGGCTGGTTAACCTGCGGCAGACGCCGCCGGACAACTTTCTGGAGTCTTAAAAGTTCGACCATGGCTTTGACAGGGTAGACAGTATAACCCTTCCAGGGCAACCCATCATCTTCCCCTGATTTTTCCAGATAGTCTTTGAAAGGGAGCAGCAGTCTGGATATCCAGAGATTGGGCACTTTGATCGCAGGGGCAAATAAAAGCAAACCTTTGATTTCCGGATACTGGGTTGCCAGCTCCAGTGCTAACAACGATCCCATTGATTCACCAGCCACGAATACGCGGGCACAATCCCTTTGAAGTTTCGTATAGTTTAGCTTGACCTTTTCCAGCCACATTTGCCAGGTGGAACGGTTGAGGTCGTCCGGATGGGTGCCATGGCCGGGAAGAAGCGGTCCAGCGGCAGTGAAGCCCGCCTGATGGAGTTTTTCCGCCAACAAACGGACTTCAGCTGTGGTGGCGGTGAATCCGTGGATTAACAGGATTCCGGTTGAATTGCCCTTCCAATAGAAATCATCGCCTTCCAATTGGGGGTTTCGGATGTAGTCATTTGCTGTCATTTTTTAACCTCTGTCATGGTCCTTGTCGCTGCCGGCATCAGGGCAACGCGGGCGCCGGCTGGCAATCGGTGCGCGATCCAATCCAACAACTTATCGAGTTTATCAGGCTGGCTGGGGGTGAGTTGCCATTGCTGCACTTTCAGGGGCGGGATTTTGGAGACCAGGATGACCTTCACCCGGCTGGCATCCCGTGAGATCTGATAGGCTTTGTGGGGGCCAACTTTGAAAAAGCCATCTTTGAAATGCTGGATGATGTCCTGATGCGAGGGCATGGAACGCACATAGTCTTCATAGGATTGACTGCCGGAACCCTCCGGGCAGGCCGCCAGCAGAAGAACCCAGCCTCCGTCCTTTGCAATCCGGGCAGCATGTGTCAACCCTTTTTGAGCCTGGTAAAGGTTGATATCCTTGGGTGAACCGCCCGGAGAGGCGATCACCAGATCGTAGGGTTCACTAACACTGATATTGAACATCTCCCGGATTATCGGAATAACTTTCAGCATGACGGTTTTCGGTTCCCCAAAGCAAACCCGGATGATTTCTTTTTGTTCGTTGATCACAGTCCCCAGGCAGAACTGGATGCCGATTCTTTCACCGATCTCCTCAATATCCTGGCGCATAGGGTTCACATGATAGAGGCCTGTCCTGGTATTCTCACGGGTCAGCATGGCATGGTTGGCGTTAATGGTGTCCCGGCCTGCCAGTCCAATGGCTGCGGTCTTGACCCCTCCGGAATACCCCATGAAATGGTGCGGCTCAATATTGCCAACCGTGATCTTGATCTCACAGTTGGCAAAGGCCTGGTTGATTCGGACCGGGGTTTTATGCGATGTTTTACCCAGGTCGACCATTGGACTGTGATCACAATCGTGAGGAACAATATGATAATGAGCGATTACCCAGTCATCAAAGATAACTGGGAGTTCATCCGCCTTCATCGGGAGATGGGTGCCTGAACCGATAAAAAGGGTGATGTTGTCTCTGGCAAACCCCAGGTTGTCGAGATGTCTCAGCAGGTGGTTCAAGGGGTTGGGTTGTGGAAGGGGTCGAGTCTTGTCGTTGATTGCAATCCCGATTGTGCTGTCCTTCCGGAACCGGGAAAGGTTTTTCTGCCCCAGAGGGTTTTCCAATGCCTGGATGATCACACGATCAATATCCTGTTCTGGCGTGATAATTTGCGGCATTAATAGGTCGACGCTCAGCTCATCCGGCAATGCAAATGTGAGGTGGGATTTTCCGTAGGGAAGGGTGTATTCTTTCATCTCTTGACTCCAGTTGAGTCTCTTCACGATAGCGAATCTTGGGTGTGTGTTGTTAATTCACTTTGTTTGGACTGCCCTGAAACTGATTGTGCGATGGGCGTTTCCTTCACAGAGGCTGGTCAAATCTTTGGATCTCGATCCAGTATCCATTTGGATCCACGAGAAAGAAATGATATATTCCGAATTGAGGGTTAGGTGTCGGCGGATTAGCTATCTCAACTCCTCTATTTTGCAGATACCGATACCATCCATCGACATCGGCGCTGACCAGGGTGAGAATTACCTTACGACCATTTGCCACCGGTTCGATATGGGTGCAGAACCCAAGAAACGCATTTTCTGCAGTCTTGAAGATCAGACACTTGGCTTGATCCCGAGCGAGAGGGAGATCAAGGATTTCCTCATAAAATTTGCGGGTGGAATCAAGATCACTTGCGTGCAAAAAAGTGATCTGTTGGGAGATTTCATGAACAGGCATGGAAAATAGTTCTCCTCCACCAGAAAATCAGGGTGGGCATAGAAAGCCCGTCATTATTATAAGAGGAATTCAGATCAACCGATGATCTCACCGATCTCATTATAGAGAGGTTTCAGCCGCTGGTACATTTTCTTATACACCCGTTCAAATAATTCACTGTACATCTTATGGCGGTTCAGATCGGGCTCAAAGGTTTCGCCAAGATGCGTCATTTCGTCTACGGCAGTGGTGAAATCCGGATGCAACCCAAGCCCGACGGCGACATCAATCGCTGCGCCTAAACCGGAGGCCTCATAGACATGCGGCCGGGAGACAGGGAGCCCGAAGACATCCGCCGTAATCTGCATCGCGCCAGGGCTCTGGCTGCCGCCGCCCGCCACCCGCAGAGAGGTGATAGGGATACGGGACCGTTTCTCCGTCCGCTCTGCGCCTTCCCGGAGTGCATAGGTCAGCCCTTCGATAATGGCACGGTAGAAATGCGCCCGGCTGTGGACGTCGCCAAAGCCAATCACCGCACCTTTGGCTTCCGGCCCGGGAATCTTCAATCCCGGTGACCAGTAGGGTTGCAGGATCAGGCCCTCCGCACCAGGCGGAACTTCCTGAAGCAGCTTGTCAAACAGGACTTCCGCTTCAATCCCTTTTTGCTCCGCTTCTCTTTTTTCAAGCTGTCCGAACTCATCTTTAAACCAGCTCACCATCCAGAAGCCGCGATAGATTTGAACTTCCAGTGAATATGCGCCAGGTATCGCAGAAGGGTAGGGCGGGATCAGGGGGATGACTTCGGTGTATTTCCGGTGCGTGGTGTTGATGGTTGCGGTGGTGCCATAACTGAGGCAGCCGATATGTGGCTCCAGACAACCTGCGCCGATGACTTCGGTGGCTTTATCAGCCGCAGTTGCAATCAGGGGCAGCCCTTCAGGAATGCCTGTTGCTTCCGAGGCCTCTCTGGTAATATTCCCCAGCAGATCTGCTGGTTTGACAAGATCCGGAAGCATTTCTCGCTTAACTTTGATCGCATCCCAGCGCCAGTCTGAAGGCCCTGCCCACGCCTGGTTTTTGTAATCAAATGGGATATACCCTACCTGGCACCCCACCGAGTCAACCACCCGGTCGATCAATTTATAGGTGAGGTAACCGGAGAGGAAAATGAATTTCTGAGTTTTTTGCCAGATCTCAGGCTGGTGGGTCATGATCCAGTTCGCTTCAGCTTCAGCCTGAAGATAGGCGACGGTGGCTGACATGCCTGCTAATTTGAACAGAAATCCCCAAAGGCCGCCAACAGGATCAAGGCCTTCGGTCCTGCGCTGGTCAAGCCAAACCATTGCAGGCCGGAGGGGCTGATTGTTTTCGTCCAGATTGATCAGCGTGGAACGCTGGGTTGTGAGGCCCACACCCGCGATGGCCTCTTTCTCAACCCCTTCCATCTCCCAAATACCCTGGCAGGCATCGCAGACAGCCGTCCAGTAAACATCAGGGTCCTGTTCCGCCCAGCCGGGTTTCTTTGAATAATAGGGCTGGATGGGGACACGCTTCTTGGCGATCAGGTTGCCCTCTAAATCGAAGACCAATGCGCGGACGCTTTGAGTGCCGTTATCAATGGCCAGGATCTGTTTCCCTGTCATTATTTCCTCCGAATGTCTTGGGTCTAAAATTATCCAGTTATGAGAACGCCTGCCTCACGATCAGCTCAGACAGGAAGGTGGTAGTTTTCCTGCCAGATTTGCCGATATCGATCAACCTCATTATCCCATGATTTGTCCGACCAGCCCAATGAATTTTGAACCAGGTTACGGATCCTGTCGATCTGATCTAATCCGGCATTGGGCATGAGTAGCCCGAATCTTACCCGGCGCAGTAGCAGATCATCCAGATGGACAACAGCCTCGTTCTTTGCAGCCCAGGCCAGTTCAGCCCAAAGCTGCGGGAGAGGTGAGATGGGTTCAAGATCGTCAGGGTGTGATTCTTCGAAGAAAGCATCCACATCTTTACCCAATCTTCCGGCCATTAAGCGCCACTGTGGGTCTTTGAAGTTATGCGTGTCTGGAGGTTTCGGATGGATAAAACAGGGGTACCGGTGCGTGAATTCAGGTTCAGCCGGAAGGCGTTCCCGCGCGAAGTTCAACACATCCGCTGCCATGACTTTGAAAATGGTCAGTTTACCACCCGCGACGGTGATCAACCCGTCTTCATCCCAGATTTCGTGGGCCCGGGATTCCTTTGACGGCGTCGGCGCATTGGTATTGATTACCGGTCGCAGTCCCGAGAAAGTTGAGATGAGATCTCCATCAGTCACAGGCCAATCCGGGAAGGCATAGGCGGTGGCTTCCATTAAATAATCAAATTCCGAGCTTGAAATCCGGGTCTCATCCTCATTGAGGTTGTGGTCAAGATCCGTCGTGCCGATCATGGTGCGGTTTTCCCAGGGAATAGCAAATAGTGCCCGGCCGTCATGCGGGTGGAGCATGGTTACCGCAGAATGGATGGGAAGGTTCTCCTTTGAGAAGATCAAGTGACTGCCGCGCAAGCGCCGGAGTTTGGGTTTTCCATTGACCTTTTCCCTCAACTCATCCGACCAGGGGCCGGCGGCATTGATCACGACATTCCCGCGCAATTCCATTTGTGAGGGTTTCAACATGCCGGATTCATCCTGAACGACCACGCCTTCAACCCGTCCGTTTCTGGACTTGCAGAGATCAATGACTTTTGCGTAATTCAGGGCTGCGCCACCATACCGGATACCATCCATGATCACCCGGAGCACAAGCTGGGAGTCATCCACGCGGGCATCAAAGTATTCGACGCCTCCAACCAGGGCATCTTCACCCAGTGCCGGAAGAGCCTCCTGGACTTTGTCTTTTCCTAGGAATTGATGGTTCCACTTGGGGGCCAGCAGGTCATAGACCATTACCCCAAGCCGCATCTGCCGGGTTTCGTCGATGTTGTGTTCATAGGCGGGAAAGATGAAGGGCAGGGGGTCCACCAGGCTGTCTGATTCCCGGAGCAGGCGTTCCCGTTCCGTGACCGATTCTCTGACAACATTGAATTGGCGGTTCCTCAGATACCGGATCCCGCCATGCACCAGCTTGGATGAGCGGCTGGAGGTCCCGAAGGCAAAATCCCGCATTTCGAGCAGGGCGACTTTGAGGCCTTTTTGAGCAGCCATGCTGAAGATGCCCGCGCCGGTGATCCCGCCGCCAATCACAATGACGTCCCATAACTGATCGAGGCCAGACCAGGTTTGTTCTCGCCAGGTTCTGTTGAGCATGATCTTCCCTCCTTCTCAGTCCAGATCGAGCAGTTTGCCCTGATTCATGATCCCGTCAGGATCGGTTGCGTTGATGACCTTTTGAATCAACTGCATCCCCAGCGGGCCTTTCTCTGCTGCGAGGTAAGGTTTATGATCAAGGCCGACCCCATGCTGGTGGGTGATTGTCCCACCCTGGCTCACGATTTGCCGGCTGGCCGCGCCTTTGAGTTTGCGCCAGCGAGCAAGGGTCTGCTCAGGGTCCTTTGCCCGGCGATAGAGGTAGGTCACATACATCGAGCCGCCGTTGGTATAGACATGGGAAACATGGCTGAAGACCAGTACAGGTTCGTTTTCATCCGCTAGTCCGTTTGCGATGGCACCCAAAATGGCTTCGCGTCCGGTTATGATTTTCTCCCAGGGCAGAGAGGTTTCCAGTGTATCCAGGGCGTATCCCAATTCCCAGAGGGTGTTACGCAGGTAGGGGGTCAGGAAGCGTTTTTTCATCCAGGCTTCGCCAAGATAGAATTTGACCAGCATGCCCTGATGCGATCTGACAAAGTGCGCCAATTGCCGGTCTGCCAGGCGGTTTTCTGCCCGGTCGCCCGTCAGGCCGTAGATCAGCATGCAGCGGTCATCTCCATGACCAAATAAGTTGAGGCCCTTCTTGGCGATGTTGACCAGCGTCACTTCGCCGGAAAGCTGAAAGGTCGTCTCTGTTTCCAGGGGATCGCTCAGCCGGAGCATCGAAAGGGGAAGTTCGGCCTGCGCGATCTTGCGCATAGCCTCTACGCCAACTTCAAAATTTGGGAAAAAGGCGGAATAAAAGTGTTCCTCTTCCGGCAGCCTGCGGACGCGCATGGTTGCCTGGGTCAGGATTCCCATGCGGGCTTCAGACCCAAGGATAAGATGCCGCAGGTCAGGTCCGGCCGCACTTTTGGGTACATGGGGTAGGTCCATCGGGCCGGCTGGGGCTTCCACGTGGCCGGTAACGAATAGAGGCTCGATCCGGCCATAATGATAGGACTGCTGACCGACGGAACGGGTGACGACCCAGCCGCCGAGGGTTGAATATTCCCATGATTGGGGGAAGTGACCGAGGATGAAGCCGTGCTTTTCGAGTTGGGCTTCCAAATCAGGCCCGCTCACGCCCGCTCCAAAGGTCGCCTCATGGTTGGTTTCGTTGAGGTCGAGCAGTTCATTCATTTTTGCCAGGTCCACACTCAGGGTCGGCGGGCCGTCATCCGGTGGGGTCAGATGCCCGACCACACTCGATCCGCCGCCATAGGGCACCAGGTTGACCTGATATTTGGTGGCGAAATCTATTAATTCTCGGACGTCCTCATCCGATCCAGGATAGGCAACGCCATCCGGAAAGGTGTCTATCAGACCATCATACATATCCACCCAATCGTTTAGCGATTGGCCGCGGGCATGGCGGAGCCGTTCTTCCGGGTCTGTTGTGATCAGGGGGTGGGTGGGCAGCTGGGATGGTGGGATTTTGGTGATCAATGATTCGATGGAGATGTTCCGGAGTTCCGGCGGTTTCCCGACAACGCTTTCCAGGTATCGCCTGGCGGGTTCCGGTACCGGGTAATCCGTTTCCTGGTTTCCCCAGCCTTGAATTCGTTTCATGATTTCCTCCGATTTTGGTGAGTTCAGATAAATTTAGTCTGCCGCCAGAAGGTGATACTGTCACGCATGATCTCTTCGGTGAGGGCTTTTGCCCGGTTGACATCTCTGTCTTCAGCAGCCTGGGCGAGTTTATCGTAGTATCGGCTTGAATGCGCTCTGGCAGGTGGCAGTTCAAAATAATAAGGTGCGAGGTTAAGATAAAGGTCTTTAAACCCGTTCAGGATCAGGATGAATACGGGATTCCTGCCCAGAATGGTTAACTGATGATGGAGTTCCCAGTCAAAAACGGCATACGCTTCCGCTGTGTCCTTGAGGTCGTGCCGGCCTTCGAGAAATTGGGCCAGATCATCTGGTGCATTGGTTATCGCCAGATCGGTGTACATTGGCGCCATGGCAAGCCTGACATAGAGGAGGTCGGGGATGAAGTTTTCAGGAAGCTGGTGGGGGTGGTTGGAAAGGGTGTTGAGAACGCCCAGCCTGCCTTCCTTCCAGTAATCCCGCACCCGGGTGGGCTTTCCCTGGTGGATCTCAACCCAGCCATCCCGAGCCAGACGTTGAAGCGTTTCTCTGAGCGTGGGGCGGGTGACGCCCAATAATTCTGCCAATTCGCGCTCGCCGGGCAGGTGGCTGTTGATGGGAAAGGTGTTGTTGAGGATGGTTTGGATCAGCCGAGATTCAGCCAGTTCAGCCGGTTTTTGAATGGGATGCCAGGAAAGGTCAGGATCAGAAGGAGACTGGTAAGTGGTCATACCACTATAATAATATGGAAAGGTTTGAAAAGCAAGGAATTGATTACAGGAATTAGGTATGTGGTCTCAGGGATTAGGAATCCTGACCAGTTTAAATACTTCTCATACAGCCGGTGGGTTTTATGGAATTCAATCTCCAGATTTGATGCTTCCAGAAGGATGTTATCTCCTCGCGCCCCCCCTGACATTTTTATTCGCGAATAACACAGCTAACGCGAACCCCTTGATTTTTCCTATTCCACGCTGTATAATGCTAGAACTTGCGGGCGGATAG
>CAZXRL010000042.1:0-17593 GCA_964643275.1 uncultured Candidatus Brevefilum sp.
ATCATCCCAGGGGTTGGGAAGGCCAATCCCCATATAAGTGAACCCGAGATCGTGGAGGTCCTGTCCGTCCCAGATGTTCCGCCCGTCCAGGATCACCCTGCCGCGCATGTTCTGTTTGATCTTTGTAAAATCCAAGGATGTAAATTCGTTCCATTCGGTCGCCAGGAGCAGGGCATCCGCTTCCAGGGCCGTGTCGTAGGGGTTCTGGCAGAGGGTTAGTTGGGGTATTTCCGCTTTGCTGGCTTCCATTGCCTGCGGATCGAACCCCTGAACGGCTGCGCCCCGTTCCAGGAGCTTTTTGATGATGTCCAGGGCAGGGGCGTCCCGCGTGTCATCGGTATTGGGTTTGAAGCTGAGGCCCAGAACGCCAATAGTTTTTCCTTCCAGCCCGCCGGGCGCATGCTCCAGTTTCTTGACAGCCTGTAAGCGCTGGTTCTGATTGATAGCCATCACGGCCTGAAGGAGCTGCGGGTGTGCCCCGCGGGTGTCTGCCATGTGCGTGAGCGCCTTGACATCCTTGGGGAAGCAGCTGCCGCCCCAACCCAGACCTGCATCCAGAAATGCAGGGCCAATGCGTTTGTCCATGCCCATTCCCCGGGCGACCTCACGCACATCTGCGCCGAGTGATTCGCAGATATTGGCGATCTCATTGATAAACGAAATCCGGGTCGCCAGATAGGCATTGGAGGCATACTTAATCATCTCGGCTGTCCGCAGATCTGTGATCATGATGGGAGAGCGCAAAGTTTCATACAGCTCGGCAACTTTTCGCGCGGCTTCCAGGTCTGATGATCCCAGAACAACCCGGTCCGGCTTCATGAAATCATTGACTGCAGAGCCCTCCCGAAGAAATTCAGGGTTTGAAACCACACTGAATGAAGGGGTGTCATGACCATTTAAATCCTGAATGATTTCAGCCACCCAGTCCCCGGTGCCGACAGGGACAGTTGATTTGTTGACGATGATGATGGAATCATTCAGGTTCACCGCAATCGAATCAACGGCTGTTTTTACATAGCGGAGATCCGCTTCACCGTCATCCGAAGATGGCGTGCCAACAGCAATAAATGCGAACTCAGAATCGTGAAGGGCTTCAGGATAACTGGTTGTAAAATCAAGGCGACCGGCAGCCACATTTTGATCCACGAGCTGTTTTAGGCCGGGTTCATAGATGGGCATGACCCCTTGTCTGAGCAGTTCAATCCGTTTTACGTCTATATCCAAACAGGTGACCTGGTGACCCATGTCCGCAAAACAAGTACCTGTGACCAGGCCGACATAGCCAGTTCCAATCACGCAGATTTTCGCCATACACACTCCTTCGAGGTGGTTATAATTCAGGGTGTTGAGAATTCAGGATATTATTATAACAACGAAAATGAAAAACCTGAAATTGTCCCTTAAAATAAAATCAGCCGGTTATCCTGGTGCTGTTCCGGCTGAGAGCCAACGGAGGGATTTGAACCCTCGACCTGGCGCTTACGAAGCGTCTGCTCTACCGCTGAGCTACGTTGGCGTGGAGAAAATTATACCAGTAAGGTCAGAGATGATGCAAGATTATGAAGGGAGCCAATCCGGATGAATGTCGCTATGATCTCCTACCATACCTGTCCGCTTGCGATCCTGGGCGGCAAGAACACAGGCGGGATGAATGTCTATGTCCGTGAATTGACTCGCTTTCTCGGCAGGGCAGGGGTTCACGTAGATGTCTTTACGCGATCCATGGATGAGCATGTGCCCCATGTCTCCCATGACCTTGGGTATTTTAATCGGGTTGTGCACATCCCCGCTGGACCGGAAGTCTTTCTTCCCAAGGATCAGCTTTCGGCCCACTTTGAGACCTTTGCCCGGGGTGTCATTGAATTCGCAGAAAACAAGGGACTCAAGTACGATTTGGTCCATAGTCATTACTGGATGTCCGGTATGGTTGGTCTGATTCTCAAACAGAAATGGAACCTCCCGCTTTTGCAGATGTTCCACACCCTGGGTCTGATGAAGCAGCGGGTTGGCCAGACTGAGGAAGAACGCGAAGGACCAGAAAGAATTGAAGGGGAGAAAAAGGTGCTGGCCGGGGCGGATCGAGTTGTTGCAGCCACAGAAGCTGAGCGGTCCCAGCTTGAATTGCTCTATGACCTAAATCACGAGCGGGTAACAATCGTGCCGCCCGGAGTAAACATCCATCATTTTTATCCTATTCCACCCGATGAAGCGAAGGCCGCAATTGGGATTGCTCCTGATGAACATATGGCGCTCTTTGTTGGCAGGATCGAGCCGTTGAAGGGTGTGGATACGCTGATCCGGGCCATGGCGATCCTGAAGCGGGACTGCAAATCCTTTGTCTGCCCTGATTACCTCGTGATCATTGGCGGCGATCCCGAGGGACACCCGGAGAGAGATACGGATGAGATGATGCGCCTCCAGGCGCTTTGTGCAGAGCTGGGTTTGGATGAGATTGTGCTTTTCCTGGGAAAACGCGGGCAGGATACCCTGCCATATTATTATTCCGCTGCGGAGGTTGTTGTGATGCCGTCGCATTATGAGAGCTTTGGGATGGTGGCTCTGGAAGCGATGGCCTGCGGCACCCCCGTCATTGCGTCCAGGGTTGGCGGATTAGCCTATCTTGTAAAAGATGGCGAAACCGGATTTTTCGTCCCGGCGCAGGACCCGGATGCGTTGGCGGAAAAATTGAGGCTATTATTTGTTAACCACCCTCTGCGGGCAAAAATGGGAGAACAGGCCGCTGCTTATGCCCGGGCATTCCGGTGGGAGCGGATCACCGAGGAGATCTCGAATCTTTATACTCAAATGGTTGAAGGATAAGAGAGGTCAGTTCTCATTGGGGTCTTTACTTTGATGACGGTCAATCCGGCGGGCGCGCTGGATAATGTCGCGGCCAAAGCGCTCACATAGCTCATCAACCGCGCTCAAGAGCTCAGCTTCCTTCTGGTAATTATCCTCCCAAAGGCTCAGTTGACGGATTGGCGGCCCTAATCCGCTCATGCCAACGCCGATCAGGCGCACGGGTCTGCCTTTTGGCCAGTTGGATTGGAACAAAGCTTGCGCGGTTTCATAGATCTCATGATCCAGGTTGGTCGGAGAAGGGAGAGTCGTCTGGCGGGTGAGGGTTGTGAAATCCGACCAGCGGAGTTTGACCTGGACGGTTGTCCCTGCCAGAGAGGCTTTCCGCAGGCGCCTGCCGACCTGTTCGGAGAGCGAGCGGAAAACCTGAAGGAGCTGCACTTCATCGGTCAGGTCTTTTGAAAAGGTCACCTCGTTGCTGACGGACTTAACCTCGTGCTCTGTCTCGATGGGACGGTTGTCAATTCCTCTTGCGCGTTGACGCAAATCGGGGCCAAAGCGGCCAAAGAGCATTTTCAGTGTGGCAGCCGGCGCATCCGCCAGGGCGCCGATGGTGGTAACCCCAATTTCTTCAAGTTTTTCTGCGGTCTTTGGGCCAACGCCCCAGAGGGATCGAACGGGGAGGGGGGCCAGGAAAGCGGTTTCTTCGCCAGGCGGGATAATGGTGATGGCGTTAGGCGGGTTGGGGCCTTTCTTTTGTGATTTTCCCCAGTCGTTGGCAATCTTCGCTACCAGTTTGTTGGAGGCTCCCCCAATTGAAATAGGAAGTTCCAGTTCCATATTAACGCGTTTTTGCAGATCCTGTGCGATTTCGATCAGGGGATTGGGCAGGCCGGTGACTTCAATGAAGGCTTCGTCAATTGAGATGATTTCAATTAAAGGGGAGATCTCGATCAAAGCCATCACCTTTTTGGAGACCTCGCTGTAATTGCCGTGCCGGGAGGAAACAACAATCAGGTCAGGGCAGAGTTGAAGTGCGCGCCCCATGGGCATTGCAGAGCGAACGCCATACATCCGGGCGGCATATGAACAGGAGGCGACCACACCGCGCTGTTCAGCTTTCCCGCCGACTGCAAACGGTTTTCCCTTTAGGGAAGGGTCATGGTGTTCCTCAACCGCACAGAAAAATGCGTCGAGGTCAAGATGAAGGATTTTCCTCGTCATATGAATGATTATATAACACTTGACCAAAAGCCTTAAAGCTGTAATAGCTTTGATTATAAACTTTATTTACCCGATATGTCAGATTTAAAAAAACTATTGACGAGAAAAATAAATCATGCTAATATGGCTGTGAGCGCTCCCGTGAGCGCTCACGGGAGCGCTCACTATTTTTGCTTCTATCAGCATCTGGAATTCAAAAAGTCAGGTAATAGATGACCTTAAATAAAAAGATAACGATTTACGATGTTGCTAAGGCAGCAGGCGTTTCCCGCCAGACTGTCTCAAGGGTGATCAATAACCGTCCGGATGTTGCTTCTGATACGCGTGAAAAAATCCAACAAGTCATGAAGGAATTTAACTATCAACCCAGTGCGATAGCGCAAAGTTTAAGCCGTCAAAAAAGCAACCTTTTCGGGGTTGTCACCGCAGGGCTTGATTATCTTGGGCCTTCGAAAACGCTGAGTGGGATCACCCAAAAAGCTGAGGAAATGGGTTATGGTTTATTGCTTAAGGAGCTGGCAAGTTTCACGAATAAAGATGTACAACCTCTGTTTCAGTGGTTTCAATCCCATCAAGTTGAAGGAATTCTGTGGGCAGCGCCTGAAATTGAAGATAACAGAAACTGGCTCAAAGATCTATTGGAAGAAAACGATATTCCAATTATTTTTTTGACCATGGAAAAACGAGAAAATGTTTCAAGTGTCTCAATTGATAATTATAAAGGTGGAAGGCTTGCTACAGAACATCTAATCGAGCAGGGGTGCAGAAAAATCGGCCATATCTCAGGTCCACTCGAGTGGTGGGAAGCACGTCAGCGTAAGCAGGGATGGAAGGATGCCCTCACAGAGGCAGGCTTAAGTGTATCAGACCATCTGTGTTTTGAAGGTAATTGGTCATCAAAAAGTGGCAAAAAAGCATTTCTTCAGATGATCAAACAGGATCCAGAAATTGATGGAGTCTTTGCTGGTAACGACCAAATGGGTTTAAGTGTGCTGCAAGCAGTCAATGAGATGGGTAAAAAGGTCCCGGATGATATCAAGGTTGTAGGCTTTGACAATCTGCCAGAATCAGAGTACTTTTTGCCGCCTTTGACAAGTGTGCATCAGGATCAACAAAAAGCTGCAATTGCAGCAGTTGAAGAACTGGCAAGAATAAGCGAATTGGATTTCCAGGGCTTGGAAACCATTGCTCCAAAAACGATATTGATTGAGCCCACACTGATAATCCGCCGCAGCTCACTTAATTCATGAGCAATATTGAATGGAGGTGATGCCCACTTACTAAACTAATAGAATCTCACCTGGTGCATTTATTTGGATTTACATTTGGATGCATCAAAAATTGAAGTGATTTGAAATCTAATCAAATCACAAAGACATTTTTTGCCTACAAAAGGAGAAAACAATAATGAAGAAGTACTTTTTTGTAATGCTGGCATTGATCCTGATCGGGTCCCTTGCTCTTACTGCATGTGGCGGCCAATTGGCATCAGATGAATCTGGAGAAACCAAATTGGTAGGCATCTCAATGCCCACAAAAACCTCTTCCCGTTGGATTTCGGACGGTGAAAGCATGGTTGCAGTATTCGAGGAAATGGGCTATGACACTGACCTGCAATTTGCTGATGATGATATCCCCAATCAGCTGAACCAGATTGAGAACATGATTACCAAAGGTGCCGATGTTCTCGTGATTGCGGCAATTGATGGTGCAACATTGACAGATGTGCTCCAACAGGCTGCGGACAATGACATCCTCGTGGTTGCTTATGACCGCTTGCTTGTCAATACCGAGAATGTTGATTTCTACGCAACATTTGACAATTTTGGTGTTGGCGTAATTATGGGTCAACAGATTGAAGAAGGGCTTGATCTTAAGAACGCTGAAGGTCCTTTCAATGTCGAACTATTCGGCGGTTCGCCTGATGACACCAATGCGTATTATTTCTATGATGGTGCCATGTCAATTCTTCAGCCCTATATTGACAGCGGAAAACTGATAGTTCAAAGCGGCCAGATGGGTATGGATGTTGTGTCCACCCTGCGTTGGGATGGTATCGTTGCCCAGGCTCGTATGGACAACTTATTGAGTGCTCACTACACCGACAAACGTGTGGATGCGGTTTTAGCGCCATATGATGGTTTGAGCATTGGGATTATCTCCTCGCTCAAAGGTGTTGGTTATGGCACGGAAGATCAACCAATGCCTGTTGTGACTGGACAGGATGCAGAAATTGCTTCAATTAAGTCGATGATTGCTGGCGAACAAACCTACACCGTGTTCAAGGATACTCGTGATCTTGCAAAACAAACTGCTATGATGGTGGATGCTGCTTTGAAGGGTGAGGAAGTTCCGATCAATGACACCACGACTTATGACAACAGCGTTAAAGTCGTTCCTTCCTATTTGTTAATTCCACACAGTGTTGATATCAACAACTATCATGAAATTCTGATTGGAAGTGGATATTACACGGAAGCCGATCTACAATAAGCTGTAAGTTTCTAGCGTGTGAGAGCATCTTGCTCTCACACGCTTTTCCTAACCATAAATGAAAAAAATATCTTAACGCTTGATAAATTCATAGCATTAATTTGGATTATAGATCAATTTTCCACACGTAATAAGGAAGATTACACTATGTCAGATGTTATTTTGGAAATGCGTAATATTACTAAGGTTTTCCCCGGCGTGAAGGCGCTTGATAATGTGAGCTTTGGTGTTCGTGAGGGAGAGATCCACGCCCTTGTAGGTGAAAATGGCGCTGGAAAATCAACGCTGATGCAGATACTAAGCGGTGTTCATCCCTATGGTACATATGAGGGCACGATCTATTTTAAGGGAAAGGAATGCCAATTTCGGAATATTACACAATCTGAAGATGTTGGTCTAGTCATTATTCATCAAGAGTTAGCACTTGTTCCTTTCCTTTCAATTGTCGAAAACCTTTTTCTTGGAAATGAGCAAGGAAATTTTGGCGTCATTGATTGGACTGAAGCAATTTCAAAGTCTAAAGGTCTTTTAGAAAAAGTTGGGTTGCAAGAATCCCATTCGACTTTGATTAAGGATTTAGGGGTCGGGCAGCAGCAATTGGTTGAAATTGCTAAGGCTTTAGCAAAAGAAGTACAACTGTTAATTTTGGACGAACCAACGGCTTCCCTGAACGATAGCGATAGTGAAAAGCTGTTAAATCTACTACGCCAATTTCGGAAAAATGGGATTTCATCAATTTTAATTTCGCACAAGCTTAGTGAGGTTTTAGAAGTGGCAGATTCAATCACCATCCTAAGAGATGGTGCGACAATCGAAACTTTAGACTGCCGTAAAGATGAAATCAATGAGGACCGTATTATCCGGGGAATGGTAGGGCGCGATTTGACAGACCGCTTCCCTGAACGCAATGTAGATATCGGAAAAACCATTTTCGAAGTGAAAGATTGGAATACGTATCATCCACTTCAGGATGATCGGAAAGTCTGTGATAATATCAATATCTTTGTCCGTGAAGGTGAGGTTGTCGGTATTGCCGGATTAATGGGCGCTGGAAGAACGGAATTGGCAATGAGCATTTTTGGCCGTTCTTATGGAAAGGATATCAGTGGAACGGCTTATAAATATGGTAAAGAAATTGATGTGAGCACTATCGAAAAGGCAATTTCTAACGGCCTGGCATATGCAACAGAAGATCGAAAAGCCTATGGATTGGTACTGATTCACCCGATCAAGGATAATATTTCGATTGCTAATTTACAAGCGGTTTCTGATCGAGGGGTGATTGATGAACCCAGAGAGCTCTCCATGGTCAGAGAATTTCGGGGTAAGCTTGACATCAAGTGCTCCAGTATCCTGCAAAAAGCACTGAATCTTTCAGGTGGGAATCAACAGAAAGTGGTCCTCAGCAAATGGTTATTTGCCAATCAGGATATTTTATTCCTTGACGAGCCAACGCGAGGCATTGATGTCGGTGCCAAATACGAGATTTATAACATCATCAACCAATTGGCAAGCGAAGGTAAAGGGATTATTCTTTTATCTTCTGAACTACCTGAGATATTAGGTATTTGTGATCGAATTTACGTCATGAGTAAAGGCAAAATCGCTGCTGAAATTCAGGCTAGTGAAGCAACCCAAGAAAAAGTTATGAAATATATCATGAACAACAATCGAGGTAACTAATCATGAAAACACTGTTAACTTTCTTAAAGAAAAACATTCGGGATTATGGCATTTTAATCGCATTAATTGTGATTATTGTATTCTTCCAAAATAGGACCGGTGGCATCTTGTTAAGGCCGATTAATATCACAAATCTGGTTCTACAGAATAGCTACATTGTTATTATGGCTTTGGGTATGTTATTAGTCATTGTGGCTGGGGGCATTGACCTGTCTGTAGGTTCGATTGCTGCTTTTATCGGTGCTGTTGCAGCTGTATTTATGGTTCGATATAACATCCACTGGTTTATCACCATTTTACTTTCACTTATCCTGGGTGGTTTGATCGGTGCATTTCAGGGATATTGGATATCTTATGCAAATATTCCCTCTTTTATTGTTACCTTAGCTGGCATGTTAGTATTCCGTGGTTTGACCCTTGTGATGCTTCAAGGAGAAGCTGTGGGACCATTTCCAGTCCCGTTTCAGAGGTTAAGTTCGGGCTTTATCCCTGACTTCTTTGACTATGAGGGGGTCCACCTTACAACAATATTGATTGGTCTGTTGCTCTCAATTTTTATTGTAGGTTTTGATCTGATAAATCGGAAAAAGCAAAAACGGTATGGCTTTGAAGTCATTCCGTTTTATTTGATGATTATTAAAGACATCATTATTGTCGGTGCTGTGATGGGCTTGTGTTATTTAATGGCCTCATATAAAGGTCTGCCAACTGTCCTTATCATATTGTTTGTGTTGGTTATCTTGTATGCTTTTGTTACCAGTCAAACTGTGATCGGCAGGCGAATCTATGCCATGGGTGGAAATGTGAAAGCTGCAATGCTTTCTGGTGTCAACACAAAACGTTTACTATTTCTGACATTTGTAAATATGGGTGTGCTTGCAGCCCTGGCAGGTTTAATTGTTGCTGCCCGATTGAATGTCGCCACGCCCAAAGCGGGAGATGGCTTTGAATTAGAAGTCATCGCAGCTGTCTTTATCGGCGGGGCATCAGCGACTGGTGGTGTGGGGAAAATCATTGGCGCAGTTGTTGGTGCATTTATGATTGGTGTGATTAATAATGGCATGTCGATTTTAGGTATTGGGATCGACTGGCAGCAAGCGATCAAAGGTTTTGTTTTGTTGTTAGCCGTTTTGTTTGATGTCTACAACAAGAAAAGATCATCTTCATAATTTAGGTATTCACACACCAAAAATTGACATGTTTGTTTTGTTTAGAAGTTCAATATTGGTGCCTGGATATGTTAACACGGAGATATCGATTAACGTTAAAATGAATATTCCCACTGAGGGCGTTAAGCATAACTTGAATCAATACAAAAGGTAATGTGTGCAGATCTAATTATAGTAGTTATCACACAAAGGTTGATTATGAAAATGAGTCACAATGAAATTAAAAACGCCATTGAAAAAAGCAATACCATACTTGGCATCGAGTTAGGCTCAACGCGTATCAAAGCGGTGTTGGTTGACGAAAACCACCAGCCGATTGCTTCGGGAAGCCATGGTTGGCAGAACCAATATAAAAACGGGGTCTGGACTTACAGCCTTGATGATGTATGGCGTGGTGTGCAGGACTGTTTTCAAGACCTTTCTAAAGCTGTGTCAGATCAATATCACACCTCCCTCCAAACCGTTGGTGCGATTGGTTTTAGCGGGATGATGCATGGTTACCTGGTGTTTGATTGGGATGGAAATTTGCTCGTCCCGTTTCGCACCTGGCGTAACACGATTACAGGACAGGCATCATCAGAATTGACGGCGGTGTTTAATTTCAATATTCCTCAACGCTGGAGTATCGCTCATTTGTACCAGGCGATTATCAATAAAGAACCTCATGTCAGGGATATCAGTCATCTGACCACCTTGGCGGGCTATGTACATTGGCAACTGACCGGTGAGAAGGTCTTGGGGATTGGGGAGGCTTCAGGGGTATTCCCAATCGACAGTAAAACCGATGATTACGATGCCAACATGTTAAAGCTGTTTAACGAGCGGATCGTTGAAGAAAATCTCCCATGGAAACTCGAGGAAATCCTACCAAGAGTCCTTATGGCTGGGGAGGCTGCCGGGTTATTGACCGAAGCGGGAGTCAAACTTTTAGATCCTATGGGCCAACTGCAATCCGGCATTCCACTTTGCCCACCAGAGGGTGATGTTGGTACGGGTATTGTTGCCACCAATAGTGTTGCTGAGCGAATGGGGAATGTATCCGCTGGGACATCCGTATTTGCCATGATTGTATTGGAAAACCCCCTATCAAAGATCTACCCCGAGATTGATTTGGTGACGACCCCCACTGGAAAACCGGTCGCAATGGTGCATAGTAATAACTGCACCTCTGATTTAAACGCCTGGGTTGGATTGTTCCAAGAATATTCTGATTTATTAGGTACAAAAGTTACTGAATCCCAATTGTTTAAAACCCTGTATCAACAAGCGCTTGTTGGTGATCCGGATGGCGGGGGGTTGCTTGCTTATAACAGCATTTCTGGAGAACACCTTCTCGGCCTTGAGGAGGGGCGTCCATTATTTGTAAGGATGCCCGAAAGCCGTTTCACACTGGCGAACTTTATGCGTACGCATCTTTTTTCTGCACTGGGGGCATTAAGGATTGGATTGGATATCCTTTTTGAACAAGAGCAAGTAGAGATTGACCAAATCCTTGGTCATGGTGGATTTTTCAAAACTGAGCTGGTGGGTCAGCGGATGATGGCGGCAGCAATGAAGGCCCCTGTTTCTGTCATGGCGACTGCCGGCGAGGGCGGGGCTTGGGGGATGGCTTTACTTGCCGCTTACATGATCCATAAAACAGAAGGTGAGCTTCTGGAGGCTTATCTTGCAAACAAGGTTTTTGCAGGAAAACAAGAGATGACAATTGCTCCCGATCAGGATGATATTGCCGGTTTTGAGGCTTTCATGAAACGCTATAGAGATGGGCTTGAAATAGAAAGAACGGCTGTGGAGGCGCTTAGCTGATATGTTGGAAGAATTGAAAGAACGGGTATTTTGTGCAAATCAGATGCTGCCTCAACATAACCTGGTAACCTTTACCTGGGGCAATGTATCAGGAATTGACAGGGATCAGGGGCTGATGGTTATCAAGCCTTCGGGAGTAACATACGAAGCAATGCAGGTTGAGGATATGGTGGTTGTTGATTTGGAAACAGGTCAAGTTGTTGATGGTGAGTTGAAACCGTCTTCCGACACACCCACACACCTTGAGCTTTATAAGGCTTTTGTGAACGTCGGAGGGATATGTCACACCCACAGTCGATGGGCGACGATCTTCGCTCAGGCTGGGCGCGGAATCGCACCCCTTGGTACAACACATGCTGATTATTTTTATGGCGAAATCACCTGTACTCGAAAGATGACTAATGCAGAGATCGCGGGTGATTACGAAAAAGAGACCGGGTTGTTGATTGTGGAAACTTTCAAAGATATGGATGCTGATGCTATCCCCGCTGTGTTGGTTAACAGCCATGGGCCGTTTGTGTGGGGTGTCGACCCCTTGGATGCTGTCCATATGGCCGTGGTTTTAGAGGAGATCGCTTTCATGAATTATCATTCCGAGAGGCTTACGCCGGGCCTTTCTAAGATCCAAGATGCACTATTGGATAAGCACTACCTAAGAAAACATGGCGATAACGCCTATTATGGCCAGAAATAAAAGTTGTAAAAGGAGATTATTAAATGATTGATCTTAAATCTTATGAGGTTTGGTTTGTCACGGGGAGCCAGCATCTGTATGGGCCTGAAACTCTAGCGCAAGTAGAAGAGCATTCGCGCGAAATTGTTTCAGCCTTAGGTGTTTCAGACGCTATTCCAGTGAATGTGGTTTTTAAACCAGTTTTAACCACGCCAGATGCTATCCAAAAGCTATGCCTGGAAGCCAATTCTTCAAAGAATTGCATTGGTCTGATCATCTGGATGCATACTTTTTCACCTGCAAAAATGTGGATTGGAGGTCTTTCGATTCTTAAGAAACCTTTTGTTCACTTACACACGCAATTCAACCGGGAGATCCCATGGGGTGAGATTGATATGGATTTCATGAATCTTAATCAATCCGCACACGGCGACCGGGAATTTGGTTTTATATGTACTCGGTTGGGAATAAATCGCAAGGTCATCGTTGGTTTTTGGCAGGACAATAATGTTCAAAAAGAACTTGGTGCCTGGACCCGAGCAGCCTGCGGCTGGCACGATATGCAGAATTGTCGGATAGCCCGCCTGGGTGATAATATGCGGGATGTGGCAGTGACGGAAGGAGATAAGGTTGAAGCACAAATTCAATTAGGCTACCAGGTATATGGGTATGGTATTGGGGACCTGGTGGTAAAGATTGAACAGGTCGCAGATGAGGAAATTGATAAACTGATTGCTGAATACAAGGACTTATATGTTCTGTCATCCGATTTGATGAGCGATGATACACAACATCAATCTCTACGTGAAGCGACCCGGATTGAACTGGGGTTACGGCGGTTTATTGAAGAAGGAGAATTTAAAGCTTTCACAACCACCTTTGAAAACTTGCATGGTTTGGTGCAATTGCCCGGGTTAGCGGTGCAGCGGCTGATGGCCGATGGAATTGGGTTTGGGGCAGAAGGGGATTGGAAAACTTCCGCCCTGGTGCGGGCGATGAAAGTGATGAGTGCTGGATTAAAGAAGGGTACCAGTTTTATGGAGGACTATACTTACCATTTCAGTCCAAATGGGGATAAAGTCCTTGGTGCCCATATGCTTGAGATTTGTCCATCGATTGCTGCCGATCAACCCAAATTGGATATCCTGCCTCTCTCAATTGGTGGAAAAGCTGACCCGGCACGTTTGATCTTTAACGCCAACCACGGGCCAGCGGTTGCGGCGTCGCTTGTCCAAATGGATTCACGATTCAGATTGATTGTGAATGAGGTTGATGTCATCGCCACAGAAGCACCGCTACCGAAGCTGCCTGTTGCCCGTGCGTTTTGGTCACCCAAACCTGATTTAAAGACTGCTGCAGCAGCCTGGATCTATGCGGGCGGTGCCCATCACACCAGTTTTAGCTTTGATGTAGACACAGAGCAGTTAAGTGATTTTGCAAGAATAGCTGGGATTGAATTTTTGTTGATCAATGAAGACACAACAGTAACTGATATTGAAAAGGAAATCCGATGGAATGAAATGTATTATTCCTTGAAAGGGAGATTCTGAATCGAATTATTCTAAAATAGAAGCGGTTGATGAATAATTGTCAACCGCTTTTTTAAATTAGGCCCGAGAATAATTTATCTTGATTGCGTCATTCTTCCGCATGGGCCTGGATGTCGAGGGGGTGAGAATTTTGTGATCCATCAGCATCCGTTATGATGACGGTGCATCCGTTGCGTAAGGTTTTAAAAGTAAAGACATCATCTGCTTGGAGATCAGGTTGAAATTCCTCCATCGAGCAGAAGAAATGCGCTTAAGTCAAGATGCAGGATTTTACTCATCATCAGTGTCATAATATAAAAGACGATTTTCGTAAATTTCTCTAATGGTATCTTCGATCGGCTGGTCTTCCACCGAGAGGTCCTTTATGCGGTAATTTTCCGACAGGCGGCGGATAAGGGCTGAGGCTGAAACTGACCGCCGCTGGAAGCTGTAGTGAATGTTTACCCCATTTCGGTAGATAATATCGGCGCCATCAAGGGTGGAGCTGGGATATTCTTCGGCGAATTCGACGTTCAGCAGCCGCCTGCCCCCAAAGGTTTCCAGGAGGTCCGCCAGTTTGCCATTAAACAGAATCCTTCCATGATCGATAATCATAACCCTTTCGCATAGCCTGGCTATATCCGAGATGTCATGAGTTGTCAGCAGGATGGTCGTGTGCCTCTCCTGATTGATGTACTGAATAAACTCCCGGATTCGTTGTTTGGCGATCACGTCCAGACCAATCGTGGGTTCATCGAGGAAAACCAATGACGGATTATGCAGGAAAGCGGCGCAAAGATCTGCGCGCATCCTTTGGCCCAGTGACAGGGCGCGGACAGGGGTATTGATGAAATGATCGAGCGCAAGAATTTCACGGAATAGCCCAAAATTTGACTGGTAAAGGTCTTCGGGAATCCGGTAAATATGTCTGAGCAGGTCCAGCGAATCGGTCAGGGGAAGGTCCAACCAGAGAGTGGTACGCTGTCCAAACACTGCGCCGATATCCCTGACGTACCTTTTGCGCTCTTTCCAGGGAATATGACCGTTTGCGATCACTTCACCCGCAGATGGGACGAGCAGCCCGGTCAGGATTTTGATGGTTGTGGACTTGCCGGCACCGTTAGGGCCGATATATCCCACCAATTCTCCGGGATGGATATCGAAACTGATGCCATCCACGGCATGGGTCAAATCGTATTTACGGTCAAATAAATTCCGCAATGCGCCTAAATAACCTTTGTGATTGCGATAGACCCTGAAGGTCTTATGCAGGTCCCGAACATGAATCATTGATTTCATAGCTAACTTCCTGAACTTTGATAATTCCTGATCCCAAACCGCCAGAAGCGGAGTGCAAGCCAGAGCATTAACATGGCGATTACCGGCGCAAGAAAGGAAACAAACGCTGGCGCGTTGAGGGGGTCCGGTTTGCCAAGCAGATAAACAGCCGGAAAATAGCTGAGAAAAATGGATGGGACTAGATAGGTGAAGATCATGCGGATGGGACGGGGGAAAATGTGCATGGGGTAGGACATGACTTCAGCGCCGCCATAGGTGAAAATATTGAGGATTTCAAGACGTTCCATAGTCCAGAAGGTGGTGGTGGCGCCGATGATAAACAGGCTTCCGAAAAACAGGATTTGACTTATCGAGAGGAGGGGGACGTAGAGAATTTTTAAAAGGCTCCAATCCAGCTGGATCCTGCTAAGCCCGAACAGAAAGATGAGGAGGCCTTCCGCTATCCTTCCAAGCCGGCGGATGACAAA
This sequence comes from uncultured Candidatus Brevefilum sp., assembly GCA_964643275.1. Lineage (GTDB taxonomy): Bacteria > Chloroflexota > Anaerolineae > Anaerolineales > Anaerolineaceae > Brevifilum. The sequence continues at coordinate 15,143 of CAZXRL010000042.1, forward strand.
GCGGGATCCAAGGACCTGGAGGGTAATATTGGCTGGCCGCAGGAGAAGCTGGTCAAATTGGCCCTTGCGGATTATCGGGCCGAAGGAGTCATAATCAAAACCGCTGAAGACCATGTCCATGGTGCCGAAACTGAATTCGGTGATCCCCCAGATGAAAGCGACCTCGCCAAGGGTCCAGCCGCCGATGCTTTCGAACCTGGTCAGGGTGAGCGCGAAGGCGACAAAAAAGAATCCCAGAATCAGCGCGGAACTGAGCAGATCCATGATAAATGAAAGGGGGTATTGGAGTTGAGAACGGATTTGGACCCGGTACATGCGGGCCAACAGACGTAAGGCGTGAATCACATTACCCTCCCTGGATCACCAGTTTACGGACGCCGCGGGACAGGATCCATTGATCCAGCAGGAGCAACAGGATGATCCAGAAGACCTGGATCAGAATGCCCTGGAGCAGTTCTTTTCCTGTTATAAGGCCCAGGAAGATTTCTATTGGGATGTAGACACCGGCCCCAAAAGGCGTCAACCGGGCGAACTGCGCCAGCCAGCGGGGAAAGAGGGCCAGCGGCAGAAAGAAACCGGAAAATGTCCAGCTCATGCCAAAGACAAACCGTCCGATCCCCAAAGCGTTTGGCGTCCAGAACGCAGCCAGGTTGACCATAAACCGCCAGGAGAAGCTGATCAGGAGGGCAAAGAAGATGGAGAGAATGAAAGCCAGCCATTGCAGAAATGAACCGGGAAGCGTGATGTTGTAGAACAAGGCAAAGACCAGAAAGAGCGGCAGGCTCCGGATCAACAATGCGCCAAACGCCCGGCCGATGTCAATCCCAAGCCAATAGGTGAAAAAATTGAGCGGGCGGAGCAGATCTGCACCGATCTGCCCATCGTAGACGGTTTGCATCATATCGAACCAGTGGAAGAAACTCAGATAGCCGATCAGGGTCTGGGTCAGGCCGGCATAAGTGACCGCACCCTGGACCGTCAGGCCATTGACCGCTTCTCGTTCATTGAAGAGCGCAATGAGGACGGACGCGCGAAAGAACGCGAACATCAGGTTGGTCAACAGGCCTGAAATATTCGCTGCGCGATAGGTGAGCTGACGCCGGAAGGACGTCCGGATCGTTGCCAGGAATGGTGACATGAGATTGATTTTCTATGGCGGGCAAGCAAAAGTGAATTATATCATACAGGATTTGGGGTGATCCTCAAATCACTCAAGATTCAGGACAATCGCAAAAGCATTCGTTTCAATAAGTACATTTACATATAATGGGTTCTTGTTTAGGCGAAGCAGACTGACGAGGTGAAGAAAAGGCTGAAGCAAATGACTTTGCGATTGCCTTGCCCAGGATTTACTAATAAAAACGAGATAGCCACATTCCTGCGGGGCTCGCCATAACTGGTCTTGTCATGTTATGGCGAGCTTACAGACGGAGTGCATCCTGCTGGTCCTATAAAAAAGACCTCTGGTTATGACCAGAGGTCTGTTCTTGTCTGTCACAGATATGAACTTACACGTCCAGATTGCGGACCTCACTGGCGTGGGTTTGGATGAACCGGCGCCGTGGTGGGACCTTGGCGCCCATCAACATATCAAAGGTACGGTCAGCTTCTGCTGCGTCTTCGATGTTAACGCGCAACAGTGTGCGGTTCTCAGGATTCATGGTTGTCTCCCACAGTTGTTCGGGATTCATCTCCCCCAAGCCCTTATAACGCTGCAAGGAATACTTTCCGCCGCTGGAGGTGATCTTCTTAATTTGCGCTTCCCGTTCTTCTTCTGTGTAAACATAATTTTTTTCTTTACCAGATGAGATAAGATAGAGGGGAGGCTGCGCAATGAATAAGTGGCCGCTTTCAATCAGTGGTTGCATGTATCTGAAGAAGAAGGTCAGCAGCAAGGTGCGGATGTGCGACCCATCCACATCCGCATCCGTCATGATGACAATCCTGCCATACCGCAAGCCTTCCAGGGAGAACCCCTCACCGATTCCAGTGCCTAAGGCGGAAATTAAGGCTTTCACCTCCCGGTTATTGAGGATTTTGTCTAATCGGGCACGTTCGGTATTGAGGATTTTGCCCCGCAATGGGAGGATGGCCTGGAAGTGACGATCACGGCCTTGTTTAGCCGAACCGCCGGCTGAGTCACCCTCCACAATATACAGTTCTGTGCGTTGGGGGTCCCTTTCAGAACAATCGGCTAATTTACCGGGTAAGGTCATGCTTTCTAAAGCGGATTTCCGGATGACCAGGTCGCGTGCTTTTCGAGCAGCAGCTCTTGCTCGAGCAGAGGTCAGACATTTCTGAATGATCTTGCGAGCCGTAGAGGAGTTTTGCTCAAGAAAGCTGGTGATGCCATCATTTAAAATTTGTTGAACGTAAGTCTGAACTTCAGCGTTCATCAGCTTGACTTTCGTTTGGCTTTCAAATTGCGGGTCAGGATGTTTGATGCTGACA
>CAZXRL010000043.1:0-17487 GCA_964643275.1 uncultured Candidatus Brevefilum sp.
AGGACATTTTAACTTTGCCAGCGAGTAGGACATTTTAACTTTGCCTTGACAGATGTTTCACGTGAAACATTTGGGGGCAAATTATTGAATACTTTCGAGGTGTTTTGTTTCACGTGAAACCTTCCCCAGGAAACCTCTGGTGTCCGTTTGCTGACGGTTAGCGACATGATGTGTTGGTTGGCGCTTGAGGTGAAAGCACTCTGCCTTTTAGACTCAAAGAGGGAGAGCATTGTGGCAACTTTTGATAAACAATTTCCAGAAAGAACATTTTATGTGATTTTTTATTGCCGTCTATTTATTATATATTAATTATAATTATATAATATATTATTACTGGCTCATGTTTTGACGATTCCTTCAGGCCTTCGGAGCCAGTCGCAAAAACAGTAAAATACCATGACAATTCCGGCCCACATAACAAGAGAATCTGTTATGCTTTGCATAATTCTGTTATTCTGTTTATTGATCAGATAATAAGAGTTTTCTTATCAGGCAGGCACCAGTTAATTTAGGGAACGCGATGGTCCGATCCAAATCCTCTCGGCGGTTTATCGTTCAGCTTGTAATCACTTTCATGCTCTTTGCGCTTGGCATTATCATTGTTGTCGGTGCGCCGGCTGCCTGGCTGCTCAAACGCCAATCCGACCGCCAGCTGACCGCCCTGCTTGAACAAACCTCCCAGACAACGCTGGCCCTTTATGAGAACAAAGTTTCTCAGCTTCAAAATCTTGTCACACTCCTTGCTGAAAGACCTACCTTGAATCGTCTGGTTCTCGTAAATCACGATCCTCTTGCCCTATCCTCCTATCTTGATGATTTCCTCAGGAATACCCCAATGGATGCTCTGGTGATCTGCAAGTCAGATGCTGCCATGGAGATTAAAGGCATCCATGCAAGTTCCGAAATCTGCGAGGTTTCTTCTTTCAACACCTTCTCTGTCGTCAACGCTCAGGGCTGGTTATTCGCCAGTGCGAATCTGCCTGACTCGGGCCTTGAAGATATCCGAATTATTCTTGGACAACAGGCCGAAACGGTTTTTTTGGAGTTTTCTCCGCAAAGCGGTGTTGATTATCTCCTTTTCCATCAGGAAGACCCGGTCGCTGCCAGTATTGAGATCGACACGAATCGAGCCGTCATTCAGGAGCTGATCAGTCAATATACTGATGGAAACCTGTCTCTTCATCACTTATCCTTGAGCAAAACAGGCGCTGATTCCGCAGCTTACAGGGCCACCCTCATATCCGACGCGAATATGGATCAGAGCCTTGTCTGGTTTGGGCTGCTGAATATCGAGCCCTATTCAATCCTCAACCGCCAGCTGCTCAATATCGTATTGTTAACCCTGGTTGTGGTCAGTTTAATCGGCGGGATCGCAGCCGTTATTCTGTCGCAACGGATCAGTAAACCGATGTCGCAGCTTGCCCGGTCCGCATCCGCTCTGAGGGGCGGCGACCTGACAAATCCTCTTGATACGCGGTCAAACATCCGCGAGATCAACCAATTAACCAATGCCTTTGAAGATGCGCGGATCAGCCTGAAACACACCCTTGATCAACTCCGAATGGAAAAAGTCTGGATTGAAGACCTTTTGAATGCCATCGTGGAGGGAATCCTGACCCTTGATCATAAGAATCGGATTACGTTTGCCAGCGATGCGGTTACACGGATCCTTGGGTTTGATTCATTCCAGATCCTCAACGCTTCCGTTGACGAACTATTCATCCCGATTCCCGGAGAAGAACCTTTCAGTCATCAAATCCCACTTGCAAACCAAAGCCGGCGAATCCCGGTCGTCATCAACAATCGCGAAATCCTTTTATCCGTGTCTGTGTCCGAATTTGTCCCCCCGGATGCCGGCAACGCCACCCGGGCACTGGTCATACGGGATGTGACGGACGAAGAACGTATCCATAAACTGGTGGGAGAATTCATCTCAAATATCACCCACGAATTCAGAACGCCGTTAGCTGCCCTGGCTGCATCGGTCGAGCTCTTGATGGACCAGCTCCCCGAATTGTCGACCCCTGAGATTGAGCGGTTGTTACACTCTTTAAATATCGGGGTTATCAATCTTCAATCCTTAATTGACAATCTGATTGAAGCTGCCAGCATTGAAGCGGGACGGTTCAAGGTCAATCCTCAGCCAACCGAACTCAGCACGATTATTGTAGACGCTGTCAACACAATCCAACCCATCATTGATAAACGAGGTCTGGCGCTTCATCAACCGCAGTATAAACCTTCCTTTTTCGTCATGGCAGACCGCCGCCGGACGGTCCAGGCTCTGATTAATTTGCTATCCAATGCCATCAAGCATAGCCCGGCAGGCGGCAAAATCACCATCTCAACTTTGCTCCTGGGAAAACAGGTTATGGTTGAGATCCATGATGAAGGAGAAGGTGTCTCCCCTGAACTTGAAAGACACCTTTTTAACCGCTTCATCACGCCTGAAACAAACAGCGATGCAGCCCAGCTTGGACTCGGTCTTGGCCTTTCTGTCGTGAAAGCCATCATCGAAACCCAGCAGGGTGAGGTGGGGTATAAAAACAGCGAAACCAAAGGCGCTGTTTTCTGGTTTACAATTCCAATGTTCACAGGAAGCCCGGAATGAAAGTATTGATTGTTGATGACGATCCCACCCTGGCAGATTTGCTGGCATTCACCCTGCGCAAAGCGGGTTTTGAACCACTGATGGCGCTAACTGCACCTGACGCGATCCGGGTTTTTGAACAAACGCCTTTAGACCTCATCATTCTGGATGTCAACCTGCCCGGTGAACCGGGGTTGCGTGACGGGTTTGATATTTGCGGCCGGATTCGCCAGACCTCCGATGTCCCTATCATTCTATTGACCGTCCGTGACGATGAAGAGGATGTGATCAAAGGGTTGAACATCGGCGCTGATGATTATGTCCTCAAACCCTTCAGCCCCCGCCAGCTTGTGGCCCGGGTTCAATCTTTACTGCGTCGTGCCGTTCCAGGCACAGGACATGAGGATGCACCGTATTCATTTGAAGACCTCAAATTTGAACCCTCCCGCAGGGAGGTCACCCGTCTCGGGCAGGATCCGGTCACGCTGACAGCGCTGGAGGCCCGCCTGCTGGGGTATTTGATGCTCAACCAGGGTCAAATCCTGCCTGCAGAAAATATCATCACCCATGTATGGGGACCCGGGCGGGGAAGCGCTGAAATGCTGCGCCAAATAGTCCGCCGCCTGCGGGTCAAAATTGAACTGGACCCCACCGACCCGCAGCTCATCAGGAACCTACCTGGTGTTGGTTACGGCTTCGCGGAGTAATTCTATCTGAAATAACCAGGGGGGATCCGGTTTTTGTCACACCTTTATCACAGCCCTGTCACTGCGCCAGTCACAACCGGAAAATATAATGATGCTGCCAAGTAATTTGCAGTATCTTTTTCGATTTAATCACTTGATCTGAGGGCTTCATGTCTATCTCGCTGGAAAACATCAGCAAACACTATGACCACCAGGTTGTGGTCAATAACATCAACCTGGAAATCAATGATGGCGAATTCTTCGTGCTGCTGGGCGCCAGCGGCAGCGGGAAAACCACAGTTCTCAATATCATCGCAGGGCTGATCGAACCTGATAAAGGCAAAGTTATGCTCCATGGGCGCGATGTCACCCATCTACCCCCCCAGAAGCGGAATACTGGCTTTGTGTTCCAGAGCTATGCCTTATTTGAATATATGACTGTTGCACAGAACATCGAATTTGGACTGCAAGTCCGCAAGGTTTCTCAGAAACAACGCCAGAAAAAACGCGATGAACTGCTGGAACTGGTCGGGCTGATCGGGTTAGGCAGCCGGATGCCCAGCCAGTTATCGGGCGGGCAGCAGCAGCGGGTCGCCCTGGCCAGGGCGCTGGCGGTGGAGCCGGATGTCCTCCTCCTTGATGAGCCTTTGGGTTCTCTTGATGCAAAGATCCGGGTGGACCTGCGCCGCAGCCTCAAGAAAATCCAGCGCCAGCTGGGGATTGCGGCCATCCTGGTCACCCATGATCAGGAAGAAGCCTTCGATCTAGGAGACCGAATTGGGGTGATGAACTTCGGGCGGTTGATCGAAGTGGGAACACCGCAAGAGCTGTATCAATACCCAAAGACAGAATACGTGGCCTCCTTTTTAGGTTCGGCCAACCTTCTGCTTGGACATATTGAAGAGAAAAAGGTCTACCTCGGGAAACACGCTTTTCCTCTGCCTGAAGAAGCTGACAACCTGAGCGTGAATGGTCGTGCTCAGATCCTCTTCCGTCCGGAAGATGTCGCATTGGCGAAGCGCCCTGAAGACCTGGGATGTCTGCCGCTTGGTCAGGGGAAGGTGATCGAAAAATGGTTCAACGGATCCATTGAAGGGCTTCGGGTTGAAATGCCTGCCATCGAGGGGGTACGGGCGATTTCACCTGCTGTTCCCTATGGCAACCCCAGCTTTCTCATGGATGTTAACCGCCAACCTGAGCAGAGCACAAATCTTCCCTTTGAAATTGGGCATATGCCCTGGGTCGGCATCCGACGCCTGCATGTCCTTTCGCACCCCGGGCTGACCTTTCTGCTTGTCACCGACGGCTCACTCCGCAGCCAATCAGCGATCAGTATGGGCGGATATATGTCTCGCATGGCCCATGCTCAAGTGGTGTTGCTGGGTGTCGGGGAAGACCTACAAAAGCTTGAGGATCATCTCCTGGAAGCGAGAAAACAAATTGGCAGCGGCATGGCTTCCTTACAGGTTCAAACCTCTTCCGTGCCTTTTTCGGCGGCAATTGCCAATTGTGTGGAGAAGCAGCCTGTCGAAATGGTCGTCCTCGGATGGCGTCCGACGGCGGGACTTGAGCAGCCAGAGCAAATCTTACAAGCAGGCGACCATCACCTCTTCCTCGCTACCAAACCCGTTGCCCGGTTGAGCAAGGCTTTGATATGTCTTGCGTCCGGTGAACCTGGAAAAGACAACGTCGTCTTTGCGGGGCGTCTGTTAAGGCACATGGGGGCAGAGGCCACCTTGTTTACCGCAATTCCCGAAGCATTAAAAAACGACTCCCCCTATAACCGAGTAGAACGATTCCTCTCCGATGGGCAAAAAAGCCTGGCCCGCTTTGGGGTCCCGTCAAAAACGCAAATCAGAACGGGTGATTTATTGCCGGCATTACAAGAAGAGTTGAACAGTGCTGACTATGACCTGCTTGTCCTTGGCGCAACGCTTCCGAATCAACCCGGCAAGGTGAGTTTGGGTGGTGTGGTAGGTTCAATCATCAATACCGTGGAAAATTGTTCTTTCTTAATTGTGCGGTCTCATCAATATCAACGTTTGCAAACTCGTATGAGGAGAAAATTATGAAGACGTTATTGAAGTTTTTTTTGCTGACGCTTATCCTTTCATTGACGCTTGTTGCCTGTGGCGGTGACTCACGGAACGAAAACGAAGTCAATCTCATCCTTGGTGCTTATACCACGCCGCGAGAGGCTTACAGGATCATTATCCCTCTCTTTCAGGAATATTGGCTGAACGAGACCGGTCAGACGGTCACATTTGAAGAGTCCTATCTGGGATCGGGAGCTCAATCCCGTGCGGTGATCGATGGTTTCGAAGCGGATATTGTGGCGTTGTCTTTGGAAGCTGATGTCAACCGAATCCAGGAAGCCGGTTTGCTCACCCATGACTGGAAAGCCGGTCCCTATAACGGTATCGTGACCACTTCCATAGTCTCCTTTGCAGTCCGGGCAGGGAACCCACTTGCGATTAAAGATTGGAACGATCTTACCCAGCCCGGACTGGCGCTGCTCACGCCAAATCCGAATACCAGTGGCGGCGCAATGTGGAACATTATGGCGGTTTATGGCGCGGCTTTACGTGGCCATGTAGAAGGGTTCCCGGCAGATGACCCGGAGGCGGCCCTGGATTTCTTATGTCAGGTTTTAAGCAACGTGAGCGTGATGGATAAAGCAGCCCGTGACAGCATCCTGAATTTTGAAAAGGGGATCGGCGATCTTGCGATCACCTATGAAAACGAGGTTCTGGTGGGCAGGCAATCCGGTCAGGATTATGACCTTGTCATTCCCACATCCACGATCCTGATCCAGAACCCGGTTGCGCTGGTCGATGCCAGCGTTGATAAGCATGGCACACGGGAAGTCGCAGAAGCGTTTGTTGACTTCCTGTTCACACCCGAAGCCCAGGAGGTCTTTGCGGATCATGGGTTGAGGGTGGTCAACCCGGAGATCGCCGCCTCAACAACAGACCAATACCCCGAGGTTGAGGACCTCTTTACAGTTGATTACTTTGGCGGCTGGGAACGAATCATGACGGAGATTTTCGGTGACGAAGGTGTTTACACCCGGGCAATCCTGCAAGTCCAGGCCGGGGAGCAATGATGGATCAGGCCCTCGTACAAGGCCAAAAGAAGTCCTCCTTTTCCAATCTCGTTCTGCGTGTACCGGGGATTCTCTACATCCTCCTGATGGTCGTGATCCCCATCCTTGTCATCCTTCAGGATGGATTCCGCGAGGGGCTTTCGGGACTCTGGCATCAGATCACGCTCCCCCTTGCCAGGCACGCGATCGGTCTGACCTTATGGACATCGGCCTTGATGACGGTCATCAACGCCGTCATGGGATTGATAACGGCTTATGTCTTCGTTCGTTACGAGTTCCCCGGCAAACACATCCTCAATGCCATCATCGATCTTCCCCTTGCGATCCCAACGCTGGTCACGGGCGTGATGCTGGTCATGCTGTATGGGCCGCAAGAAACCTTGGGCAATTTCCTGCTTGAAAAACTCGGGTTACAGGTGATCTTTGCCCCACCCGGGATTGTAATCGCCTTGCTGTTCATCTCGTTTCCCTTTGTAGTCCGGGCCATCCAGCCGGTCTTGCTGGAACTGGATCGTACTCAGGAAAAAGCTGCTGAGACCCTCGGTGCCAGTTCCTGGATGACCTTTCGGAAAGTTGTCCTGCCTGCTCTGATCCTGCCGACTATCAGTGGTTCATTACTGAGTTTTTCCCGGGCGATTGGAGAATTCGGAGCAGTGGTGATCGTTGCCGGGAATATCCCCCTGAAATCACAAACCGCCGCTGTGTATGTTCTCGGAGCGGTTGAATCTGAAAACAGGCTGGGAGCAAGCGCAATCTCCATCCTGTTGATTAGCATAGCGCTGATTGTCCTGGCTATTGCTAATGCGCTTCAGAAAGCCTGGGTAGCCCGCAGATGAATCAGGAGAAGCAAGGATGGGGCGCATGGCTGTTGATCCTTCTGGTCATTGCTTATATGGGCTTTCTGATTGTAGCGCCCATTATTGCCATGGTTCGGGGTGCTTTTGAAGAAGGACTGGGAGCGATCTGGCAAAGCATTACCTCGGCGGCACTTTTTCAATCCCTGTTCCTTTCTCTGAGAATTGCGCTGCTGGTCGTCCTCGTCCAAACCATCTTTGGGACTCTGATCGCCTGGGTTATTGTCCGGCATCAATTTTTGGGGAAAGCCCTGATGAACGGAATCATTGATGTCCCCTTTGCAATTTCCCCGGTTGTGGTCGGATATATGTTGCTGCTCCTTTTTGGACGAACAGGATTCTTCAGCCCCCTGATGGATACTTTGGGTATCAGAGTCGCATTTGCCCTGCCCGGGATGTTCCTGGCAACGCTTTTTGTCTGCCTGCCGTTCATGATCCGTGAGATGATCCCCGTCATCAGCAACCTGGACTGGAGTCAGGAGAACGCCGCAGCGACCCTGGGCGCCGGCAAATGGACAATGTTCTGGCGCATCATTTTCCCCCAGCTCAGAAGCGGGTTGATTTACGGGATCACCTTGACCTTTGCCCGGGCGCTGGGTGAATTTGGCGCTGTACTGGTCATTGGCGGAGGTGTTCAGGGAAGAACGGAAACCACAACCCTTTATATTTATCGTTCGCTGGAAGAACGTCGTTTCATTGAAGCTTATACGGCTTCTCTATTCCTGGGATCTTTCTCAGTCCTGATTGTTTACCTTGCAGACTGGCTAAAACGCATCCAGGACAAAAAGAAGCAAATGCCCTCTGGAGAGATCCGTCTCTGAGACAGACCAGATAGAATACTAATTCAAGTCAGACGCTCTGGCAATCAACTCTTTGGTCTCCGGCAGAGGTTTGCCATCCAGAATCTCGAAAGAATATCCAAGCTCGCCAAGCAACGCGATTGTGGGTTCATGTGCATCCCGCTGATGGGTATCGAGAAATATAACCGGGCGGTGTTGTGCAAGGATTTCACGCGCGCCTTGCAGGACTTCAAATTCCGCACCTTCAACATCCACCTTGAGATAATCAGGCGGTAATAATTCTCCCGTTCTGACCAACTCATCCAATCTCACCCGCTGGACAGAAATCTCACCCGATGCCGACAAATGCCCCATGGCAGTGCTCGCACCCAGGCCAAAGAAGGCCTCACCGCTTTGGTCAGACACGGCGGCCTCAAAAACCTCAATCTGATCCATCCGGTTGAGAGCAACATGCTTTTTGAGAAAGTAGACGTTGCGCGGCAGCGGTTCAAAGGCATAGACCAGGCCTTTGTCGCCAACCAGCACGGCAGCTAGCAAGCTAAAATACCCGACGTTGGCCCCGATGTCGTAAACAACCGACCCCGGCTTGATCTCGCCTTCAAAAGCAAGGCGTTTGTTAAATTCGTAACTCCCCAGCCAATAGCCATGCTCACCGGAGCCGACGATCCACTTCCTGCTGCGGAGCCGGCCCTGGACGATTGGCAAAACCATCCTCTTCGGGATCAGTTTCAGAGGTAATCTGATCAGCCTGCCCCAAAAGCTTTGGTTCGTGATTCTTGAAAAGTTCATAAATCTTTGATTCCATGATTGGTGATGATCCGGCTGGACAATTATACCCGGGTTGCCCGACCGGGATGCCGGAATCCCCTGCTGAGAATCTTTAGTTAGGATTATGAATTATAATGATGCCCGAGATACCCCAGCCTGGATAATCCCTTTGAGGATCACCTCCAGGCATATCAAATTCTGATATACATAAGATATCACCATGAACACTCCCGCCTACAGCTTGAAATATCCCCGCAAAACTCTAATTCGCAAGAGTATGACTGCACTGGGCGGCATGCTTCTAACCATGCTCACAGAAGTCGAGATCATTGGGAAAGAGCGCCTGCCGGTGGAAGGCCCCCTCATCCTGGCGGGCAATCACGCCGCTGTTCTCGAGGCAGTGATGATGGCCGTTTATACCCCGGGTATGGTGGAATTCATCGGCAATGGGGATATCCCCTTCGATCCCAACTATGCCTTCATCGCCAATGCTTATGGCCTGATCCCGGTCAATCGGGGCAACCTTGATCAGAAAGGCCTGCAGATGGGACTGGATGTCCTGGCGCAGGATGGGATCCTGGGCATCTTCCCGGAAGGCGGCATCTGGAATCCAACGCAAATGCAAGCCCAGACCGGCGTTGCCCGGCTGAGCTATAAGGCCCGCGCGCCGATCCTGCCAATCGGGTTCGGGGGTGTTAAAGACAGTTTGCAGGAAGCTCTCCATTTGAGACATCCCACGCTGACCATGCGGGTCGGGGAGATTATTCCGCCGGTCAGCCTTGAGGACACAGAGCAATCCATGAAAGCACAACTAGAAATCGCCGCCAGAGAGATCCTGAACGCCATCAAAGCTCTTGTACCAAAGGAAGATCTGGAGGATTATCATAACCGGGTGGATGAAACCTACCATCTCGAAATTGAGGTCTATTCCGAAACCCGGAAAGTTGACCTGCCCCCTGCGCACCAGGTCACGCACAGCTCAGCATATGCCCGGTTCCTCTACAATCCAACCTTGCTGGATGTTCTGAACCGCAACCTGCATCTCCCCCTCAAGCCGCTTAAGGATATCCACCCCTGCTCGAAACTCCGTCCCGTATTGACTGCCTGGGAATCGATCCTCAATTACCTCGAAATCAATCCCGGTTTTTTCACTTACCGGTTTGGCGTTCAGGAAGGCCTTGAAGTGAAAAAGGCGCTTCATGAACTGCGTCAATTGGGGGAATGGGCACTCTCTTCCGGATACCGGCTCAAGATCAGTCCGGTCCGGTGTTTTAAAAACGCCCGTACTGGTGCGCAGGTGATTGAACGCGGCGGATGCTTCCCAAAGCGGTTATGAATCCAAGACATCAATAACACCTTTTTATTATCCCCGCGTCAGGATTCTGCCCCAGTTCCCCGGAATTGACAGCCTGAGTCTATCCTCCTCAACATTGAAGGACTCTCCCTGACCAAGCTGATCAATCCAGATCCCACCCATCCCTGGCAGATCCAATGAAAGTTCTGCGGGTTCTTTTGCGCTATTAAGAATGATAATGACCCTCTCATCGCCGGATTTACGGGTGAACGCGAACTGCTGATGGTTGACGTGCAGCTCCTGATAGGCCCCGTGCCGCAAAGGCATGAGAGCTTTTCTCAGGTTGGCCAGTTGCCGGATAAACCCGGCAAGACCTTCAACCGGTGCCTCCCGTTTGCATTTTTCCAGATCCAAAGCCGGGCGGAGGGCGGCATCCGTCCACTCATCTTTAACTGCACTTTCGCCCCACTCACTGCCGTAATAGGCTGATGGAATTCCGGGCATGGTGAACAGCAGCAGATAGAGTGGATAGAGCAATGAAGAACCCTCAAACTTGCTGGCAACCCGGTCGACATCGTGGTTATCCACAAAATTATAGAGCCAGAGATTCTGATAGATTCCCTCATGCCCAAACTGACGGTTCAAGGCATAGGCGATCTCAAAATAATTGACATCCACCAAGCTTGAATACAGCCCTTTATAACATTCATAGTTGGTCACCGAGTCCAGTGTCTCCGGGTTCGCCCAATCCCGGTAATCGCCGTGTACCACCTCGCCCATCAACCAGAAATCCGGTTGGCGGGATTTGGTGAAGGCATGCAACGCCTGAAGGAAATCCTTATCAATACAGTCCGCAGCATCCAACCGGAGTCCGTCAATCGCAAACCTGTCCATCCACATCGCCACCGCATCAAATAGATGCTCCCGGACATGTGGATGTGCCAGGTTGAGTTTTACCAAACTGGTGTGCCCCTGCCAACCTTCATAGCTGAAAGTGTCCCCATGCGGACTGCGTTCACCAAACCGCAGGTTGAAGAACCAATCTTTATAGGCTGACCCTTCACCATTCTTGAGAACATCCTTGAAGGCCCAGAAATCCCGCCCGACATGGTTGAAAACGCCATCCAGAACCAAGCGGATTCCTTTATGATGAACGCTTTCTGCAAATCTGGCAAAGTCATCATTATCGCCCAGCCGCCGGTCGATCTGATAATAATCGGCTGTATCATATCCATGGCTTGAAGATTGAAATACCGGCCCCAGGTAAAGCGCATCCGCACCCAGCGATTTGAGATGGTCCAGCCAGGGATAAAGTACCTCCAGCCGGCATTCAACGGGAAGCGTAAAGTCATTCCGCTCAGGTGCACCACATAAGCCGAGCGGGTAAATGTGATAGAAAACGGCGTCCTTTGCCCAGGGTGAAACCATAAATCAATCTCCTTGCGCTGTGCAGATGGATGATCTGACAGCCTAATCGAATACCTAAATGACCTATCCTCTTAACTGAAAATCCCATGCATGAATTGGTGAACCGTCAGGTAAACCACCTCATCGGTCAGCGTCAATTCCTCATTGAGAAAAAGCCCGATCATGGCATTGATCGCCCCCAGGTAACCAGCCGCATATCGGCGGTGGCGTCCCCTCATATTGCCGTGATCCTCCGCAGCCCTGAGAAAAATCTCTTCAAGAAAAGCCTGTTGCTTTCCTGATACTTTTCTAATGGCCTGGTTTGACTCAGATTCAGGAGGGGAAAAGTACATGGCAAGCTGCATCCGGTAAAAGCTGCTGTGCTCTTCCGCAATCTGAAAATAGGTCCGGGTGATCGTCTCAAGTGTCATGACCAGGTCTCCCTGATATGCGCCTGCCCCCATGATCCCCGCCAAAAGCTGCCCGGATTCCCGGTCGATCAACGCATCCAACAACCCCCGTTTGCTGGAAAAATAATGATAGAGAGTGGGTTTGGTGACGCCTGCGGCATCTACCACATCCTGCACACTGACCGCATCGTACCCGCGCAGGCTGAAAAGCTCCAGAGCCCGATCCAGCAGGATCTGTTTGTTATCCATGGAAAACATTCTATACCGTTCGGTATAGAATGTCAAGTCATTTCATTTAAGTAATCCTAAATAACAAGGTTACTATCTCTCATTCCACATAAACCGTGACATCATCCACTGCATCACGCTGTCTCGCTTCGGGTGCTTGGTCAGGATAACCGAGCGATACAGCTGCGATCATCTGACCTTCCACTCCCAGCCAATCACAAAGTTCATCGTATCCAAAAAAGACATCGCAAATCCAAAGCGACCCCAGACCGAGCTCAACCGCAGCCAGGAGCATGTTTTGGATTGCCGCACCGATGGACTGGATATCAACCACATCTGAGAAATATCCATAGCTATCTCTTTCCGACATGGGATGCGCTCCGGTCGGGTTAAAGATAAAGACCGTGACTGGTGCCTGCGCCATCACCTTAATGGTATATTTGGCGCTTCCTGTTCCAATCCCCGCCTCCTTCGTTTTATCCATCCCCTGCTGCATTTTTTGTATCATTTCAGCCCGTTTAGTTTCATCGACAACATAAAACCGCCAGGGCTGTTTGTTTTTACCCGAAGGTGCCAGGGTGGCAGTTTGAAGGATCTTATTCAACAGGTCACGTGAAACCGGGTCCGGTTTAAATTTGCGAATACTTCTTCTTGATGCGATCGCGGTCAATGTTTCCATCAAAACTATGCTCCAATTCCAGCGTCAGCTCACAGACTCAATTTTGGTCCGTTATGAGATATCGCCACTGGTCTTCACCAGGCTGTCCTCTCATCCTTGGTTTACGATTTTTCTTTTACCAGATTATAAAACGCTTTATTGACTTTGACCCAAGTCACTCAAATTCCTGCCAGTTCTAAAAAACGAATAGTCTTTTCAGGAGGAAGGGATACGGAAAGGTTAACTTATTCACATTAATTATTTATAGAATCTTTAATTAGTAATAGTCGTAGGGCCTGTGGATATGTGGAAAAGTGCTCCTGGTAAAGAAAGATCATCACGATTCAACAGATATAGCGGGTAGGACCTCGCTGAACGCCAGATATCTGAGGGTTGTTTCACCTGAAATTTATCAACAACGCCCTGTGGAGAGTGGGGATAACAACTCGAAAAACAATCCATGGTCGGGGTTTATGGCGCTGATGGGCTGGATTTTATCCTTAATTTATCCAGAGTCATGCCAGGTGATTCTTGGAAAATTTGAGCGAGTTATCCACATTTCGTATACGTTATCCACAGTTTTTGGGTAAGTTATCCACATTTTTGTGGAAATAACCGATGAATTTTATTTAATATTCCATCAACCCAGGTATGTTCAAAAGGCTCGATAGCGCAAAATTATCCATAATTTTCTGCCCAGGCTTCAATGACGATCTCAATATTATCAAGATAGGCGTCCAAGGCAGCTATCTTTTCTTCCCGGTTGTCTTCCACAAGGCGGGTGGTTTGCAGGAGTTCCTCCCACACAGGTGCTCCCGGCAACGGATGGGGCGTGGCAAGCTGGACATCCAGCCAGATCCTCAGCAGCGGCCAGATGGCCTGCTCAGGGGTCTCGCCCAGTGAGAGGTCTCGAATTGCAGCAGTGTAATACGCATGCCGGCAGGGCGCCAGATGAACCGGATAGGGGGCCGTTTCAACAAGGGCGTGCAGGTCGAGTTCGAAAGCGTCAATCCAATCATTAATGTGATCGCCCGTGAACTCTGATCCCCCGAGCAGGCCATAGAAGCCGGCCAGGATTTTGGGAGTGCCTAACGCCTCCATACGCCTTGAAAAGGAACTCAGAAAATGGCGGGTCGTCAGGGGCGGGCCGATCAACCCTGCAACGCTGTTGGCTGCCAGTTTCAATACACTCAGGTAAAGGTCAAGCCATTCCCGGTGGGAAACCTCTGAAGTACTTTGAAGGCCAAACCAGCTCTCCCGGGCCGCCTCTGCTAACCCGGTCACCCGTACCAAAACATTGTCCGAACGGTGAAAATCCGCCGCGACTCCTGCCTGGATGAATTCAAGCCAGTGGCCTGTATCGAACAACAGGATCTGGGAGCGAGTCAGGGGATATCCCATCCAGGGATTGTGACGTAGGGTCCTGTGCTGGTTGTAGTCATCTTTGAGTTTATGGAAAATATCCAGAGAGACTTCCGCTGTGACCGCTTCGGTCTCCCGCTCAACGGGGATCTGATACTTATGGATCAACACCAGATCAATGTCCGTTGTGCCTCCAAGCAGCGGGTCTTCGTCCAGCAGCGATCCGGTAAGGTAAGCGGCCAGCAGGTCAGGCTCACTTCGCCTGCGCGCCTCCACAGATTGCTTTGCAAAATTATGGAGCAGTTCCTGCGTAATGCGCATTGTGTCCCCCTAATCTTAAAGGTCAATCGGGAGCGATTCCTGGAAAGGTGCCATCTTTAATGCCTGGCGGATTTGCCGGTCAACTTGGTCGAGATCTTCTTTCCGCCTGACATAATCCAGGTCATTGGTATTTATCGTCAATACATTTCCGTGAGGCGTGTTGGGAAAATGCATCTCATAAGTCTGGTTAAGGGTGTCAATATAGTTGATGTCCATCTGGCGTTCATAGGGGCGGTCGCGTTGGGCGATTCGATGCATGAGGACCTCGGTATCCGCCTTAAGGTATACGATCAGATCCGGCTTTGTGATCTTTTCAGCCAGCGCTTCATGAACCTTATGATACATTTCGAGCTCATCGCCATTCAAATTGACCTCGGCGAACAACGCGTCTTTCTCAAAGGTATAGTCCGAAATCAGCCAGGGATTCTCCGCGAGGGCATCTCCCACGCCTTTTCTCTGTTGGTGATAGCGGCTGAGGAGGAAAAATATCTGGGTCTGAAAAGCATACCGGGCGCGGTCCCCGTAAAAATCGCTCAGAAAAGGGTTTTCTTCAAAGATTTCAAGGAGCAGTTCGGCGTCAAAAGAATTTTGTAAGAGACGTGCCAGGGTGGTTTTCCCCACACCTATGACTCCCTCAATGGCAATGTACATAGCAACTCCCAAACGTGGATTTAAGTGATTAAAATATACCATAGGACACCCTCATCTACGGGATAGGAAATTGGCAGGGTTGCGTGGAAACCCGCTCTGAATAACGATGTATGCAATTTTCCCCTATCCGATATAATGAGGGTGGTCATGGATTACTGGTAACAAGTAGAGGATATCAACAATGGCGTCATCAGGCACGACAATTTCCAGATCAAGCCGGACAAAATTGATTATTGGGGCGGTGTTGCTGCTGGCCGCAGTGATGTTCATGGTGGTCAGTGCCACGCAATCGACAGCAGAATTTTTTATGACGGTTGAAGAATTGCAGCGTTCAGGAGCTGAACGCGTCGGAGAAAATCTGAGAGTCTCAGGCGCCGTCATTGGCGAGACCATCGCCTATGATTCAGAAGCCGGTGAACTGCATTTCACCATCGCCCACATTCCGGCAAACGGAGAGGATATCGAAGCCCGGGGGGGCATTGCGGCTGTACTGCATCAGGCTGCGCTTGATTCGGAGGCACCAAGGCTGAGGGTGATTTACAAAGGCGCGCCGCCGGATATGCTGAAGGATGAAGCGCAGGCAATCCTTACGGGCACCATCCAGCCGGACGGCAGTTTCTTCGCGGAAGAATTACTGTTGAAATGCCCGAGCAGATATGAAGAGGCACTGCCGGAACAGGTGGACCCTGGAAGCAGCTAACCAATTTTCACAAACGGGTTTTGAGGGAGCTCGCAATAGGTATCGATAAGGGTGGTGATAGGTATTGGGTGATCAGGAATTGGGGATTCCTGAACTGCGATGGCTTTAACAGTTTACGGATAAAATGCTGATTTGATCCATTGTGGAAAATAAAAAGTGCGGTTTTTCCCCGGTGCCATCAAAGCACCGGGGAAGTTGTCGTTAAGGTGTCAAATGGATAATGAGACGGCCGCGCCGTAAAGGCAGGTTTCCACAAGGGATCGGTCTGGTTCCTGCAGAAGTGTGATACCGGCTTCCTGGTACTGCTGCCGGAATTGAGGCGTGCTTCCGATCCCGCGTTCAAAGGCAGCCAGAATGACCACTGTGTCGTCGTCCGCAGCAATCCGGTTGATGGACAGAGCCCCGCAATCCGTACAGCAGTGAACCAGCATCAGTTCGCCGCCTCTTAGCGCATACTTATCCTTGTTCCGTTTCAGGGTTACCCCAACCGGCGTCATCAAAGCCTTGCAGGCGCACAGCCGATCGCCGGCTTCAAACAGGTCTACATGCCGGGAATACAGGCAGCAGGGACAGTGATTACGGTTTACCACACCGGAAACCCCCATACTTGCGCTGACGAACCAGCCGCAATTTTTACAGGTGAAGTCTGCGTTAATATCCTTAAAATTGATCCGCATACCGCACCTCACAGATCCGCTTTCAGCCGGAGGTAACTTTGATACCGGTGGGGGCTGACGGCTCCAGCCATTACCGCCTGGCGGATGGCACAGCCGGGTTCATCATCATGGGTGCAGCTCAGGCCGAATTGGCATCGTCCCAGCAGCGATCGCATTTCGGGGAAGCAGTCAGCAAGACCCTCGGGTTGTACCCCCCAGATGCCAAATTCACGGGTGCCGGGTGTATCAATCACCGCACCACCGAACGCCAGCGGGTACATCTCCAGGTGGGAGGTCGTATGGCGGCCTTTGCCTGTCTTAGGATTCACTGAGTGGGCAGCCAGATCCAGGCGGGGGTCAAGCGCGTTCAGTAACGTGGATTTTCCCACGCCTGATTTGCCAGCCAGAACTGAGGTCTTTCCAGCAAGAGTCTGGCGTAAATCATCCAGCCCTTCTCTAGTCTGCGCGCTGACCAGGACCACAGGATAACCAATCTGGCGGTACCGTTCGACCACAACCAGAAGGTCTTTTTCCGTGCTTTGACCTCGCAGGAGGTCGATCTTGGTGACCACCACCAGTGACGGGATACCGCCGGACTCAGCAGCGACCAGCAATCGGTCTAGCATCCGCCATTTGGGCTCAGGGTTCGTGGCCGCGAAGACTGGGACGACCTGGCCCAGATTTGCAGCGATCACCTGTTCGAAGGCATGCGCACCGTGCATGGGTCTGGCAGACGTGCGCACCAGAGCGTTGCGGCGGGGCAGGATTTCAACGATCAGGCCAGCGCCGTCGTCCGCCGGGATGAATACTACCTGGTCGCCGACCGCGATGGGGTCATGATGTTTCCTGTCCACGTCCTGCACCCGCCCGGAGGACAATTCGAAATCCTTCCAGAGTTTTGCGGACAGGGTACAGTGGATAAGGGTGTCACATAGGTGGACGTCGTACCGTCCTTTGGTTTTTCTATATACATCTTCTTTTCAATAACACTAGATT
>CAZXRL010000044.1:0-8197 GCA_964643275.1 uncultured Candidatus Brevefilum sp.
TCCCTACGCCTCGACCAACAACAACGCGATGGGCGTTTCAGCAGGATCAAGTGCCCGTGTCCCGATCTGGGAAACACCCTACATGTACAATATGATCAATGGCGAGGAAATCCCTCTGCTGGCAGATGGCGATTACACTTGGAATGATGCCATGACCGAGATCACCTTCACGATCAAAGAAGCTGCCATGTGGAGTGATGGGACGCCGGTGACCGCTGACGATGTGGCTTATACCTGGGCAACCAATGTCAAGTACGAGACCACAGCAGGCGTTGGGTATGGGGAATACATTGAGACCGTTGAAGCCCTTGATCCCCAAACGGTTGTGGTCAAAGCCAAACTGGATGCCGACGGTAACGCTGTGAACCCCCTGTTGGTCAAAGCCTACATCAGCAGCGAATATGTTGTCCAGAAAGCCTGGACCGAAGCACTGGAAGAGCGCGCCGGCTTTGATGCAGCCGCCCTCAAGGAAGATCCCGCTGAAGATTTTGTTGCTTCCGGCCCTTACACCAAATTCTATAATGACGATCAGAAGGTTGTTTTTGTCCGTGATGACAACTACTGGGGCCAGGATGATTCAATGTGGGGAAGCCTACCTGTTCCGAAGTATCTTGCTCACACCATCTATGCCGACAACAACGCCGGTTTCCTCGCTTTGAAAGCCGGTGAAGTGGATGTCAGCCAGCAATTCAACGCCAATGTTCAGGACCTCTGGCTTGTCGATGGGCTGCCCATTTCCACCTGGATGGACGATGCACCTTATGGCCTGACCGCCAGTCTCCCGACCGCTTACTACAACCTGAAATCCTTTGGTCTGGATAATGTTGCGGTCCGCAAAGCAATCGCAATGGCAGTGGACTATGACACGATCATCGCCAATGCTATGACCAACCAGTCCCCGACCTTTGCCCAGGTTCCGCGATCCGTCATGAACCCGACCGCTGGTGAACAGGCCCTCTATGACCAGGCAGCCGTTGCTGACCTGCAGTGGGTGGGCAGTGATATCGAGGGTGCGAATGCACTCCTGGATGAGGCCGGAATTGTTGATTCGGATGGCGATGGCTGGCGCGACATTGATGGCCAGAAGCTTTCCTACAACGCTGTCTGCCCCAATGGCTGGTCCGACTGGCAGGCTGCCATGGAGATCGTGGCTGCCGCTGGCGAAGAGATCGGCATTGAGATTACGACCCTGTATCCCGAATGGGGTGTCTACCAGACTGTCTTTGTTGATGGTGAACAGACCGAATATGATATCTTCATGGTCTGGAGCGATGGTGCTGGCCCGACGCAACCCTGGGGACGCGTCCGCCAAATCATGAGCTCTGAATTTGCCGGAACCCAGGGGAACTGGAACGGTAACTGGGGTGGTTATGTCAATCCTCGGATTGATGAGATCATCGCCGAAATCCCCGCGACAGCCGATCAGGCCCGATTGATTGAACTCTACACTGAGGCAACCGAAATCTACCTGACCGATATTCCCTCCTTCTCGCTCATGTACCGTCCTGACCAATTCTACACAGTCAATGAAACTGTCTGGACGAATTATCCTGCAGCGGATGATGGCAGAAATATCCCGCCGATGAATCTGCTTGATGGTTACAGCATTGCCGGCCTTTACGGCCTGGAACTTGTCCCGTAACCGATAATTCAATAGCAGCCGCCATGCTCCAGGCAAAAAGGGGCATGGCGGTTTTTAGTAATTGCCAATCAATAGGAGGTGCTGCGTTGAAAGGCTATCTAAAATATTTCGGCGGGAAGCTTATCTGGTTTTTAATTACCCTGATCTTTGCTTTTTTACTGAATTTCATCTTACCCCGCCTTATGCCTGGCGATCCTGTAGCGATCATTACCCAAAGGGTGGTCCAGGGGATGACGAGCCAGACGGGTATCCAAAAAGTATATGAAGAATATGCAACCCTTTTTGGTACCAATCGGCCCATGCATGAACAATTTTTCCTTTATGTGAGAAACCTGTTTCAAGGCAATCTTGGAACTTCATTCAGCCAGTATCCCAGACCGGTGGCGGATATCTTGAAATCTTCCCTGGGCTGGACGCTCGCGTTGCAACTTCCGGCGATTCTTGTTGGCTGGATGATTGGTAATACGCTTGGCGCTCTGGCAGCGTATGTCAAAAAGGGCTTTGATAAGGTCCTGTTGCCCGCCAGTATTTTCCTCAGCAATTTGCCGGCTTTTGGGATGGCAGTTATTTTGCTGGTGATCTTTGGTGTTCAGTTGAAATGGTTTCCAACATCCGGCGGCTACGGGTTTGACATGATCCCAAAATTCAGCTGGGACTTTATAAAGTCTGTGATCCTTCATTATCAACTCCCCTTCTGGTCAATTGTGACCATAGCGATTGGCGGCCAGGCGATCGGCATGCGTTCCATGTCCATCTATGAGTTGAATGCGGATTATGTAAAGTTTGCACGGTTTTTGGGAATAAAGGATCGAAAGATCATTGGTTATGTCTTCAGAAACGCGATGCTGCCGCAGATTACGGGTCTGGCCCTTTCCATTGGCACGATGGTTGGCGGCGCACTGGTTGCAGAGACCATCTTCAGTTACCCGGGATTGGGCTCCACCATTCTAACCGCTGTTATGGGTCAGGATTATCCAATGATTTCGGCAGCGACTCTGCTCATCACGCTGATGGTCCTGGTCACAACCTTTCTCATTGAAATCCTGTATGGTGTCATTGACCCGCGGATTAAAGCAGCCCAGACGGATTAAGGAGAGATATCGACATGAAACACACACTTGGACAGATCTTTCGCTCTCCGAAATTCCTGGTTGGCTTTGTAATTTTTATGGCCATCCTGTTGCTGGTGATTATTTACCCTTTGTTTGTGACGGATAATCCCCTTGGTATCATCGGGCAGGGCACTTTTTTTGAACCCGGAATTTACGTAAATGTCTATGACAGTCTCAGGTCTCCTCAATACATTCTGAATCTTGATAACGCTGCAATCAATCGGATAGCCAGCAGATTGGGGGACCAGGAGCGCCAGGATATGAAGGAATGGCTGATCGAATACGGCGTTCCTGAGGATGAGATTGACATTGATGATACCGAATCACTCATGGAGCTGTGGGTCAATAATTACGATTCCACAATTGTGGTTCCCGGGATGACCGCTGCAAAACGAAAATATTATGTCAGGCTTGACGCCTCCCTTGAAGGCATCCTGGCAACAGAGGGATTTCATATTTCTGTCAGAAACGAAGAAACCGGGGATCTGGATGAAGTCGGATACGTAAATCAGAAGGATTATGTGAATGTCAATCAGGTCGCCAACGTGCGGATCTTACCGCTGGGGACGGATAATTTTGGCCGGGACATGTTGACAGAGCTGGTCGCTGCAATAGGCGTATCGCTCAAGATTGGTCTGGTTGCGGGATTGATCGCAACAATGATCGGTCTATCCCTCGGATTACTGGCAGGGTATATCGGTGGGTGGCTGGATGACATCATCATGTTCATCACCAATCTCTTTACAGTGATCCCAAGCTTTGTGCTCTTGATCCTGATTTCTTACAGTATCGGGCAGGAGCAGCGCGGTGCGATCACCATTGCGGCAGTGATTGGTTTGACATCCTGGGTGTGGACAACCAGGGCTGTGAGAGCACAGGTCATATCTCTCAGGAACCGCGATCATGTGAACCTGTCGAAATTATCAGGGCATTCCGTTCTGCACATCATCGTTGCCGATATCCTCCCCTATATTGCGTCCTATGTTTTCATGGCGCTGATCCTGCAAATCTCTTCTGGAATCCTGGCGGAAGCCGGGTTGTCTATTTTGGGCCTGGGGCCGAAAACAACTGAAGTTCCAACATTGGGTTTAATGATGAACTGGGCGATGATCTATTCGGCGCATATCATGGGAAAGTGGTGGGCATATTTCCCGGTGATTGTTGCGATTGCTCTGGTATCCTTTTCGTTGAACCTGATGAATACCGGGCTTGATCAGGTATTCAATCCTGCATTGAGGGACTAGGTGATAAACATGTCAAATTATATGCTTGAGGTAAAAGAACTCACAACGAAGTATATCACCCGGTTTAAAGAAAACGTTTATGCGGTGGACCATGTTTCCCTGGCAGTGGAAGAGGGAAAGTCGCTGGGCATTGCAGGAGAATCCGGATGCGGTAAATCAACGCTGGCGCTGAGCCTGATGGGCTATTATTTCCCTCCGCTTCATTATACGAGCGGAGAGATCATCATAAACGGAAAAAACATTTCAGGCATGGATCCCGACAGCGTGCGAAAGTTAATTTTGGGGAAAGAGATTGCTTATATTCCCCAATCGGCGATGAACGCCCTTAACCCGACCCAGAAGATCATCCGTTTCATTGAAGATGTGGTCCATGCCCATCATCCTGATGCCTCCAAAGAGTATATTCTTGAGCTTGCTACTGAGCGCTTTGAAACTCTGGGGCTGCCGCCGAATGTCCTGGAGAAATATCCCGTTGAACTTTCAGGCGGGATGAAACAAAGGACGGTGATTGCAACGTCGGTGATCCTTGGGCCCAAGGTCTTGATTGCTGATGAGCCTTCCTCTGCGCTTGATGTTACCTCACAGAAGAAAGTCATCAAGATGCTGAGGGATATGATGGACAAGGGCATCATCAAATCGATGATCTTTATCACCCATGAGCTTCCTCTGCTTTACAATGTGACCGATGACATTATGGTGATGTACGCTGGCCAGATTGTGGAACAGGCCAGCGCTAAGAACGCAGTTTTCGATCCGCTTCATCCTTACGCGTACGGGTTGATGGGCGCCATCATCGTGCCCGAAGAAGGATTGCGCGATGTGAGTTTGCGGGCAATTCCTGGTGTGCCGCCCAATCTCAAAGATCCGCCTTCTGGCTGCCGGTTTGCAGAACGGTGTAAATTTGTCCAGCCTGAATGTCTGGTGAATTCCGTGCTGATGCGTGAATTGGGCAATAACCGGGCTTACCGTTGCATCTTTACTGAAGAGGAATTAAGGGAGTTCTATCAAAATGATAAAAAATAAAAAGATTTATCTGAGTGCAAAAGGGCTGACCAAAGTGTTTGGGTTTGGCCGGACCAGAACTCTCGCCGTTGATCATGTGGATTTAGATCTCTATGAGGGAGAAGTCATTTCAATTGTCGGCGAATCTGGCAGCGGGAAGACAACCCTGGCCAAATTGCTTTTAGGATTGATTAATCCTACGGAAGGTGAAATTTATTTTGAGGGGAAGGAGCGTGATCTCAGCACCAACAAGAAACGAGTGGCCTACTGGAAAAATATTCAGGCGATTTTTCAGGACCCATTTTCTTCGTATAACATCTTCAATAAAATTGATGCCGTTTTGCTGGATTGTATCCGCATGCGTGGGGATGGCAGGCTTCCCTATTCTGAAAAAGTCGAGATGATGGAAAAGGCCTGCAGCTTTGTCAACCTAAAATTTGACGAAATGACGAACAAGTATCCTTTTGAGCTTTCCGGCGGGCAGATGCAGCGGCTAATGATCGCCCGGATATTCCTGCTTAACCCCAAAATATTGCTGGCTGATGAGATCACCTCGATGATTGACGCCTGTTCGCGGGCAACCATCCTGGATATGCTATTGCAATTGCGCGATGATATTGGGATGTCGGTTATTTTCATCACCCATGATATCGGACTCGCTTATTTTGTTTCCGATAAAGTTTACATTATGGATCAGGGTATGTTCGTGGAAAGTGGGACTGCTGATGAAGTGATCTTGAATCCTAAAGAGCCCTACACACAGCGTTTGATCAGCGATGTCCCAAAGATCTATGAGGAGTGGGACCTGTCAACAGTGTAAGCCCAGTGCCCGCAGGTGTTTTTGATATTTGGCCTTTGAGGAAGAGTATCACCCTGGTGCTTGAAATGAGTCCAAAATAATTAGGAAATGTGAGAACAACATGGAGAAAATTGAAAAATTAATCGCTCAGATGACCGTTGAAGAGAAAGCTGCGCTGTGTACAGGCGCAAGCTCATGGACGACTGTGGGGGTTGATCGTCTTGGGATTTCATCCATTTTTGTTGCGGATGGGCCGCATGGAGTCCGCTGTGTGCCGGATGAGACTGAGCTCTCAAAGAAAAGTCTGCCGGCGACCTGTTTCCCAACAGCATCCTGTCTGGCTTCCACCTGGAACCGCGGCCTGCTTGAACGGATGGGTGAAGCTATGGCTGAGGAAGCGCAGTCTCAGGATGTGGATATTTTGCTGGGTCCCGGCGCTAACATCAAGCGGACGCCATTGGGCGGGCGCAATTTTGAGTATTTTTCTGAAGACCCTTTTCTCTCCGGAGAAATGGCCGTTAGCCTGATTGACGGGATCCAGAGCAAGGGCGTAGGGACCTCACTCAAACATTACGCGGTCAACAATCAGGAATATCAGCGTTTTACAATTAATGCCGTGGTTGATGAGCGCACCCTGCGGGAAATTTATCTGAGATCTTTCGAGATCCCGGTTAAAAAGGCCAAACCCTGGACGGTGATGTGCGCTTATAACCGAGTCAACGGTGATTATTGTTCGGAACATCAGCAGTTGTTGAACGAAATTTTGAAGGATGAGTGGGATTTTGAGGGTTTTGTTGTCTCCGACTGGGGCGCCGTGCATGACCGGGTGAAAGCGCTCCTGGGCGGGCTGGACCTTGAAATGCCGGGGCCGCAGGACCAGCGCGTCAACGCTGTGATTGAGGCGGTTAACGCAGGCGAACTTGAGATGGACGTTCTGGATGAGGCCGTCCGCCGCATCCTTAAGATCGTATTCAAAGCTCAGGAGACTATCGGCGTCAAGGAATTTGATGTTGACGCTCACCATGAGCTGGCCCGGGAAATTGCCGGCGAAGGCATCGTCCTCTTGAAGAACAATGGACTTTTACCGCTCAAAGATCAGGCGCAGATCGCCGTGATTGGCAATTCTGCAAAATCGCCTTATTACCAGGGAGGCGGGAGTTCTCATATCAACCCCACCAGACTGGATGTGCCCCTGGACGAGCTTCGTAAGGTCGCTGGGGATCGCGAATGGGTCTTTGCTCAGGGTTATCCGGAAGAGGATGCTTACAATCAGGCCATGATCGATGAGGCGGTTGAGATCGCGAAAACAGCGGATGTGACACTGCTCTTTATCTCGCTGCCGGAATCCATTGAGTCAGAGGGATATGACCGGGAAGACCTTAACCTGACCGTTCATCAGATTGCCCTGATTGAGGCTGTGGTAAAAGTGCAGCCGGAAACGGTTGTCATTCTGAACAGCGGGTCAGCCATCACCATGCAGCCCTGGATTGATGATGTTCCTGCTGTGCTGCACGCCTGGATGATGGGTCAGGCTGGCGGGGGCGCAATTGCCGATGTTCTGTTTGGAAAAGTCAACCCGAGCGGTAAACTTGCTGAGACCTTTCCTCTGCTGCTTGAGGATACGCCGGCTTATATTAACTATCCTGGCGATGCCGGGTCAGTCCACTATGGAGAGGGCCTTTTTGTCGGCTACCGTTATTACGATAAAAAGAAAGTGCCCGTCCAGTTCCCCTTTGGGTATGGATTGAGTTACACAAGCTTTGAATACAGCAATCCTGTGGCACCGGACGCCTTCAAAGATGTCGATGGACTGACGGTTTCCATTGATATCACCAATACCGGTAAAATAGCAGGCAAGGAAATTGTCCAGGTCTATGTGCATGACAGGGAATCCATACTCACCCGCCCTCCGAAAGAGCTGCAGGGGTTTGCAAAAGTTGAGCTGGAGCCCGGGGAGACCAAAACAGTCTCCATCCCCCTTGATTTCCGCTCCTTTGCTTTCTATCATCCGAAATATAAAACCTGGATCACGGAAGATGGTGAGTTTGATATCTTGATTGGCGCATCCTCACAGGATATCCGCCAGGTCATGACCACGAACCTGACATCCACACTGGAATTACCCTGTGTGCTAGACCATGAATCCACGATCAAGGAATGGGTAATGGACTTGCGGGGTTATGCCGCAATAAAACCGGTGCTTGAGGAGATTCAATCCCGTTTTCAAGACCTGATGGGCGGCGAGAATGAGATTGGGATGGACGTCTTTGGCTTTATTATGGACATGCCCTTGATCAGCGTGTTGATGTTCCAGCAGGATGCCCTTCCAATGCCTGTGGATGATCTGGTTGAAAATCTGCTCCAGCAGGCCCACAGCAGCGAGCAGTAGCTGGGTGCA
>CAZXRL010000044.1:8297-17454 GCA_964643275.1 uncultured Candidatus Brevefilum sp.
GTGAACTTAACGTTACAATAGGGTAACTTCACCCGGATATTTACACCTGTGCGGTCAGGCATAAAGGGCAGTGAATGTCCGGGTGATTTTTGATGGATGCGGTAGACCGGATAAAAGGCAACTTGAATTAATTAATTACTGGAGGATGACTTAATCGAATGCGTTATGGGTATTTTGATGATGAAAACCGTGAATATGTAGTTACACGCCCGGACACACCGCTTCCCTGGATCAATTATTTGGGGATGGAGGATTATTTTGGGCTGATATCGAATACGGCAGGGGGCTATTCCTTTTACCAGGATGCCCGTTTGCGCCGTCTGACCCGCTACCGCTATAATAATGTGCCGCTGGATATGGGGGGGCGCTATATTTATCTGCGGGATGACAGGCAGGGCGAGTTCTGGTCACCGACCTGGATGCCCACCCGTCATGAGCTTGAAGATTACGCCTGCCGGCATGGGATGGGGTACACCAGGATCGGGTCCACTTACAACGAGATCCGAGCCGATATGCGCTACTTTGTCCCACCGGGTGAGACCCTTGAAATCTGGGACCTGACGCTTGAGAATCGATCCAATGAGGAAAGAGAACTCTCGGTTTTTTCAAGTGTGGAATTCTGCCTGTGGGAAGCCCATGATGATGCCACCAATTTCCAGCGTAACCTAAACATTGGCGAAATTGAGGTAGCGGACTCGGTGATTTACCACAAGACGGAATACCGGGAGCGCCGGAATCATTTTGCTTATTTTGCCTGCTCTGAACCCCTGGTGGGATACGAAACACAGCGGGAAGCGTTCCTTGGCCCCTACCGGGGCTGGGAAGCGCCTCAGGCCGTCCAATCCGGTAAAACGAGTCAATCGCTGCGGGTGGGATGGTCGCCGGTCGGCGTGCACCACATCCGCATTTCTCTGAAGCCGGGCGAGCAACGACAGGTGATTTTTCTCCTGGGTTATCATGAAAACCCAGAAGCTGAGAAGTTTTCTCCAAGAGGCACGCAGACCATCAACAAACGGACCGTCGCTCCCCTCATCGAAAAATACCTCCAGCCAGAGGTGGTGGAAACTGCTTTTAATTCATTACAGGAGACCTGGGAGCAATTGCTGGACATTTTCCAGGTCCGGACACCCGATGAACATGTAGACCGGATGGTGAATATCTGGAATGCTTACCAGTGTATGGTGACGTTCAATCTCTCCCGTTCCGCCTCGTATTTCGAGTCCGGCATTGGGCGCGGGATGGGTTTTCGGGATTCCAACCAGGACCTGCTGGGTTTTGTCCAGATGGTCCCTGATCGTGCCCGGCAGCGGATCCTGGATCTGGCTGCGACCCAGCTTGAAACCGGCGGCGCGTATCATCAGTACCAGCCTCTGACCAAACGCGGGAATGATGCCATTGGCGGCGATTTCAACGACGACCCGGCCTGGCTGGTCCTGGCTGTCGCCGCCTATTTAAAAGAAACAGCGGATTGGGGCATTCTGGATGAGCAGGTGCCTTATGACAACAAGCCTGGCACGGAGACGAGTCTGCTGGAACATCTTGACCGGTGCATTCAATATACGCTCGATAATATTGGGCCTCATGGCCTGCCTTTGATCGGTCGGGCGGACTGGAACGATTGCCTGAATTTGAATACCTTCTCCAGCAAACCGGGCGAATCCTTTCAGACCAGCAGTACGCAGGACGGCAAGGTCGCTGAGTCGGTGGTTATTGCAGCCTTGTTCACCATGGCAGCAGAGGAACTGTCTCAGATCACAAAGCATCTGGGGTTGGCCGACGAATCTGACCGGCTAAAAGGGTTAGCCGATGGCATGGCCGCGACCACCCGCCGGTATGGCTGGGATGGTGCCTGGTTTCTGCGGGCCTATGACCATTTTGGGAAGAAAGTGGGATCAAAATCCTGTGCCGAGGGTAAGATCTTCGTCGAGCCGCAGGGTTTGTGCACCATGGCTGGGATCGGTTTGGGTGAAGGCCTGACGGAAACAGCTATGCTGGCTGTGGAACGCCATCTGGCGACTGAGCATGGGGTTTTACTCTTGCAGCCAGCCTACAGCGAGTATTATTTGCATCTCGGTGAAATCTCGTCTTATCCTCCCGGAAACAAGGAAAACGCCAGCGTCTTCTGTCATACCAATCCCTGGATCATGATCTCGGAAGCCATCCTGGGTCACGGGGACCGTGCGCTTGATTATTACCTGAGAATTAACCCCTCCAAACGCGAGGTGATCAGCGACCTGCATCGGAGTGAACCTTACTGCTATGCCCAAACGATCGCCGGTAGGGATACGGATCATTTTGGCGAAGCGAAGAACTCCTGGCTGACCGGGACCGCAGCCTGGAATTATGTAGCCATCACGCAATGGATCCTGGGGATCCGGCCGGATTATGATGGCTTGCGCGTTGAACCGGTCCTACCGGATTCCTGGCAGGGTTTCAAAGCCACCAGAAAATACTGCGGCGTGATCTATGACATTGAAGTCCTGCGGAAAGAGCCTGGCAATGCGATTACGCTTGAGGTTGAGGGCGAGCCGATTGAGGGGACATTGATCCCTTCAATAAACCAGGAACACGTCGCTGTAAAGGTCACGCTTGGCAAGGGTTGATGTGGCATTGGACGGATGGTGAGGAAATCGGCTCGATCCATAATCCATGATTGAGCGGACAGAGGGCCTGAGATATGAATCAGTACGGTTATTTTGCAGATGAAGTTTGCGAGTATGTGATCACGAATCCTCAGACTCCTGTGAAATGGATCAATTATCTGGGTTCGTTGGATTTTGGCGGATTCGTTGATCAAACAGGGGGGATGCTGATTTGCCGGCAGGACCCCGCGTTGAACCGGATCACCCGGTATCTGACTCAGGATCCGCCTTCCGGGTTTCGGGGGACGACGCTTTACCTGCGGATCCCAAAAGAAGAAGGGGGTTATGAGGTCTTCTCTCCATTCTTCGTGCCAACCCTGACGTCTTTTGACCGTTACGAATGCCGTGTGGGGCTTGGCTATTCAACCTTTATTTCAGAGATGAGGGGGTTGCGGACTGAAATCAGGGTTTTTATTCCCCTCGGTGAGCAGGTCCTCATTCAGCAGGTTACGGTCACCAACCTCAGCGAGTCAGCTCAAGTGGTGGACCTGGTGCCGGTGGTGGAATACACTCACCCCGATACCCTCAAGCAGCTCATCAATGCGGATTGGGTACCTCAAACGATGCAATCCTATCTGGACGCGGAAGATGCCGGATTTAAGATTCTCAGCCAGGCACCTTTCATGTTCAAGGAACTCTGGCGGAATTTTTTCACGGCTAACCTCCCGGTGTCATCATTCGAATCGGACCGGCAGGTCTTCCTGGGAGAGAACGGTTACGGTAGCTGGGCCTCTCCGGGGGCTTTGCAGGAAAGGGAGCTGAGCAACAGCCTGGCTTTGCGCGGGGACAATATCGCAGCAGTAATGCTGCACCTGGGTGAGATCCCTGAAGGCGAAAGCCGGGCTGCGATTGTGCTATTAGGACAGGCGGAAGGGGTCGAAGGGGCAAAGCCTTCCATATCGGAATTCCGCGATCCCGTCCATGTGGACAAAGCTTTTGAGGCGCTGAAGGCCTTTTGGAAAGCCAAACTTTCTGTGGCGCAGGTGGCGACTCCCGACCCGGATCTTGACCGGATGATCAACATCCACAATCCGCGCCAGTGTTACATCACCATGAACTGGTCGCGCTATCTTTCGCTTTATCAGCTTGGGTTTGGCGCTCGCGGGATGGGTTTTCGGGACAGCTCACAGGATGTGATGGGCGCACTGTCCGGCTCGCCGATGGAATCCCGGCAATTATTGAAAAAGCTTCTTCAGGTTCAGCGGCGGGATGGGTCCGCCATGCATCAATTCAGCCCGTTGACAATGGTTGCCAATTTGGGCGACTCAGCGGAGGAAGAAGACCGCCCGAAGTTTTATAGCGACGATCATCTATGGAGCGTTCTGGCGGTCACGGAATACCTCAAAGAGACAGGTGATTTTCATTTTTTACAAGAGAAAACCCCTTTTTATGAGAAAGACCGGGCGGATGTGCCGCTTGAGACGGGGACGGTTTGGCAGCATCTCAAGCGGGCTGTTGCGTTCACACATGACCACACCGGAGGACACGGGCTGCCGCTGCTGGGATTTGCGGACTGGAACGATACCGTCAACCTGCCCGAAGGCGCTGAGTCTCTGTTCACAGCGCACCTTTATGGCTGGGCGCTCAGGGAATTAATTGAACTAGGCGAGAGACTGGGGAAGCAGAAAACGGTCAGGAAGTTC
This sequence comes from uncultured Candidatus Brevefilum sp., assembly GCA_964643275.1. Lineage (GTDB taxonomy): Bacteria > Chloroflexota > Anaerolineae > Anaerolineales > Anaerolineaceae > Brevifilum. Next base: position 12,583 of record CAZXRL010000044.1, read on the forward strand.
AAATCATATTACGATTCCATGCGGGATATCGTTAATGCTGTTGCCTGGGACGGTGATTGGTTTGTGCGCTATTTCGATCACAAAGGGAATCCCATTGGCTCAAGACAGAACGAGCAGGGTCAGATCTATGCCAACGCCCAATCCTGGGCGGTCTTATCCGGTTTTGCGAATGGCGAACGCGCAGTCAAAGCTCTGGATGCCGTCTATGAGCGGCTCAATACACCGAAAGGGATCAAGCTCAGCGCCCCCGGATATAACGGTTTTGACCCCGAAAAAGGGGGCGTGACCACATACCCCCCCGGGGCGAAGGAAAACGGCGGCATTTTCCTGCATGCAAATCCCTGGGTGATGATCGCGGAAACGATGTTGGGGCGCGGCGACCGGGCTTACGCTTATTACCGCCAGATCAACCCTGCCCGAAAGAATGATGTAATTGATGAGTTTGAGTGTGAGCCGTATGTCTATCCCCAGAACATCCTGGGCGATGAACACCCCCAGTTTGGCCTGGCGCGCAATTCATGGCTGACGGGGACGGCTTCCTGGGCTTATCAGGCCGGATTGAAGTACATCCTCGGTATCCGGCCAGCGTATGACGGCCTCCGATTGGATCCCTGTATCCCGGCCGCATGGGACGGTTTCCGCCTTACCCGGCGTTTCAGGGGTGCCGTATATGAACTGGAAGTGCGGAATCCCGACCATGTGAACAAGGGCGTGGTTTTAATAAAGGTGGACGGTCAGGAATGTCAGGACACCCTCTTATCCATCTTTGAAGACGGAGATGTGCATAAGATTGAAGTTATTATGGGGTGATGGCAAGCTGTAGGCTCAGGAGGGATAACAGTCCTGCAAGTTTAATTGAATTAGCCTTGAATATTTTTAGTTCAGGAAATCCCAGGGATTCACCCGGCCGTAATCATCGCTGCGCATTTCGAAGTGAAGGTGCGTTCCGGTGGACCTGCCAGTGCTGCCCATCAGGCCGATGACGTCGCCCTGATAGACTTCCTCTCCGCAGCCAACGTTGACCTGGCTGAGGTGCGCATAAAGCGTTTGCCAGCCTGAGCCGTGATCAATCACGACCATTTCACCATACCCATAATCGTTCCAGCCGGCATAAACGACCACGCCATGGTCCGCAGCAAAGATCGGGTTGCCAAGTTTCCCCGCGATATCGATGCCAAAATGGTTTGTCTCAGGGCTGTAATCAAAGCCGGAAAGGTATCGTTCGGTGGAAGGCCAGAGGAAAACCAGGTCCCCGGTGACCCCATCATAACTGACTGTGCAGGCACCCGGACCGAGGTGTTTGGCGGTTGCGGGTTCTTCCCGGCTGATGCGTGGCGTGCGCCAGTCGGTAAAGGTCCCCCTGCCTCCTGGAACCACCAGCATGGTATCCGGGGGGATATTTGGATTGGCATAATCGCCAATTTCATCGGGATCGAGATTATTGCCGGGCCAGTTGATAATATCTTCCGGGGTCACGCCATAAACCGTGGAAACACCGTTCAACCCCTCGCCGGCGCCCCATTTGTGGTAGACCCCGTTAACCGGGAGGATATTGAGAGTCTGGCCTGGCAGGATCAGGTGGGGGTCATCCCCAATGGTAAACAGGTTCCCCCACAGGATGGTCTCAGGCTGCAGGCTGAATTTTTCTGCAATTGAGAAGATCGAATCTCCCGCTTCCACTGAATATTCAAGGACTTCATACCGTGCCAGCCGGACAGGCAGAATGGTGTGGAGGCTCGTAACCCTGTGAATACCCTCCGGATCGCGCCCCCCGGCGGCGAATTCAGGCAGGGTGAGGGGTTCGGAGGTTGCCGGGAGTGCTTCTGCGAAGGCAACCCCATCCATGTTATGCCCATTTTTGGATTCCGAGAGGAAAAGCGCATCCATGATCCCAACCACTGCCAGTATCAGGATTAAGGTCGCTACCGTAGTGGCGAACCGCAGCGTTGAATCGCCCAAACCCAGCCGACGCAAGCGTTCCCAGAGCCGGATCAGACCGGTGCTCTGAGTTTGAGTTGCTGGATCAGCCTGGGGATCGGCGGCGTCGGATTGAGGGTCCGGCTGCTGCCAGGGTGAGGTCATTTCTGTCATTAAAACTCCGGTTAGAGTCTAGCACGTTTCAATCGAAAAGGCGAATCATATCCCCGGGACAGCATGACTATCGCAAAGTCATTCGTATACGTCTAATCAAAATTCTGCTTGATGGAATCACCACCTCTCGCCCTTCGGGCACCCTTCCCCTTGCACCCCTTCGGGTGTTCCGCTGCGCTTCAAGGGGAAGGGTGGGGATAGGGTCTACTCATTCACAATCAAAATCAGAAGTGTTTATCCATTCAACTTAGCAATTACCTGGATAAATTATATCCTGGTGCTGATGTCTTAATCGCTTCCTTCAGAGTTTTGGGTATCAGAAAGCTGCTGAGACAAGTCAAGGATCGTTTTTTCCAGTTTTTGCTGGCGATAGCTGATGGTCACATCTGCCTGCGTTCGTTCGATGATGCTGCGCGCAATGTCCGTCCTGCGGCGCAGGCCATAGGTCAGCGCGTCCGGAAAGTCCATGGTCACCAGTTGGGCATAGATATCATCCATCACATCCAGCAGGCGTTCGACCTCACTGGAATGCCCCTCACGCATGATATCCATGATCCTGCGGCGCAATTCGCCGACCACCTCAGACAGCCCGTTCAGGTAGGTCGCAAAGGGGACCTGAAGGTCATTCGGGCCGGGCCAGTCCTGGTTGAGGATCGTCGCAACGGTAAGGTGCGCTTCGCAATATTCTTTCAAGGCATCCTGGGAATAACCGGAATAATACAGGTCCGGGTCATCGGACAAACCCTCCCGTAAGGCCTTTGCCAGCGCGTCGGCTTCGGTCAGGTGTTCTTTTGCCAGGTCTGCGTCGTCTCTATGAATGGCCCGGATGGCTCTGGCGGCATGCCGGGTCAGGTTGCGGCTCTGCGCCAGGGCTTCATCTCTGATCTTATTCTGGCGCTCAAAGGATTCTCTGATCCGGTCTGAAAGGGCTTCAAAATTATCCATCGGGTTTCTCAGGGTCTTCACCAGGGCGGAAGAGTTCATCAGCAAGCGAATGGCTGCCGGGGAGCTTTATCTCTCCGAATTTTGATTCAAAACGGCTGATGTTCTCGCTCAGCGCACGCACAAAAAGTTTGATGGCTGTGGGAGACATCACAATTCGGGAATCCACTGTGGGTTTTTCAATCCCCGGCAGAAGCAGAGAAAAATCCATGACGAACTCTGACACGGTGTGTGAAATCCGGACAAAATTCGCGTAATACGATTCGAGATCTTCCGGGAGCTCGAAATTCGGAATGGGTTTTTGGGGCATAAGTTCTCCAGTCTAGAAGGGGATATCGTCTTCTTCGGCGCCCCCTTCAACGTCACCCAGATCCTGTTCGTAACTTCCGCCACCCTCACCGCGAGAGCCGGGCAGGAAGCGGACGTTCAAAGCGTTCACTTCAAAGGAGGCTCCGCTGGTGCCATCCTGGCGGGTGAAGATCCGCGGACCACCGGACTGAGGATCCGGACGTAAGCGGCCGATGACCAGCACGGGACGGCCTTTGCTGAGGTACTGGTTGCAGGATTCGGCCTGCGCACCCCAAACAGAGATCCGGAACCAGGTGGTCTCATCGACCTTCTGACCGGAATTATTGGTGTAGGAGCGTGAGGTCGCAACGGAGAAGCTGGTGACAGCCTGTCCGCCGGGTGTGAACCGCATGACGGGGTCATTGCCTAAATAACCGACGATTGTGAGTTGTTGAAACATGTTTTCTCCCTTTCCTAGATAAACGACATAAGGACTGTTATTATTTTACTGCAAATCTTGCCGACATCACCAATCTCTTCCGTACCAGCGCAGATAGTCTTCCAGATGGCTGACCCAGTAGGATTCGGTGTGGCTGCCATTGAATAAATACCACTCGTGGGGGATATTGTTCTCATCCAATAGGTCAGCAAATGTTTTTGCGGTCACCCATTCCTGGTCGCTGCGGCCGATGTCAATAAAAAACAAGGGGAGTTCCCCGGCTGGCAATTGGGTCACCCAGCCGTTCAAACGGCCGCCATCAGCATCGAACAGGGGCAGGCTGTGTGCGCCCACGCTGGCGAACAGCTCATAGTGCTCAAACCCCAGGTGCACGGCCCAGGCTGCGCCCCGGGAAATCCCACCGATAGCCCGGTAGGTCGTTTCGGGCAGAGTTGGATAGTGGGCATCCATCCAGGGGATCAAATCCGTAATAATCGCATCACCATAGCGGGATGTTTGAGGCGGCTCGAAAATGGCCTCAAGGGGCATCACAATGATATAAGGCGTGACATCCCCTTCAGCCACTAGTCTATCCATTGTTTTCACCAGACCCAGACGCGGCCACTGGTCGTTGGTATAGGTGAGTCCGTGCAGCAGATAAACGACCGGAAAACGCAATTCTGAGCCTGCCTCATAACAGGGGGGCAGATAGATGTGGAAATGGAGCTCTTTATCCAATTGTTCACTGAAGAAATGGGCCCGGGTCAGATTCCCGCCGCTTTGACGACAGTCCGGCGTGGGTGTAGGTTCCTGTGTTGTCTGGCTGGGCTGGGGCGTGAGGGTCAGCGTTGGCGCTGATGTTGGGGCTGTTGCCGGCTCTGTTTCGGTAACCCGGGTATTGGGCATTACCTCAGTCTGCGCTGCGGGATTGCAGGCGCTGAGCATCATTACCAGCATCAACAGGATAGGCCAGTACCAATGGAGAGGCTTTCGGCGGGCGGCTTGACGATTGGTCATAAAACGGATTATACTCTTATCTGCCGGGGTGTAGCGCAGACGGCCAGCGCGCCGCGTTTGGGACGCGGAGGTCGGCGGTTCAAGTCCGCCCACCC
>CAZXRL010000045.1:0-2620 GCA_964643275.1 uncultured Candidatus Brevefilum sp.
AAATACGTGAAAGTCTCCACTTCCAAGTGGTACTAAATTTGGGATGTTGACATCCCGATGCTCTTCCCACGCGTCCTCGTCCTGCGCTGCCTTCTCTAACAGCGCTGCTCCCCCCACAACCCCCTGCGTGTCCAGCAAGGCCGCCAGCCCTGCCGTGATCTTCCCGGCGGCGTAGGCGTGGCTGTTGTCCTGATTGCTCAGGTCACCCGAGATCAGCAGCGAGCGCAGGAAAGTGGCGTCGGGATAATAGATCAGCTCCACCAGCTTCGCCCGGTATTCGAGGTCGCTGGTGGACAGCTTCTCGCGGCGGAAATCGGCGTGGTGCTGCGCTTCGTGTTTCAGGAACGAAATGGTGAACGCTGGCTTGTCGAGATCGCCTTCGTAAGCCTTGCGCACGCAATAGATGCCATCCTGCTTGGCCCAGCCGCCTGCCCCGGTCTCACCGCCCGATAACCAGTCCAGCCAGCTCCGCATCAGGAAGCTGTCCATCCAGAACACGGTCAGCGTCTCGACGCCCAAAGGCAGCTCGACCTCATAATCAGTCCGGGTCGTCTCCTGCCAGATATAGGGCCCCAAAAAGCCCTGGGTGTCGCCCCCGAGGAAGTGCAGACCCAATGCTTGCGCCTTTTCCCCGGCAGCGTCCTCAAGGTTGTCCAGGTCCGCCCCGGGCATGTCAAGGACGTCCTGAAGGTCTCGTTCCAGCGCCTTGCGGGCTTCGCGTTCAACGGCCTTCAGGTTAAATGGAGCGTCCGGCGGCGCTTCAAGGCCGGCGCTGAAACACCTGCGGAAATAATCCTGATAGGCGTCCAGGATCGGGTCCAGGGCGGGATATCCTGTGGCATAGGCGGGCGGGTTTTGCAGCCTCTGCCGGAGCGCATCGGCCCTTTCGCTCTCGCCGCAGGCATCCAGATACCGGAGGGTGCCCGGGATATCGGCTCGCACCAGGCGGCCGACGTATTCCGCCCTTTGATAACGGGCTGTTCCTGGAGACTCCTTAGTTTCACTCATTTAATGTCTCACAGTCCTGACTTTGGAAAGGTCTCTTTAACCCGGGTAGCCGTGGCGGTTGTCCTGATTGCTCAGATCACCCGAGACCAGCAGCGAGCGCTGAAGGGTGGCGACAGGATAATAGATCAGCGCCACCGGCTTCGCCCGGTATTCGAGGTCGCTGGGCCTGGCGGCTGGCGATGCGCCTGTGGGTGGATTGGCGCTTTGATCGTTTTCATTAGGTGGTTTTATCCGCCGGTCATGGCCTTCTTTGGTTTACCGAAAATGGCAAGCAGTACCAATACCCAGCCGATGACATCCACCAAACCGAAGACGATATTGACAATCACGCTTACCGAGGAAATCGTCTGGTAATCCATGCCATTGTCTGAAGCGATCAGGAAAAAAGAACTATTGAAGACAGCGGATAGGATGTGCATTCCCATGAAGATCACCAAAGCGATCAGGGCCAGGAGGGACCTGCGGGGCGCTTTTTTCCAGCGGACGATCGCAATAATAATCCCGACGATCCAGGTGATCAACAGAGGCAGACTGGTAAGCAGGACGGATAGTGAACTGATTAAAATTCCTCCAAAATTCGACATTTTTAAACTCCTATTGGATTAATTGCTGGTGGGTCCTATAGTGCCAATTGTAATCCACTTATAACTAAGTGCAGATACATCTTATTGAATGAAATTTAATGGACTAATAGTTTGAAATCATAAAATCGGTTGGTGTGATTGGCTGAGAGTTGGGGACGGTCCCTTGTTCAATGTAATGGATATTCCCTGTATGCCGCCACCGCTTCATACAGCGCCAGCAGGTTTTCCACCGGGATTCCCGCCTGCACGTTATGAACCGGGTTGAAGACGAACCCGCCATTGCGGCCAAAGGTCCTGATCCGGTCCCGGACCTGCGCCCTGATCTCGGCGGGCGTGCCGAAGGGGAGTGTCTGCTGGGTGTCCACCCCGCCGCCCCAGAAGACGGCGCGGTCCCCGAAGCGCTCCGCCAGCACTGCGGGATCCATCTCCGCCGCAGATGTCTGCACGGGGTTGAGGATGTCGAATCCCGAGTCGAGGAAGTCCGGGATCAGCTTCATCACCGAGCCGCAGGAGTGGATGAAGGTCTTCCAAGTTGTGTTCCGGTGCACCCAGTCGTTGATGATCCTGTGAAACGGCTGATAGAGGTCCCGGTAGGCCCTGGGCGAGATGAAAGGTCCGTTCTGCGCGCCGAAATCCGCCCCGCTGACATACAGGACCGTGATCTTCTCGCCGACCCGCGCGTGGATCCGTTTCAGGTTCTCAAGCCCGATCTCGCATTGCCGCTCAAACACGGCCCAGACGTAATCCCGCCGGGTGACGGTGGACATATACCACTCCTCCATATCCCGGATGCCGCGGGGGTCTTTGAGCTGGATGGCGGGCACCAGGGCGATGTCGCCAAACCCCGTGCCGCCGAAATTCCCCAGGATAGCTTTATCCGTCTTGGTGAAAAGCCGTTCGGCTTCCCGTTCATAATAATCTAATGCCGCTTCTGAGACAGGCTGGAACTCCTCGGTGTTATCCAGCGGGTCCAGGTTGGCTTCGTCAATCTCCGGCTGGCGCACAATGGCGTCAAAGTAGAACCCGCC
>CAZXRL010000045.1:2720-17440 GCA_964643275.1 uncultured Candidatus Brevefilum sp.
TGTGCCGGGTGGATCAAGCTTCAAAGCCTGCCGGAGCAGATAGACGGAACTGACGTGCATCCCGGTCACCGGACTGCTGCCCAGGTCGAGGGGTACGCGGTCGGGTTCCCGGTGGTTGAGGGCAAGCTGGACGCGTTCTCTGGAATTCATCTTATTTCTCCGCCGCCAGTTGGGCGATGGCCACCAGGACCTCCACGGCTTTTTCCATGGCGAAGGTGGGAATGAACTCATACTTCCCGTGGTAATAGTGTCCGCCTGTGAAGATATTGGGGCAGGGCAGGCCCATATAGGATAACCGGCTGCCGTCCGTCCCGCCCCGGACGGGGTCGATCCTGGGTGTCAGCCCGACTGCCTTGACCGCCTGCACCGCAATTTCCATGATCTCCGGGTGGGGTTCGACCATCTCACGCATGTTGTAATACTGGTCTTCCAGGGCCAGGTCAATGATCCGGTCGCCGTATTTATGATTGATGAAATCCGCCGCCGCTTGCATCAGGCGTTTCTTTGCATCGAATTTCTCCCGGTCATGGTCCCGGATGATGTAGGCCATGGCCGCTTCTTCTACGGTGCCCTCGAACAGGTACAGGTGGTAGAACCCCTCGTATTTTTCAGTGTTTTCGGGCCGTTCAAAGACCGGCAGCAGCTCGTGGAATTCCATCCCGATCTGCAGGGCATTGCGCATCTTCTGTTTGGCTTTGCCGGGGTGGACGTTGCGCCCGTGGATGATGAGCTCAGCGCCGGCTGCGTTGAAGTTCTCATACTGTACTTCGCCAAGCTCGCCGCCGTCAACGGTATAGGCAAAGTCCGCGCCGAATTTCTCCACACCAAAATAGTCAACACCGCTCCCGACCTCTTCATCCGGTGTGAAGCCGATCTTGATCGTGCCGTGTTTGATGTCCGGGTGCGCCAGAAGCGTTTCCACGGCGGTCATGATCTCTGCAATCCCGGCCTTGTCGTCCGCGCCCAGGAGCGTGGTGCCGTCGGTTGTGATCAGGGTCTTGCCGATGTACTTCTTCAGATCCGGGAATTCTTCTGGGTCCATGAGGATCCCCTTTTCCTTGTTCAGGGTCACCATCCCGCCATCATAATCCTCAATAAACCGGGGGTTCACGTTCCTGCCGGAAAGGTCGGGGCTGGTGTCCATATGCGCGAGGAACCCAATCACGGGCAGGTCATCTGCATCCGTGTTGGCAGGCAGGGTCGCGGTGACATAGCCGTAGCCGTCCACCATTGCGTCTTCCAGCCCCAGGTCCTTCAGTTCTTTTTTCAGCAGCCTCGCAAGGTCAAGCTGCTTCATGGTGCTGGGGTAGGTGTCGGATTTCCGGGCTGATTCCGTGTCGATTTTGATATAGCGGATAAAACGATCAATGACAGATTGCATGGTTTAGGTCCTTATGCGTGGTGGGTCAGGGTCAATATTCGAGGAGGGGTGTTCAGAGATCCTCCTCGGCGCTTGTTTGCGTCAATTGTATCACCAACACCTGACCGGAATCTAAACTATCGTAAAGGGCAATTGATAAGTTATTTGTTTTTGTCTTTTCGGTTTTCAAATGATTCACAATCAACATCGAATACTGATTAATCAACTTTGCGATTGCCCTGGAGGTACTAGTAATCCTTTGCTTAACGACTGGATTATTTGATAAAATAGAAGGGTCAACAGGGAGGACATGTGATCCAAAACCCCGAAAGACCTCCAATTCAAAAACGATCCCCGCTTGAGGGTTTCCTGCCGTTTTTCTGGCTGGCGCTGGGTTGCGCAGCTGGGATAGTCCTTGCCGATAGTGTGCCTGTTCCGGTGTGGATTTGGGCTGCCGGGGCGGGGATTGCCCTCACGTTGTGGATTCTCGCCAGGGCCTTGCCCGAATCCCTTACGATTACCCACCAGCTTCGAGCATGGACCCGGGCCGACCGTCGCCTGCCGGGTGCGATCCTGCTGGCTGTGTTTTTCATCGGAGGTTTGTCTCATGCTGCGGCCTGGCCCGATATCACCTCGGCGCATGTGGCCTATTATAACGACCGTGGCAGGGTGGAGATCACGGGTACCCTTGTGGAGCCCCCCGACCCGCGTGACAGTCAAATCAATCTCACTGTGCAGGTGGCAACCCTGCGCTCATTAACATCATCCCAGACCGCAGCGCAGGATGTCTCAGGCAGGGTCCTTGTCCAGGCCCAGCCGGGCGGCGACTGGTCTTATGGCGATGAAGTCGTGGTACGCGGCGGCCTGCAAACGCCCACCGATCAGGCCGATTTCTCCTACCGGGATTATCTGGCGCGCCAAGGGATCTCTGGGCTGATTCCCTATGCTCAGGTGGAAATGCTCAGGGCTGCCGAGGGGACCTCCGTGAAGGGGTTTTTGTTTGACCTGCGCGCCAGGGGTTTGGAGACCCTTCATGAATTATTTCCCGATCCGGAATCCGATCTGCTGGCGGGGATCCTGCTGGGCCATGAGCGCGGGCTTTCGCCTCAACTTCAGGAGGCTTTCAGGCGGACCGGCACGACCCATATTATCGCCATCTCCGGTTTCAATATCGCCATCCTGGCGGGTCTTTTCACCGGCATCTCCACCCGGCTTTTTGGGCGTAAATGGGGTGCTGCGGCAGCAATTGCTGGGATTTCGGGATACACTATCCTGGTCGGCGCGGATAATGCGGTTTTGCGGGCAGCCATTATGGGTGGGCTAGGCGTCTTCGGCGGATTATTCGGACGGCGGCAAACCGGCCTCAACAGCATCGGGATTGCCGCTTTGGGGATGATGCTGTTGGATCCAAACATCCTGTGGGACGTCGGTTTCCAGTTGTCCGTTGCCGCGACGCTCGGCCTGGTGCTCTATGCCCAGCCTCTGGAAGAGCGGTTGCTCGTCCTGCTGAAGGGCAGGCTGCCGGAGGAACACGCGCACAAACTGGTTGGCCCTGTCTCGGAAATCTTCCTGTTCACAATTGCAGCGCAATTCCTGACCCTGCCCGTGATCGCCTATCATTTCGAAGGCGTGTCGTGGCTGGCGTTTTTCGCCAATCCTCTGATCCTGCCGGTGCAATCTCTGGTGATGATCCTGGGGGGAGTGGCAATGCTGGGCGGGCTGCTCTTGCCGGGCCTGGGGCAGGTGCTGGCCGTTATTGCCCGACCCTTTGTCACGTATACTATCCGGATGGTCACCTGGCTGGGAAGGCTGTCCGGTGGGGAGTGGTCGGTCCCCGGATTTCACCCCCTCTGGCTCGTGGTTTTCTATGCCCTGATCTTTATCCTGACCTTGCTCCCCAAAGGGCAACGGCAGGCACTATTCAGTAAAGCGCTTTCACCCCGGGCAGGCGCGCTGGTCGTGTTCGGGCTGACTGTTCTTGTCTGGAGCAGAGTATTGAGCGCGCCGGATGGCCACCTGAACCTGACCCTGCTGGATGAGGAAGGGACGATCCTGATCCAGCTGCCGGCCGGGAACACAGTCCTGATCGGGGGAGGGCCGCGCCCTTCTCATCTCAATCAGCGCCTGGGGGAGTTTCTGCCTGTGGGAACACGACGTTTGGACGTGGCCGTGATCGGCAGCACTTACCGTGAGGACATCAACGCCTTGACGGGGTCTCTTCTGCTTTATCCCCCTGGTTTTGCGCTGTGGAACGGCGACCCAGAGACGAACCAGACCACCCGGGCGGTTTTCAAGCACCTGGTTGAGGAAGACGTGCCGCTCTCCTTTATGGCAGTGGGAGAATCCCTCGATCTGGGAGGGGACATTGCCCTTGAGGTCCTCTGGACGGGAGAGCGGGGCGCGGTCCTCTGGCTGGAATGGCGCGAATTTTCGGCCCTGCTACCGACCGGGAAGGTGGAGGACCATTGGCTGGATGTGCCGGGCGCGCCGGATATCCTCCTCCTTCCCGATGGGGTAAAGGCGGATGAGTTTCCGTTGGCTGTTGTGAATCTCTGGAATCCGAGTGCCATCCTGCTGCCCCTCGCCGAATCCGACCTCCCTCTTTTCGGTGAGCATGACGTGCTGGCTGTTCTGGAGGGCTACCCTGTGCTGACAACATATGAGCATGGCTGGGTGCGGGTCAGCACTGATGGCGGGAGGGTCTGGTTCGCCGGTGAAGATAGAAGGCGCGGCGTTTTGATAAGTTCTTTAGAATAACCTTGCCGGATGGGGAATTCAAACCTAAAATTAACGCACGCCGGTTATCCTAATCCTGAAAGGAAAGCTGCCTTGTTGAAACCCTTGCCCGATCACTATCATCTGTCAAAACACTTCATCCACGCCCGCGAGGTGGGGTCACCTCTCGTCGCGCTGGAATCCGCCGTGATCACCCATGGGCTGCCGCGGCCCGAAAACCTGACCCTTGCTCGTGAAATGGAGGGGGAAGTCCGTGCGTTTGGCGCCATGCCGGCGACTGTTGCTTTGCTGGATGGGAAGATCCGGGTCGGGTTGGAGGATGAGGAGCTTGAGCGACTGGCAAATCTGGACGAAACCCGCAAGATCAGCCTGCGGGATTTTGGGATTGCCCTGGCGAATGGGCTCAGCGGTGGGACAACCGTCGCCGCCACCCTCTTTGTCGCCGCGCAGGTGGAGATCCGCGTCTTTGCCACCGGGGGGATTGGCGGCGTTCACCGCGGTGCACCTTTCGATATCTCGGCTGACCTGCCGCAATTGGGGCGATCGCCGGTGCTGGTCGTCTGTGCGGGCGCCAAGGCAATCCTTGACTTGCCAGCCACGAAGGAAGTCCTCGAAACACAGGGCGTGCCGGTCCTGGGATATCAAACGGATACAATTCCCGCCTTCTACACTAGTTCCAGCGGGCTGGCTGTGGATTACCGGGTGGATTCACCTCAGGAAGCCGCAGCGATAGCAACCAGCGCCTGGGAGGCAGGCTTGAATTCGGCTGTGGTATTGATGGTGCCGCCGCCGGAGGAAACGGCATTATCGGAGGACTTGATCGAGGATGCGATTCAATCCGCCCTGGCTGAAGCCGAGACGAATGGTATTCATGGCGCAGCGGCTACACCCTTCCTGCTCCAGCGGGTCAGTGAGCTGACAGATGGGGAGAGCCTGAGGGCGAATCTGGCACTCCTAAAGAATAACGCCAGGATTGCCGCACAGGTTGCCGCGGCAATGGGAAGCCCGAAAAAGATAGGTCCCTTCTAAGCGGGTACGGGTTAGGGACTCTGCCGGGTGTCGGTGGGACGTGGTGTGGGAGTCCGGGTGGGGGTCGGGCTGGAAGTGGCAGTCGGTGTTGAAGTGAGGGTTGCAGTGGGCGTGGGCGGGTCGCCGGTCACGGTAAAATATCCCGAAACTTTCCATTCCATGCCGGCGAAGATCTGCACCTGATAAAACCCAGCGCGCCACTGGTCGCTGGAAGGTTCCCAGAGGGTATAACCGTAACCGCCGCTGCCTGCTTCCCACACGCCAGTGTCATGGAAAACGAGTTCATCCTCCCAATACCAGAGCACGGTATACTGCACGCCGTCATCCATGTTGTTATAGGTGTAGGTGCCGTAGAGCTGCCCAACTGGGTTTTCAAATTCAACATCAGGGTTGATGGGAAGGTAGTTTGAATCGATCCGCTGCGAAAATTCTATCGGGCTGAACACGGCATTGGGGCCAGGCGTGACAAAACCTTCAAACGCTTCTTCAATTTCCGGGGGAACACTGGGCGTGGATGTGATGGAAGGCGTATCGGTGATGGTCGGGGTCAATGTAATGGTAGGTGTTAACGTGATTGAGGGGGTCAGGGTGATGGTCGGGGTGAGGGTCAGTGTTGGAGATGGTGAGAAAAACTGGTAGACAACCGGTTCGGTGTGGTTCAAGATGACCCATGTCAAGGGGATCAATAAAACGGCTGTGAGGACCATGTGCCAGCCGCGCCGCATCCGGGTTTGTCGTTTGTTGTAATAAGGGACCTTCCGGCTTTTGACCAGATGTCTGATCCCATAAATCAGCGTGAGGATCGCGGCGAACCCGGTGATGATGGCAATTGTGAGAATAGTTGAACGAACATCTATTTGAACCATAAAGTGACCTGTCCTGAATGCACCAGAATTATAGCGCATTCTACGGGTGATCGTTTTCACAAGCAGCCGGAGTTAAGATACAATCAAGTGGAGCCGATAATGATCATGGGTGATTTATGTCTCTAAAGAACGGCGATCTTCTCAACCAAAGATACCGGATTGTGGACGTCCTGGGACAGGGCGGGATGGGGGCTGTTTATCGCGCCGTGGATGAAAATCTGGATATCACGGTTGCGGTTAAAGAGAACGCGTTCTTTTCAGAAGAATATGCCCGGCAGTTTCAACGCGAGGCTAAAGTATTAGCATCCTTGCGCCACCAAAACCTTCCCAGGGTCTTTGATTATTTTGTGATTGACCAGCAGGGTCAATACTTGGTGATGGATTATATAGAGGGAGATGATCTTCGGCAGTGGATATCCCATGAGGAAGACATCACGGAGTTTGAAGTCCTCCAGATCGGGATCGCGATCTGCAACGCGCTCATCTATCTCCACACGAGAAATCCAGCGGTTATCCACCGGGATATCAAACCGGGGAATGTCAAGATCACGCCGGAAGGGGAAGTGGTCCTGGTTGATTTTGGTCTGGTCAAACTCATGCAGGAAGGTGAGTTGACGACCACCGCAGCCCGGGCAATGACGCCCGGTTATTCCCCGCCGGAACAATATGGCAACGAACCCACGGATCATCGTTCGGATATTTACTCATTAGGCGCAACGCTTTATACTGCTCTGGCCGGGTATCTGCCGGAGGACAGTCTGTCCCGAACGACTGGGAAATCAAGGTTGACGCCGCTGAGGGATTACAACCCGATCGTCTCCAGGCAGACCGGAAAGGCGATCCAGAAAGCCCTGAAACTTCGGTTTGAAGACCGCTGGCAATCGGTTGGAGAATTCAGGGAAGCCCTGCTCGAGGTCCAGCGTTCGATGCCGGTTGAACAGCAGACCAGTCACAGATTGGCAAGGGTTGTTCAGACCGAACCGGAGATGATGGATGGGCGTGGGGCGGTTTCCACCCTTCAGAAGCTCAGAGACCTGGCTCGGTTGAAGGAGAAAAAAACCGATCCGGTCTGGATTATCTTTGGTGTTGTTACCCTCTTCCTGCTGGTATCGCTCATTGTTTTTATGACTCAGCCCGATGGATTGCTGGGATGGGTTGCAGGAACCCGGACGAGCGATCCATCGGCTCTCCATGACGGCCGATTCACAGAGCCTTCAGAATCTCATGCTGCCGACCCAGCCAGCACTCAAACCCGGGAAGTCGAATCAACGCCGATTCATGCTGTCGGCAACAATGAGACCCCGTTTCCCTCCCCAACACCCCTGGGCGGTGGCATCGGAGAAATTGCCTTTGTCTCTGAGAGGACCGGTATACCGCAGATCTGGCTGATTGATGTCACCACCCGGCGGGCACAAGAGCTCACGGATTTGAGCGATGGCGCATGTCAACCCGATTGGTCGCCGGATGGATCGAAGATTGTATTCACCTCCCCCTGCGCCAAGAAACGAGAGCGTTATCCGGGGTCGAGCCTCTATCTTCTTGAAGTCGAGAGTAGGGAATTGACCCCCCTCCCGGCATCGCTTGAGGGTGATTTTGATCCGGCCTGGTCTCCGGATGGACAATGGATTGCCTATACTTCCCTGATTAATGGGCAATTGCAATTGATGAAACTCAATCTTGACGATTATTCGGTCATCCGGCTGTCGGATGGCGCTTATGATGATTTTCAACCCGCCTGGTCACCCACTGGCGACCGGCTGGTTTTTGTGCGGATCCGCGGCATTGGACAGATCTGGCTGATGGACGCCAATGGTGGGAATGCCGTTCAATTTTCCCGTTCCGGATCGGTTGATAATAGTGTCCCCAAATGGTATCCAAAAGAGGATCTGATCCTGTACAGTCAGGCCTTTGGGCCGGGGAGTCCAAACACTCAAATATACGGAATGCGTCTGGATGACATCGGACAGTCTGAAGAATACTTGATTCTTCCTTCTGCTAGGTCTGAATTTGTCCAGATGATGGACAATGTAGATCTATCCCCGGATGGTTACTGGCTGGCTTTTGATTACTGGTATTACAATGTACTATCTGATATCTATATCATGGCTTTCCCGGGCGCGAACCTGCTCCAGTTGACTGAACATCCGGAAATGGATTTTGACCCGGTTTGGCGTCCTGTACCGTTGGATGAATTCTAATGCCATTAGCCCGCATAACCCGCAATCATTAACATGTTAGTGCTGGGTCAGATCAGTATGTCATTTATGAACAAGAGGACTATTTGAGTTTGGAAATCCAATCCCTGTTACGAGACCGTTACCGGATCACCCGGATCCTGGCTCAGAGCGGGATGGGGGTCGTTTATCTTGCTCATGATGAAGTCTTGAACGTTGATCTTGCAATCAAGGAAAACCTTTATACTACTGAAGTCCATTCGCGTCAGTTTCGCCAGGAAGCCACAATCCTGGCTAAATTACGTCATCCGAATCTGCCCAGGGTGATCGACCACTTCGTGATCGAAAATGTGGGGGAATACCTCATCATGGATTATATTGAGGGACAGGACCTCAGCGAAAGGCTGGCAAGTGCTGGGGGAATCCTTCCTAAGGATGAGGTTGTCCGCATTGGCGCGGTGATATGCGATGCGCTGGCATATCTTCATTCCCGAACGCCCCCCATTATCCACAGGGATATCAAGCCGGCCAACTTAAAAATCACACTGGACGGGCAAGTCGTTCTGGTTGATTTTGGGTTGGCGAAAATATATGAGCAGGGCGAAATGACCGCCATTGGCGCAAAGGGCATCACGGCTGGATACTCGCCGGTTGAGCAATACGGTCAGGGCACGGATGCCCGGTCTGATATCTACGCCCTTGGCGCAACGCTCTACACCCTGCTGACTGGGCAGGTGCCGCCTGAAGGTTTGGAACGGGCTGTTGGGCAGGATCCTCTTCAGCCCGTCGATCATTTTAATCCGGAGGTCTCACCAGACCTGCAGGCGGTGGTTCATAAAGCGATGGCCATCCGGCCTGAGGCGCGGTTTAATTCCGCTTCCTCCTTACAGGAAGCTCTGCTGGAAGCCCATCCTTTGCCCGATTTTTCCCCCAGCAAACCGGTTGTCCCGCCCACAGTGAGCGCGGCCGGATCTCCCCAAAAGGGTTCTCAGGATAATGCTGGCGGTGGGAGAACCGCCAGCAGGAAGCGGGCCTGGACCTGGCTGCTACCTGTTCTGATCCTGCTGGCAGGCGCAATCACAGGTTTTATCCTCTTGCTGCGGCATCAAAGATCGCCTAACATCCTTCCAGACCCTCAACCCTCAGATACCAGAGCGCTTGAAGTGTTCCCGGTCGATGAGGCTGCTGTTGAGGAGACCGAACCTGCCCTCGAAGCTGCGGATACCCAACCGGTCTTGCCAACGATGACGCTGACCCCTGAACTGGAAGCAGCGGTGGCTGAAGACAACCAGTGGCAGATCGCCTTTGTGTCTGAGCAAAGCGGCACACCGCAAATCTACCTGATGAATTTTGATGGCAGTGGGATTGAACAACTCACATCTGAGGCCGAGGGGGCATGCCAGCCTGCCTGGGCGCCTGATGGTATGCGGCTGGCTTATATCTCACCCTGCGAAGGTTTGAAAGAGCGTTACGATGGGGCAAGCCTGTTCATCCTTGATCTGAATACAGGGCGCGTTGACCTGATTTCCACCCTCGCGACCGGGGATTATGATCCCGCCTGGTCACCGGATGGCAATCGTCTGGCTTTTACCTCGCTTCAGACCGGTAAACCGCAGATCTTTATTTATGATTTTGAGGCCGGTCAGGCAGACATCCTGATGAACCGGGCTATTGTCAATCGTATGCCGGCCTGGTCGCCGGATGGATCTCAGATCGCGTTCATTTCGGTTAATTCTGTTTCCGGCCGGCCGACTCTTTATGTCGTTGACGTCGAGGGCGAAGGCACACCCCGTGACATTCTCGGGCAGAACTATGCCGCGGCTTACCATCCGGATTGGTCTCCCGAGGGTGACCTGATCCTTTTTGATCTGGGGGGCAAGTCTGCGCTGGGGGGGCGATTGCCTTCCATCAATCAGGATGCGTCCATCAACACAGGCCTCAATCTTGTTGAGAACCCTGCTTTTTCACCGGATGCGAAATTTATAATTTGTGAAGGTGTCCAAGGGGATTCCGGGCGGGATATATACCTGATGCTCCGAACCGGCGCCCGGCTCACCCGCCTGACGGACGATCTGGCGGCGGACTACCAGCCAACCTGGCGACCGTAAAGCACTTGAGGTAGTATTTGGATAAATTAGCTTTTAGTGGGGTATGACTCAGGCTTCTGACAGCCAAACCGATTGGAACGGCTGGAGCACCAGAGGTTTTTCAGCCGCAATCAGATCGTCTGAAATCAGGTCTATTAGTGTCGTTCCCATTCCGGATAGATGGAGGATATTTGCGGTGATACGTTGTTCCCGCTCGCTGAAATTATGCATGACCAACAGCTGGTCCACATCCCGGCGGCGAATATATCCGAACACATGCGGGTTGCCTGTAGGGATGAACTCCGGGGGTTCTCCGGCAATGATGGGGGTGTTTTTTCTCAATTGAATGATCTTCTGCAACCCCCCGTAAATCCTTCCCGGCACGGTCTCTCTATCCTTACGCAGCGCATAGTATGTCTCATCCGCGGCAGGCCGATGCACCCAGCGGCTGTCATCCGCTTTGTCCGGGTCGTCCCGAAATCCGTAATCGTTCAATAAGCCGACCTCATCACCCAGATAGATCAGAGGGATACCGCCGATTGAGAGGATCACGTTATGGATCAGGAGAATCCGTTTGATTGCGAGTTCAACTTCCGCTCCGGTTTCAATGTCAATAGCCTTTTCAAGTCCCGCCAGGGACGCGCAGGTACCGGATATCCGGGCATCCCCGGTTTTGAGATTCTCCTGGAAGGGCAACCCCCTGGCAAAGCTGCCTTCAAACCGTCCTGTATAAAACGCGTTCAGGAATTGCCGGTGGTCGAACGGATTAATGCCCAGGGCCCAGGCATCTTCATCAGAAAAGGTCCAGCCGATATCATCGTGACAGCGGACATAATTGACCCAGGCGCACCCCTCCGGAACTGCGAAGCGTTTCTCCATGGAATACTGTAGCAGGTTCACCTCACGTGTTGCCAGCGTGTTCCAGAGCAGCGCCATAAGCAGGGGGTTATAGGAAAGCTGGCATTCTCCGGTGGCGATGTACTTGGAAACGTCATCCGGGTGGACGATGGCTTCGGATTTAAACAGAAGTCCTGGCGCGGCAATCCGGGCGACAGCGTTATAGGCCTGGATGATCCAATGGGCCTGTGGCAGGTTTTCGCATGATGTCCCCAGCTCCTTCCAAATGAAGGCGCCCGCATCCAGCCGCAGCACCTCAACGCCCAGATTGGCCAGAAAGAGCATCTCCCCCGCCATGCGGTTGAAGACCTCAGGGTTGGCGTAGTTCAGGTCCCACTGGTTGCTGTGAAAGGTGGTCCAGACCCACAGGCCGGGATCTTCGAAAAAAGTGAAAGCCCCGGGGTGTTCTTCCGGGAAGATCTCTCGAAGGTGGGTTTCGTAAGCGTCCGGCATGGCGCGGTCGGGATACATGCAGTAAAAATCCTGATAAACTTCGTCTCCGGCGGAAGCTTTCAGCGCCCACTCATGCTCGTTCGAGGTGTGATTGAAGACAAAGTCCAGGATCAGGCTGATCCCTTCCGACCGCATTTCCCGCGCGAGGTTCCGCAATTCATCCATCGTCCCAAGCTCGGGGTCTACCTCCCGGTAGCTGCTGATCGCGTAGCCGCCGTCATTCTCTCCATCGGGGCAGCGAAAGAGGGGCATCAGATGTAAATAGGTCAGCCCCAGTTCCTTGAAATAGGAGATCTTTGCTTTGATTCCGGCTAGATCGCCGGCGAAGAGATCCACATAACAGACCCCACCCAGCATGTGGTGATCCTGAAACCAATCCGGTGTTCTTTCTCTCTCAAGGTCGAGGTGCTTCAATCCCTCAGACCTCTCCATCCATGATTGAGCTATCAACCTGACGAGGGATTCGAGATGGTAATAAAAATCGTAGCGGTTCCCATACAGGCGCAATAAAAGCTGGAATAAACGCGGGAAGTGGTCTTTCAGACGTGTTTGGAAATCAACCCAATGTTCCGGATGCTGGCTGGCTAACCCGGCAAAATCTTTATCCAGACGCGGTTGGATCCGTGCCAGCGTTTGATCTGCTTCTCGGGCTGGATCAAGTTCCAAGGGGTGTTCAGGCATGGTTAATTCGCATCATCAAAAATCTATGGGTGCTAAGGGGTGGCATTTTCTGCTAAAAATGCTTTAACCTCTGACAGGGTGGGCAGCGCGGGGATCGCCCCTCGTTTTGTCGTGGTGAGAGCGCCGACGGCATTTGCGAATTTGCAGATCTCTCTCAAAACCGTATCCTCCTGCAGGGCTCCCGGGCGCTCCAGCAGCCCGTAAAGCAATCCGGCGACAAAGCCATCACCGGCGCCGGTCGCATCAATCGCCTTGACAGCATAGCCTTTGAGGTCTCCCTGAAAATCAGGGGTATAGTAGCGGCACCCGTGTTTCCCTAAGGTCACGATCATCAATTGCAGCCGGTTATGCCAGAGCTGATTGACAGCCCGGTCAACATCATCTTGTCCGGTCAGGAAAGCCAGTTCTTCTTCGCTGACTTTGATCAGATCGGCTTGCTGCCATACGCTGAGTATGCCTGTTTTCGCTTTCTCTGCATCCTGCCAGAGGGCAAGCCGCAGGTTGGGGTCATAGGATACCAGGACACCTTGTTCCCGAGCGGCCTGGATTGCCGCCAGAGTCGCTGACCGGCAGGGATCGTCAATCAGACTGATGGAACCGAAATGGAAAATCCTGGCTTTCCTGATCAAATCCAGAGCGACTTCATCGGGCGTGTAGAGCATATCCGCGCTGGGGTGGCGGTAGAACATGAACTCGCGCTCGCCGTCTGCCTTGAGTGAGACAAACGCCAGGGCCGTCCTCGCCTCGGTTGAAAAGACCAGTCCGTCCGTATTTACCCCTGCATTATCCAGGGTCTCCTTCAGGAAATGCCCGAAGGCGTCCTCGCCGACCTTCCCTAGAAAGGCACAGGAGACGCCGAGTTTGGCAAGCCCTGCAGCGACATTGGCTGGCGCGCCGCCAGGCGCTTTTTTAAAAGCGGGGGCCTCTATCAGGGTTACGCCCGAAACAGTGGGGACAAAATCGATCAGCAATTCACCCAGAGTTACGACATCGGTCATGGTTATCACTGCCCTTGATTATCTGGAAACAGAACTTGGTTGAAGAATCTGCGGATTTTTTTCATTACTCACGTGGTCTGCCGTTCCACAACGGTCAGCGGCAGGCGAACATGACGTAAGGGGCGTTCCGGATCCTTGAGTCGGGATAGGAGAATTTCAACGGCCAGCCTGCCGGATTCATCCAGCGGTTGGCGGATGGTGCTCAGACCGACGTAATCCGCCACATCAAGGTCATCAAACCCCAGGACAGCCAGGTCTTCCGGTATATGGAAACCAAGCTGCCGGGCTTTGTTCATGACGCCCACTGCCTGCAGGTCGGTCGCGCAGAAGATGGCTGTTGGGGGTTGGGACAGGTGCAGCATTGGTTCGATTTTTTCTTCCGCGTCCTTCACTTCATACTTTGATGTACAGATAAGGTCATTTGTAAGGGAAAAGCCTGCTTTGTCCATACCGGCCTGGAATCCTGTTAGCCGTAGACGGATCGGGTCGATGGCATAAGGGCCAAGGTCAGAGGTGTCACCGATAAAGCCCAATCTCTGATGACCCTTCCTGATGAGGTATTCAGCGGCCATCTCGCCGCCTGAGATATTATCGATTTCCACAGTATTCAAATCGTGACGGGGGTACTCTATCAGGACAGTTTCAAGATTGTTCTCTTTTAATTTTTCAGCTGATTCATCATTCACTCTCAGTGAAAGCAGGATCAACCCTTCGAGATGCCCGGTCACAGGGAGGGTGGCAAGATAGTGGTTCAGGTGATCGATGGATTCCACGGTGAAAATTGTAAGCTCATAGCGGGTTGAGAGAAGGCTTTCCGCCACACCGCGCAGGCGCTGGACGAAGGCAGGGGCGGTGAAGAACGGCGTCAGCACGCCAATCCGGGCAAAATCCTTCATGGCGCGGGCGCGGGCCTCAGCTTTGGGGACAAATTCAAGCGTATCAATAGCGTCCTGGACCCGGTCACGGGTCACTTCGCTGACATTGGGGCTGTTATTGATCACCCTTGACACCGTGGAAATGCTGACGCCGGCAGTCCGGGCGACATCATAAATTGTTGCGGGGCGGTTGAGTCTGGGTGGCATAACCTGTTCTTTGATAATACTGATAATTTCTGAAACTGCTTCCATAGAAGCTTTTCCATCTTTATATTAACATGGAGTTAACTGCGTGTCAAACTGCATTCATGAGAGGGTAATCGCAAAGTCATTTATTTCACTCTTTTCTTCACCTCATCAGTCTGCTTCGCAGCTAAACAAGAACCCTTGATAAGAAACCATGCGGTTCTCAGCGATTATTCTGTCACATCATTTCCTCACAGAATTAACTTATCCAGAACTGATTATTTATCATAGACATAGGGTCAACACTTCTCTTCACACACTCAATTTTTTTGCCTTCTCCTTGAGGAGAAGGTGGCACGAAGTGCTGAAGCGAAGCGG
>CAZXRL010000046.1:0-7425 GCA_964643275.1 uncultured Candidatus Brevefilum sp.
CAATACCGCGGGCTTCGGCCTCATCCCCGAAGGACGGAACCTCGGCGGACAGATGGCTCAGCCGGGCGATGCCGTGCTGATCTCCGGCACCCTCGGTGATCATGGGATCGCTGTCCTGCAAGCGCGGGGTGATCTTGGCTTCGAATCCGGAATCCAATCTGACCTCGCACCGCTCAATCACATGATCGGCAAGCTGCTTGACGCCATCCCGGATGTACATGTCCTGCGGGACCCGACCCGCGGCGGTTTGGCAACCACCTTGAAAGAGATCGCCTGCCAGAGCCAGATCTGCGCTCGTCTAAGGGAAGAAACCATCCCCATCAAACCGGATGTCAGAATGGCTTGCGAGATGCTGGGGTTTGACCCCCTCTACCTCGCCAACGAAGGCAAGGTTATCGTGATTCTGCCGGAATATCAGGTTGATAATGCGTTGAACATCCTGAGGCAGTCTCCGTACGGGAAAATGGCTACACGCATTGGCTCCGTAGAATCATCCAATCCGGAACAGGTCTTACTGGAAACCCCCTTCGGCACCACCCGGATCCTGGATATGCTTGCCGGAGAAATCCTCCCCAGAATTTGCTGAGAAATGGTGAGATCTGTCCTTGACCACCCATCAGGGTTCCAGCTATACTTATGCGCATAATAATAATTCATGAAAAGGATTTAGGATGAAAATTGATTACAGAGAAACTACTGACGATTTGCTCACCCGGATCAATATCCATGATTCATACGGCGCTCGCGATATCGACAAATGGATGCTCGAGGTTTTGCCCCTTGAACAAGGGATGACCATTCTGGATGTTGGGTGCGGCGCCGGGAAACAGTGTTTTTCATACCTCGCACATCTCAGCGGCAAGGCAGAGATCACAGGCGGCGATGTTTCAGAGGAGTTGCTTGCCCGGGCGGTTGAAGAAAACCGGAAACTGGGAAACCGGGTCACATTCCAAACATTAAACTTTGACGAAGAATTCCCCTTCTCAGACCTCACTTTCGACCTGGTCTCATGTTCCTTTGCCATATATTATGCCACCGACATCCCCTACACAATCCGTGAAATGCACCGCGTCCTGAAATCCGGCGGCTATCTCTTCACCACCGGACCGATGCCGGAAAATAAACAGATGTTTTACGAGGTCATTCAGGAGGCAACGGGTAAGGACATTCCACCTATGCCCGGAAGCTCCCGGTATGCATCAGAAATCCTCAATACGATCCAAGGGCTGTTCACTGAAGTTGACGTCAAAATCTTTGAGAACCCACTGACATTTCCATCCGTTGATCCCTTCCTCGCCTACACTCGGGCATCACTCTCAGAAGACCGGAAACTATGGAACAGCTTCTTCCAAACCAAAGAGGACTTTGAGGCTATCATGGCAAAGATCGCTGATGTCGCCCAAAAACGGTTTGAGCGGGACGGTGAACTGGTGATGACAAAGGTAGTTGGTGGAATCCTCGCGAAGAAATAGGGGTTGAGATATGAACCACAATATGACCTTTTACGGCGAAACAGTGTGCTTTATTGGCGCGCATCCCGATGATATCGAACTGGGTTGCGGCGCCCTGATCGCAGACATCGCCGACCAGTGTACTGTCATTTGCGTCACACTTTCGGACAATCAGGAGAACCCCCTTCTCGTGAATGTCATCAAGGAACACCGTAAAAGCATGGCGATACTGGGCGTCAAGCCTGAGAACGATATCCTCCACCAATTTTCGACCCGGCGATTTCAATCAGCCCGCCAGGAAATTCTGGAAGTCATGATCGATCTGAAAAAGAAATATCACCCCGAAGTCGTTTTCGTCCACACTGCCCAGGACATCCATCAGGATCATAAAACAATTACAGAAGAAGCGTTAAGAGCATTCCGCGGGACAACCCTGCTGGGGTTTGACGTCCTCCGCTCCAGTTATGGTTTCTTCCCCCACTTCCTCGTTGAGGTCTCTGAGGAAGCCGTGCAGACCAAACTAAAAGCGATCAAGGCGTATGAAACCTACGCTGATAAATATTATTTCGATGAAAACATCCTCTATGCCACCGCCATCCGGCATGGCGCATTGGCAGAGCGGCCCTTTGCCGAAGGCTTTGATATTTTGAGAATTGTTGGACAGTTTGGGGATCAGGATATTTAGTTATCACAACGGCTGCCACGTGGCAACCGTTTTTTTACACTTCCTGGGTAAACCAAAATACCCTCAGTCTTCAACCCCGATCTCGATCACCCCATCCGCCACCCGCACTGGGTATGCTTGGACACCCTTTACCGCTGGCAAGGTCAGCACCTCTCCCGTGCGGACGTCAAATCGCGCCCCATGCCTCGGGCAGATCACCGCATGGTTTTCCACCTCACCCTCGCCAAGCGGACCGTCATCGTGGGTGCAGACATCGGCAATCGCATAAAAATCCCCGGCGATGTTGAAAACGACCACCGGCTGATCGCCAATCTCAATGAATAAACGTTCTCCGTTTGGGAGTTCTTCCAATGCGCATAATGGGTAATAAGTCATTTCAGACACCCTACCTCCAATCACAGAAAATGACGGTCCATTCCACTGAGACCGTCATTGGTATAGAAATTCAGAATATCATCCTAATTTGTTTGATAACCCGTTGGACGGGTGGAATCCTTTTTCGCAGGCCGCAAAAGGTGTGAATCAAACGGAAACCAGAGAATATGGTCTGGGACCATCCAGCCATCCGTCAGATAAACATTCGTTCGGAATTGAACCGCAACCATTTTTTCATCCACCTGGACAACGATTCCTCGCACCCAATCCCGGATCCGTTCGCTGTCTTTTTCATGGTCACAAAAAACCTCAACAGAATCACCAACCTGGTAGGTGCTGTCCTCATCGGGTGGTCTCATAAATGGTGATCGTGCCATTAATCCTCCTGAAATATTAAATAAAGCCATATCAAGGTTGTAAAAACCAGCTTTTTCTATTTTAGCAGATATGGAAGAAATTTTCTATTAACAGCGTATATGAAAAGGCTTCAACCCTCACGCCGGCTCATTTTTTCCTGAATCGCTTCCACAAACCGGGCCTGCACCCCCTCAAACGGTATCCGTTCCATAATCGGTGCAAAGAAGCCCATCACAATCAATTCCTCAGCATCCTTCCGTGGAATCCCGCGGCTTTCAAGGTAAAAGAGGAGATCTTCATCAAGTTTACCTACAGTTGCCCCATGGGTGCAGCGAACATCATCCGCCAGGATCTCAAGACCGGGGATCGAATCAGCCCGCGCACCCTTGCTGAGGATCAGGTTGCGGTTCGCCTGATACCCATCCGTCCCAATCGCTCCAGGCGCAACATAGATCATACCCTGCCAGACCGAGCGGCTCTCATCCATCAAAGCGCCTTTGTACAAAAGATCACTGGTTGTGTTTGGTGACATATGATTCTGCTGGGTGTCATGGTCCAGATGTTGATCGCCGCTGGTGAAGTAAAAGCCTGACATCCGTCCAAAGGCTCCCTCTTCAATGAGATCAATATCGGAGAAGTTTTTGGTCAGGTGGGTTCCCATTGCACCAAAGATCCATTCCAGGACGCCATCGCGCATAACCCGGGCGCGTTCTCTGGTGAACGACCAGACATTATTACCCCATGACTGCAGTTCCACGAAATTCAACTTTGCATTCCTTCCGACATGGATTTCCACAATCCCGTTATGGAAAATCTGCGAGTCAGGATCTCCGGATGGGGATGCAAATTCATGGATGAAGGTTACCTCAGCGCCTTCCTCAAGCCAGATTATAATGTGATTGAGAAAAGCCAGATGATGCCCGCCGCCCCAATACAGACTGTGCAAAGGCTGGTCAACGACCACGTTTTTTGGTACATACAGGACCACCCCATCCGATGCCAGAGCGGAAGCGAGGGCAGTAAATATATCTTCTGAAGGAGACACGATCTGCCCCAGGATTTCATTCATCAGGTCGGGATGTTCCAGCTCCGCTGAATGAAAATCCGTGAATATGACGCCTTCTTGTTCAAGCGCCGGGTCTAGCGCCCGGTCATATTCGGCAATTCCCGACACGATCTGGCCTGCCCGCGCCTGACCTGAGATAATGGGATCAAGCAAGCCGGCGGGTGGGTCAGGCAGCTCTTCGTCGGACAAATTAAAGCAAACAGCTTCGGTTTGTAAACCGTGAATATCTGTCCGCCGCCAGGCTTCATCCAATAAGGTCGGAAAGGGTAACTGCTCGTAGGTTTCCCAGGCTGTTTGGTGATACTGCCTCAGACGTTGATCGTCAGGCGCAGCCACCATCTCTCTTGAAAAATTGAAGGGTTTCAGAGAGGATGGTGTCCGGCTTTCTTTTCTTTTTGTGATGATTTTCGGCGCATTCGACATCAGATCATGTTCCTCTTTAAATTGTTTATCCTACCGAACCGATCATTTGGAGTTGGATCAGCCGATTCATTTCCACAGCATATTCCATGGGAAGCTCTTTGACCAGAGGTTCAATAAAACCAGAGACGACCATTGTGGTTGCTTCCTCCTCGCTCAGACCGCGACTCATCAAATAAAAGAGTTGTTCTTCCCCAACTTTCGAAACTGTCGCTTCATGCCCCAGGGTGACATCCTGCGCATCGACCTCAATATAGGGATAAGTGTCCGAGCGCGAATCCCGATCTAATAACAGGGCGTCACATACCACATTGGATC
Source organism: uncultured Candidatus Brevefilum sp. (assembly GCA_964643275.1). Lineage (GTDB taxonomy): Bacteria > Chloroflexota > Anaerolineae > Anaerolineales > Anaerolineaceae > Brevifilum. The sequence continues at coordinate 4,673 of CAZXRL010000046.1, forward strand.
TGGAGCCCTCCGCTTCGGGGTGGATTTTGAGAAGGCCGCGATAGGAGCAACGCCCATTGCCGCGGCTGATGGATTTCGATGTTATCTTGCTGGAAGTATTGGGCGCAAAATGGATCGCTTTTCCACCGGCATCCTGATGCTGCCCCGGACCTGCAAAGGCGACGGAGAGGATCTCGCCATGCGCCCCGGGTTCCAGTAAATAACATGAAGGGTACTTCATCGTGATTTTTGAACCAAGATTTGCGTCCACCCACTCCATTGTGCCATTTTTATAGACTTTTGCGCGCTGGGTAACCAGGTTATAGACATTATTTGACCAGTTCTGGATCGTTGTATAGCGCACCCGGGCATCCTTCTTCACCACGATCTCGATCACACCGGAATGGAACGAGTTGGTTGAATACATAGGCGCAGTACAACCCTCCACATAATGCACCTGGGCGCCCTCATCCGCGATAATCAGAGATCGCTCAAACTGGCCGATATTGGCCATATTCAATCGGAAATAAGCCTGAAGGGGCAGGTCAACCTTCACACCTTTGGGGATATACACAAAGGACCCGCCTGACCAGACTGCGCTGTTCAGCGCGGCAAACTTATTATCCTGAATAGGGATTACCGTTGAGAAATATTCCCGGAACAGGTCAGGGTGGTTCCTGAGACCATCCTCAATGGACATAAAGATGACGCCCTTGCGTTCTAGTTGTTCCTGGACGTTATGGTAGATCATCTCCGAATCATATTGTGCGCCGACCCCTGCCAGATATTTTTGCTCCGCTTCCGGGATGCCTAATTTTTCGAAAGTATTTTTGATGGTCTCAGGCACGTCATCCCACGTGCGTCCCTCACCGTCCGTAGGTTTCACATAAAAGTAAATCTCATCCAGATCAAGATCACTCAAATCAGGGCCCCAGGTCGGCATTGGACGTTCCTGGAAATGCTTGAGCGCTTTCAGGCGGAATGCCAGCATCCAATCTGGTTCATCTTTCTTCGCTGAAATCTGCCGGACAACATCCTCATCGAGGCCTTTCCGGCTCTTAAACACAAAACTTTCCGGATCGCTGAATCCGAATTGATAATCATTCAGTTCATTTATGAAATCAGTCTCCGGGTTCTTAACCATGGAAGACCTCCAGTTTCTCTGGATTATGCAGCTTCAGGCTGACCATATTTTTCACGGACCCAATCGTAGCCCTGTTCATCAAGTTGCAAGGCGAGATCACTGCTGCCTGATTCTACTATTCGACCATCAAACATCACATGGACAAAATCAGGCTGGATGTAATTGAGAATTCTTTGATAATGTGTGATCACAATCACACCCATTTTTGGCCCCTTGAGAGCATTCACGCCTTCTGAGACAATCCGGATTGCATCAATATCAAGTCCGGAATCAGTTTCATCAAGGATCGCAAAAGCCGGCTCAAGAACCGCCAGTTGCAACACTTCGGTCCGCTTCTTCTCACCACCTGAAAAGCCTTCGTTCAAGTACCGTCCCCCAAAGGAGTAGTCCATTTTTAGTAAATCCATTTTGGATTTGAGTAATTTTCGAAAATCCAGTATGGAAATATCTTCCTGGGGAGGCTTAGAATTGCGCCTGTGGGCATTGACCGCGGTTCGCAGGAAATTCGCAACAGTGACACCAGGGATGGAAACAGGGTATTGAAAAGCCAGAAATAAACCGGCTCTTGCACGTTCATCAGGCGCCATGTCCATCACACTATTGCCATTGACCAGGATCTCCCCTTCTGTAACCTCGTAACTGGGATGCCCCATCACAGCGTAAGCCAGGGTGGATTTCCCGGTTCCGTTCGGTCCCATAATGGCGTGGACTTCACCCTGATTGGTTTTCAGGTCTAACCCTTTAATGATAGGCGTGCCTTCTATGGACACGTGCAAATTCTTGATGGTCAGTTCTGCCATGCTTACTCCTGAATGGTGGCCCTATTATGAGCCTAATTTTATCTACATTATCTGATTATTTTACAACAACCGAATTATAGCACGCTCAATTTTCAGTGTCAATATTTAGCATAATTATCTAATAAATTAATAACACTCACACTCTGTCTGGTCGAAAAAACAACAACACACCTCACCAATATGACGACGAGATGTGTTGTCAATGTAAAACTTTAGTTATTTTCTTGATCAGAGATCAGAGGATCACAACTCAGATCAAGAGCCTTGATATTCGTCCTAAAGTCCTTTAAGCACAGTTGCAAGAATAAGCAACAGCCAGGCTACGACGACGATCCAAAAGGCATACGCGGAGAAGAATGGAACTGTGATGAAGGAAAATAGAATGCCAAGGACGCCAAGAATTAATGAGATATACCAGACAACTTTTGTAGGTGCATTGAGACGCATTTTTTACTCCTTTCAAATAGATGACTTATAACCAAATTTTGCTTACTCCTGTAATGAAATTCAACACTTTATTCGCGATTGACAACACTTCCATTCATTGAATTCAAAATCTGCATCTGTAATAATTTAAGTACAGATTTTTGCCACCTCACAGAGAAAGGGTACAATTTATTATGTCAGATAATATGGACAAAAAGGGTCTATTTGGTAAGGCAGTTGATGCATTTTCATACCGAGACGAAAAAGCCACTATTGAGGAATTAGAAGCGGAACTCGGCAGAAGAAAAAATTAATAATTTTGAGGATAAATTGAAAAAATATACGGACGAAGAACGAGAAAAACTCCTTGAGGAACGAAAAAAGGAAATCATTGCCAGGCGGGA
>CAZXRL010000046.1:7525-11358 GCA_964643275.1 uncultured Candidatus Brevefilum sp.
AAGAACGAGAAAAACTCCTTGAGGAACGAAAAAAGGAAATCATTGCCAGGCGGGAAGTAGCCAGGCCCAAACTCATCACCACCTACACTGTCACAGAAGACACCCCAACACTCAGCCATATCTCTCTCAAATTCTGTGGACTTGCCACCAAGCCTTACTGGATGTACTTACTTGAGCACAATTCCGAGGCACTCCAGGGGAGTGAAAAGCGTGTCCGGATTGGCATGGAACTCGAGATTCCCGAATTACCAGATGACTTGAACGTGGAAGAACATGAGGGAAAACAGGCCAATGGCGGTCTGCTTGGCTCATTATTATCAGGTTTGACCGGCGGCGACGAAAAGGAAAGCGAAAGCCAAAAGGTTGAACTGGACGACTTGCTGCGCGCAGGGCTTGCATTTGTTCAATCCAAGCAGGGTGGCGGCAGTAACACGGAAGCCATCATCAATGCGCTGATTGCAGCCAGCCCGCTGGGCGAATCTGCACACCGTTCCCAGTCGGGGTCCCTCGTTGCTTCAACAATAATGAGTTTTGCTCAGGCCTTCCAAAAATAATCCAAACGTTAACAGGACAAGATTCCCTTTCCGGGAATCTTGTCATTTAATCAGCTATCAATCCCTCAGATCAAAGGATATTTAGGATAAATATCTAATATATTGACAAATCCATTTTCAGCGTGCTAGAATTCATTCGGGAATTGGATAATTTCAGTCTCTATAAATTAAGGTCATGATGAATAGTACACGTGAAAAAATACTCTATACGCTGCTCACCTTCCCAGGTTCAACGATCAATGATCTTGCAGAAGAGGTGGGGATAAACGGGATATCCATCAGGCATCACCTCACTGCCCTCGAAGCGGAGGATATGGTCACATCTGCTGAAGAAAGACATGGCGTCGGTCGTCCAAGGCTGATTTATACCCTGACAGATCGAGGGATAGAATCATTTCCAGCCAGATATATGACACTCACCAAACGTCTGCTGACCACACTCAAGGGACAATTTGGGGAGAAAGAACTGAAAACACTTTTTAAAAATATGGGGCGTGATCTTGCAAAATCACTGAAGGAGAAAACGCAGGGAAAATCTGCTGAGAAATCCCTTGAGAGCCAACTCAAACATCTCCAGAAGGCCCTCAAGGAAGAAGGCTACATCATTGAACTCAATAAAGAACAGACTGCCTATCGACTCACCTCCTTCACCTGCCCGTATCACAGAATTGGTTTGGAACACCCGGAGATTTGTGCACTGGACCAGTCGCTCATATCCGAATTTTTATCCAGGCCCATGACAATGGAATCTTGTATTTTGGAAAGTTCGGATCGGTGTACGTATATCATCCCCTTTGATCACTAAGAGGTTTTTTATGACAGAAGAAATCCCTGCCAATATCCCTGTCTGGGATATCGAAAATACCGATCCTGAGAAAGTGCCAGCACTCGAAGAAGGTTTTACGGAGATCATTGATCCTGAACTGGGACTTAGCATCATTCAGCTCGGACTGATCCGGAACGTGACATTAAAAGATGACCATGCCCTGGTCACCATGATTCTCACAACCCCCTATTGCCCCTATGGGCCATCCATCATGGAAGCGACTCGAAAGAAAGCGGAAAGCATCCTGGGGATCACAACCAAGATCAATTATGGACGGGAGACCTGGGACCCGACAATGATGGAAGAGGGACTGGCAGACGATTGGGGTTTGTTTTAAGAAAAAAGAGGTGCAGATTGAGCCAGCACCTCTTTTCATGATTAACGATTATTTTGTAGTGACCCGCGCTGTTCTCACATATTAAAAAAGCTGGTCAACTTCATCCCCACTGAAAGATCACCGAAGACCTTCACTTTCCCCAGCATGTAAGCGCGCATGGCATCAAGCTTGCCTGTGAGGATATTAACGCCATCCTGACCATCGGCTTTGATGGTCAGATCAGCATCATTGGCCTTCCCTTCTTCAACCTCACACGTCTGATCCTTGATCCGAATGACCCATTCTGATGCTTGATCGCCGGAAAACAGACACTGGACTGTGGCTGAGACTCCTTTGGCTTTTTCAGCATTAAAATGATTGGGGATATCCTGCATAATTTCACGAACATTCACATCTGTCATCAACTACTCCTCTCTCACTATTCGATATGCCTGGTAATTATAACCCAGGCAATCCCTTTCTTATTATTAATAACGACATCGGATCCGCCAATTTCCAAAACCATTTCAGCAATCCTCTCAGGTTTGAGAAAATGACTCCGCATCAGCATAATCTTCTCACCAAGAGCAATTATTTTCACAAGGAAATTATGGATATCCGGCTCTTCTATGATGGCAATTCCCCCGGGTGCGAGTAAGCGGGTAATTTCCCTCAGCGTTTGCATCTGATCAGCAACATGGTGCAGGGCATCCACCATTATGATCCTGTCATAAGACCTGCCGCGATAAGGGAGACACTCGGACAATGCCAGGACACACGCAAGATCCCTATCCCGAGCTTCCTTCAACATATTTCGGGCAGAATCGACAACCTGAATGTTCTTCACCTGACCCTGGAAATGTTCAGAGACCCTTCCAGTCCCCCCTCCGATATCCAGCAAGCGTGTTTGACCCGAAATATCTGTCAGTGCCACCAAATGATCGACTTTGCCCCGCCCAAATATCCAATCATAAATCGGTCCAATCACGTTAAAGTGGTCAAATCCAGTCATTGAAATATGTCAATAAAATATCGCGGAAATTCCCCGGGCGATCAATCCCGCGAGCGTGGCGATTAGAGTTGTCATACCAGCAATTTGCCACATCATTTTCCACCCCAGCTCCTTCCGGATCACAACCATGGTCGCCAGACAAGGGACATAGAAGACAACAAAAACCGCGTAGGTGATCATCTCCACCGGCGTCATGACCATGGCAAAATTCATCGAACCCAAAGCCTGTCCGAGCATCACCAGGGACAGTTCTTTCCGCAGAATCCCAAAGATCAGCGGCACCCCTACTTCACCCGGGAGACCCAGGATCCAAGAAATCGGCCTCGCAAGGGTGTTTAGATAAATGGACAGATTGAAATAGTTAAGAACTGAAAGGACGATGCTTCCGACGATCAACAGAGGCCAGGCTTCAACAATAAATTCCCGGATGCGCCACCAGGCTTTATTCGCAACCGTCCTGAAAGTTGGGATCCGATACACCGGCATTTCAAGGATCAGCCCCGGCGATTCATCCGGCACCAGTCGTGAAAGAATTTTTGCGGTCACTGCGATGACAAATAGATTAAAGATATAGATGGCGAGTGCCAGTTCCGGCCCCAGATAAAAAGCGACCAGACCGAAAACAACTGCCAGCCGTGCAGCGCAGGGCACCATCGTGGACAAGGCTGCGGAAATGAACCGCTCACGTTTATCCTCAAGGATCCGGGTGGACATGATGGCCGGCACATTGCATCCAAACCCCAGAATAAAGGGCACAATCGACTTGCCGTGTAATCCGATCTTATGCATCAGCGCATCCATCAGGAACGCGACTCGGGGCAGATACCCCACATCTTCCATGATCCCCAGCCCGATCAGGAACGGTACCAGGTAAGGCAGGACGATAGCGACACCGCCTGAGACGCCCTGAATGAGCGCGACCAGAATTTCCGAAAACAGGTGATCTGAATTGCCTAAGCGTGAGAGAAGCCAGACCTCCAATTGCGCAAAAAAATCCATCAAAGGGGCTTCCAACCATCCGCCAATGGTATACACAACCTGGAAGAAAAGATAGAGGATTATAATCAAGCCCACATAACCGATGACCGGATGAAGCAGGATATCATCCAGCCGGTCCCGGAAGGT
>CAZXRL010000046.1:11458-16608 GCA_964643275.1 uncultured Candidatus Brevefilum sp.
CCACATAACCGATGACCGGATGAAGCAGGATATCATCCAGCCGGTCCCGGAAGGTGATCTGCCGTTTTCCTTGTTTTATCACTTTTTTCGCCAGATTATCCGCCAGGCCGCTTCGCTCACCATTGATAATCCATTCCAGCGACTGGCCGCGATCATGTTTCATCGATTGCCCAATTGTCTTCAGATCAGATTCAACTCCCGGGACCTGCTCAATTACACTCTCGGTGATATCATGATCACCCTCAAGCAGTTTCAATGCCAGCGCTCTTGGATTGAGATAGCTATCAACATTGGCGAGGGTCACTTCCAACAAAGCCAGGTTTCTTTCGAGGTCATTACTGTATTTGGGTTGAATCGGGAGGACCCCCTGCTGCCCGATTTGATAGGCTTTGACAAAAAGCGGTTGGATGCCACGCCCCTTCGAAGCAATCATGGGGACAACCGGTACCCCAAGAGACTTTTCGAGAGTCTCAACATCCACCCGGATTCCGATGCGGTCTGCTTCGTCCATCATATTCAACGCGATCACCATCGGAACATTTAATTCCAGCAATTCAACCGTCATCGCAAGCCCATGGCTGAGGTGGGATGCATCTATAACGTTAATGACAACGTCAACGGTGTTTGATGTCAGGTATTTGATAACTTCCCGCTCTGCGGGATTGGTGCCGGCCAGAGAATATGTCCCGGGAAGGTCAACAACACTGACGACATTACCCAGAACCCGGACTTTACTTTCAGTAAAAGTGACTGTTGTTCCTGAGAAATTTCCTGTTTCAGCTTTATACCCGGCAACCTGATTGAATAGTGTACTTTTTCCACAATTCGGCTGGCCAATCAGTGCAATTTGCATTAAATGACCTCAACCTCAACCCTTGAAGCAATCCCCCGGCCTATTGCCACTGAGCGGCCTTCAACATCAACCATCACTGGGCCCCCCAATGGCGCATATCTGAGAACCTTAACCTGATGTCCCGGACATAAACCAAGCTGTCTTAATTTATAACCAACAGCTCTCCCCCCCCGGTAATTAACTACACGGAATACTTTACCTTTAGGCACTTCTAATAAATTCATTTAGCCTCGATTAATCTGTGACATACATTCTATCTTTCCCAGAATTAACAGTCAAGGTGATTCGTCATATTCCCTCCCATACAATATTCCAAATATAATTGCACTATAATTTGACCAACCTGATAACTTTGATTGTATAGGAAATGAAATGAAAGCACTCCGTTTTTACGACGTCCACGACATGAGATTGGAAGAACTGCCAGAACCTGAACCAACTCTCGGTGCTGTTCGGCTCCGCACCGCCAGCGTTGGTATCTGCGGTTCAGACGTTCATTATTACGAAGAAGGTGGAACTGGCAGTTTGCAACTGGACAACCCCCTGATCTTAGGCCATGAATTTTCAGCCTGGATTGACGAGGGCCCCAAAAAAGGACAACTTGTGGCTGTTGATCCTGCGATCGCCTGCGGCAGATGTGAATATTGTCTGGAGGGAAACCCCAATTTTTGCGTTGAGCTCAAGTTTGCCGGCGCTGAAGACATAAACGGCGGCTTGCAGGAGATCCTGACCTGGCCGGAATCGCTGGTCTTCCCCCTTCCAGATGGATTCTCACCTCAGGAAGGCGCACTTCTGGAGCCGCTTGGCGTGGCCATCCATGCTGCGCACCTTGGTAAGATTTTTCCCGGCATGGATGTCGGCGTCTTTGGTTCGGGCCCCATTGGGCTGCTGACCGTCCAGATGGCGAAATTAGCGGGTGCCAGCCGGATCTTCGCAACAGATAAATTGAGTAACCGGTTGGAATATGCACAGGAATACGGCGCGACCGATGTATTGCTGGCAGACGGTAATGAATCAACCGAGATCCTCTCCATGACAGGCGGCCGGGGGCTGGACCTTGTCTTTGAAGCCGCTGGGGATGATGGCTCCGCTATGGAGACGGCAGTCCAAAGCACCAAACGAGGTGCAACGGTTGTACTGGTCGGAATCCCGTCAGAAGATTCTACCCACTTCACAGCATCCGCAGCCCGGCGCAGAGGTCTCACGCTCAAACTGGCGCGCAGGATGAAACACACCTATCCCACTGCCATCCGGCTTGTGTCTCAGGGGCTGGTCAACCTCAAATCCCTCATTACCCATGAATTTCCACTGGCAGATTATCAGGAAGCCTTCGAGACAGCTTCGGCCCGCAAAGGCGTGAAAGTCTTGATCAATTTCGAAGAATAAACGATGCCAAAGCGCTTGATCTCCCGATCTTCGTTGGGACCGAAATGAACAGGTCAGGGCAGAAATGGGTCGACGATTATAACGCCCATGAGCTGGCACCTCTGCGTCAATGCTTCATGGATGGGGCCTGTCTCTTATTCGGACACACCTTCCTTGAACAGCACGGGCAGTTGGGGTATTGTTCAAACTGGGCCAATGATCAATTTCGTAATCGCCATGAAAAGAATTTATTTTATACAACTGCAGGAAAAATAATTAAAAATCATAAACAAGCGCGAAGCCTTTTTGCGGAACTACCCTCCGATCTGACTCCCCGACAGTTACTGGCCGTTATCAAAGAAGACAACTGATCATAAACCCGGATGATTTCAACAACCCAGGAGTACTATGACCTCACTCGCTCTGCCGCCTTATATTATGACCTCTGAAGAAGGGTCTTTTGCCCGGCACACTATCGAAAACCGTAAACCCCTCATCATAGACCAAATCCTGGCTGATTTTCCTTATACTCGTGAGATCAGATCTGCGCTGCTGGCCTTTAAAGAAGAACTCAAACAAGGCCCAATATCGCTCCTCAGAGAAAATACAAGCGACAAAACTCTTTGGGACCACGATCTGCAGCCCTGGTCAGGCAAAGGCTGGCTAGAAATGCCCTGGTTTCTGGCTGAGGCTTATTTTTATCGCCGCGTGTTGGAGATCGTTCACTATTTTCAACCCGGTCCCTGGATAGGATTGAACCCATTTCGCCGAATGAAAGAAAAGGAAATAGATGGCGCATTACCTGTGTTCACCCAGGCTTACGAAACCATGGCAGGTAATCCCGTTCTGGAAAACTTTCAGGATCACAGTTACAAGGCCTTATGGGGGAACCGCGCTGACCTGAGCAACCTTGACGCCTTCTCCGAGGATTTAAGCCATCAATCCGATCTGATCATACGCGACGATTCTGAATTTGCCTATCAATTGTTACGGGAAATGCCAGGTAAGATTTACTACATATTCGATAATGTTGGGAATGAGATCTATCTTGACCTGGCTTTCATTGATTTCATGCTCGAAGCCGGGCTGGCAACCGCCGTCACCTGCGTTATGAAAAACCAGCCGTTTTTTGTTTCGGATGCCATGCCAAATGATTTCTTCCTGGTCTTGGATCGCCTGGCAGGCTCAGAATCCCTAAAAGTTCGGAACCTGGCACAGCGCATGAAACATGCCCATCAGTCAGGCCGCCTGAAGATTGAAGCCCCCCCTTTTTTCACTTCAAGCAGGATGTATCGCCAATTCCCGGAGGCGCTCAGAGATCAAATCAGCGCTCATACCCTGACGATCCTTAAAGGTGATGTGAATTACCGCAGGCTGATCGGCGACCGCCACTGGGAGCCCACCACGCCTGTGGGCCGCGCAGCCGGTTATTTCCCCATTAGTTTTATGAGTTTAAGGACTCTCAAGGCTGAGCTGATCGTAGGTTTGTCGGATGAGCTTCACCAGGACCTGCAAACCAGTGCAGAACCGGATTGGATGATCAATGGAAATCGCGGCGCAATAACATTCCTGAAGATATGATCTGAAACGGTCTGATTTACGAGGTGGAACAATACGCTATAATTATTCATCATTAATCAGAAAGGATCATCAGGTCAAATATGAAAAAGAATGGAAAAGTTCGAGTTGCGATAATTGGCGTGGGGAACTGCGCCTCAGCCCTCATCCAGGGTGTTGAATTCTACAAAAATGCCAAGGCCGATGAGAGAGTCCCAGGGTTGATGCACGTCAGTCTCGGCGGATATCACATCTCCGATATTGAGTTCTCAGCCGCTTTTGATGTTGTGGATACCAAAGTCGGGAAAGACTTGTCCGAAGCGATTTATGCCTTTCCCAACAATACGTACCGGTTTGCAGATGTCCCCAAACTCGATGTGCCCGTACATCGCGGGATGACGCATGACGGCCTGGGTAAATATCTTCTACAAATTGTGAAGAAATCACCCGGACCAACAGATGATATTATCAAAATTCTCAAAGACACCAAGACCGATGTCGTTGTGAGTTTCCTGCCTGTCGGGTCGGAAATGGCGACCAAGTGGTATGTGGAACAGGTCCTGGATGCCGGCTGCGGTTTTGTCAATGCTATCCCGGTATTTATCGCCAGTTCGGATTACTGGGCGAAACGTTTCGAAGAAAAAGGACTCCCCATCATCGGTGACGATATAAAAAGCCAGGTCGGCGCAACCATCCTCCATCGCGTCCTCACCAGCCTTTTCGTTGACCGGGGTGTCCGTCTGGATCACACCTACCAGCTGAATTTCGGCGGCAATACCGATTTTATGAACATGCTGGAACGGGAAAGGCTCCAATCGAAAAAGATCAGCAAAACCGGCGCGGTAACCTCCATGCTGCCTTACGAATTGCCCAGTGATGATGTCCATGTTGGCCCCAGCGACTATGTCCCCTGGCTGACGGATCGAAAATTCTGTCATATCAAGATGGAAGGCACGACCTTTGGGAACGTCCCGTTGAACCTTGAGGCAAAAATTGAAGTATGGGACTCCCCCAACTCCGCCGGCGTGATCATTGACGCTGTTCGCTGCTGCAAGATCGCGCTGGATCGCGGGATGGCCGGCCCCCTTCTCGCGCCTTCCTCCTATTTCATGAAGACCCCGCCGGAGCAGTACCAGGACCACATCGCACGGGATAAAACAGAAGCCTTTATCCGGGGAGAATAGCCGCAAACCCCGGTTGGAAAATTAACATTTCCTGCAAGTGATCACAGGATGAGCAATCAGATGCTCATCCTGGTTTTCTCTATACGAATTTTTTTGGTTCACTTTCTCCTGCTTGCATTATCCACTAAACCTCTTTATAATTATTTTAGAATATTTGTCACCTGAACAGTACTGGCAAGCATCCCCGTTAT
>CAZXRL010000047.1:0-16420 GCA_964643275.1 uncultured Candidatus Brevefilum sp.
TGAGGTTGAAATGTTACACCCCCTGATGGGTGTCAAGTGTCCTTGGATTTATTTCGCAACACCTGACAGAAACTACGCACATGATATGATAGATCAAACATAATAAGCCTAGATTTAACTCTTAAGTGCAATAATGATTTTTTAAGATTACCATAGGTGGAGAGAATAAAAGGCACTTCCGTGGTCAGGTGTTCAGTTGATACCCAACAAAAGATATGTCAACGGAAGTGTCTGACACAGTGTGTATTTGTTATCTTTATTAAGATTTAGTTACTTTTTTGGGGAAGAATTAGTAGTGAAAGCTCCCAATTCTTTTAATCTGTCTTGATTCTAAATGTATCTGATTGAGACTAAGGGATTACCTCAGTTTGCGTCCAGGTGTCATAATAATTTGTTCCACCGGCTGTGACAATATGTTTCCCGCTAGATAATCCATACCTTGTTGTGCCACAGGGTTGTGCTGTCAAGAAAATTGTAGCTGCTCTTTGCTGAGTATAAGCATAGTAAGGATCGCCCTGAACGTTTTGAATCGCAGTAGCTCCACATTTTTCAGTTCCCGAAAACCAGTTCCAACCAAGGCTCAATGAAATCGGAGGATTATCTACATAAGTAAGGATATTCGCTGCCCAATAAGCACCTACTGGGTCGTTAACCATTTTCCCTGAAATGCCATCACTGGTGCCGGAAATATTCATGGCGAAAGCATGATAACCCCATGAACCTAACGACGCGAAGACTGTAGTAACTGTAATAGCTGCAATTGTGATCAGCAGAATTGACAACAATGAAACCTTTCTTATTACCTTTCTCAGTCTCCATCCTCCAATAACTTCACAAACTCCTGTGGTAGCTCACCCCACTCCAGGGTTGAAGTCTGCACTTTATAGAATAATTCTTCAGTCCCATCAACCAGTAAATACACATACGCTATTTCAGAGATTGCTCCCGTTGCTTGATCAAAGAGCGTTGTCACCCGGACGCTTTCGACAGGCTGTGAGGTGTTTCCAAAAACAGTTGGTTTATCATAGTTCCCTATGACGGAAAATTTGATCACGGGTTTCTCGTCTACAGTAGAAACTTCATGGTTCAAGATTGAGCCTTCCATTTGCATTTCCAACATGTACCTGGTCACGCTAAAATCCAGTTTCAATTTATAAGGCCCTTCTGTTTCCATTTTGTCGTTGGTGGTTAAATTAATAAATGTATTGTCTTTATAGATTTCTCGCTGATTCAAATTCCTGGCATTATCGTAATATGAGATGACATGTTGGGTCACATTCCCTGTTTTATTAATAAGAAACCAACCATCGCAATAATAGTTTTGAGGCAGAGTAACGCCATTGGGGATATCGGACTCCAGATAGTAGACGTAATGCAACCATCCTGATTGAGAAAAAGTATTGTTTTCGAAATCCTGAACCATGCTCTTTAACAAGGCTGCCGCATCAAGCGTTGAAGCATTTATTGCGGATTCCTGATCCTCAGATTCTCTCTCAGCGTCAGGTTGTTCCGCTATCTGGGTCGCCATGTCATTGATTAGATGGGGCTCATTCGTTTCGACCAGGTCAGAATGATCAGGGTAGAATTCATTCGCTAACGCGGGGCTCAATCGTACTCCCAATAGCATTAACCCAACGAGAAGGAGTGCAAATAGTGAAATCATTATTAACCTTCGGTTTTTACTTGTTTTCATTCGTACCTCCTTTAGGATTTGAATTAATTATAGCAAAACGGATATAAAATCTACGTAAAGTAGTTTGTCTTGACAGAAGAGATATAAAAAATCTTTATAAGGATTTAACCTCGAAAATGGTAAGATAGAAGAAAACACAGGAGGGTTGAAGATTATGTATAGAATTCGGTTATTGGGAATTTTTCTCATTTTAATGGTTGCCCTTTTTCTTACAGCAAACACAACAGTTATGGAAAATTTTCAACAACACTGTTATGCCATGATTGCCCCCATCGAAGAAGAAAGTATTGAATCTTCCAAAATCATAAAAACTGAGTGTTTTAATACGTTTGCAGATTCAATATTTGCGGCAACCAATGGCAGAGTTCGACTTGAACCCTCAGTATTACCAGAATCAGTAACTGAAACGACGTTGAAGTCCGGAATAGAACCTGGTTCTCTTAATAGCCAGGTAGTGATTGGTATCGATTGGGATTACTCGGGTTTTTCTGGTAGTTCTTACACATGGGTGGTTAGTGGTGAAACAGGGTGCACCAGCATTACACAATTTAGCATTTCGTCAATGCCAACAGGCTGGGATAATCGCGTTTCCTCAGCACGTGGTTATTCTGGGTGTAATTATTATTACCATTACTAGAATACAAGTTTTGGAGGTTTGTCAATTGCCTGCAGCACTTCAGGATGCGCTGCAATGGGATTACTTGATAATGCAACTTCTTCTGAAGGGTGGAGATATAATCCATAGATGATGTTATGAGAATATTGGTTGTTGAAGACGAAAAGGATGTGGCAAAAGCCTTATTATTAGGGCTTGCAAGAAATGGGTATGCCGTAGATGTTTCAGAAAGTGGCGATGCAGCGCTAGCAGCCCTCTCTATTAATAGCTATGATCTTTTACTACTTGATTTAAATCTCCCTGATATGGATGGACTTAAAATTTGTGATTTGGCAAGAGCAAAAAGCCCATCCATATTAATCCTCATCTTGACAGCCCGTGGAAAGAAAGAAGATATCATTACGGGTTTAAATACTGGAGCCGATGATTATCTGGTCAAACCTTTCCATTTTAAAGAACTCCTGGCAAGAATAAGAGCTTTACTTCGACGAGATATGCGTACAAGAGAACCCATCCTGAAAATCCAGGATGTTTCCCTTGATACTGTTGAAAAAGTAGTATGGAAATCTAATCATAAAGTTCAATTGACCAGAAAAGAATTTGGTATATTAGAATATTTAATGCGACATCCGAACGAAGTAATTAGTCAAGAAATCATTCTCGAACACGTTTGGGGTTCGTTAACGAATGTATTTACCAATACGGTAAGGGTTCATATTCAATCGCTCCGCAGAAAACTTGGAGATAACAGCGAAACACCGATTTATATTGATACAGTAATTGGTTTTGGGTATCGATTTATCAGCCCTGAGCCGAATAAAAAAAATGGTGATTCGAAATAAAAAGTGGGGAACAATGAGTTGGCAAAAATTCGAATTAATGAGTCTTAGGCAACGCATTATCCGATTGACTAGTGGAACTGTCTTCGTAATTGGTTTACTTTTGGTCATATTTGTAAATCTCATTGTTCCAATTTTTATCACAAGTGAAATTGGTTCGCCTGACACACAGAATCTTATTGATACTATAGATGAAAAAGGGAATCTCATTACAATCTTGGCAGAAACTCCAGGGCCAGATGGGGCTACAATTTGGCATGATATGGGATTGACAAGGGCAGATCCTTTGATGGTTGTCTGCATATCTTCGGGAATAAGCTTAATCATAATTGCGGGGTTTGGTTTTATTGCAGCAAGAATTGTGGCAAGCGAATCCCTGAAACCAATAGTGCAAGTTAGTAATCTTGCACGGGAAATTAGTATCCAAAATTTTAACCGACGCTTGAATTACCAGGGAGAAGATGATGAACTGAAGGCACTAGCGGATTCTTTTGATCATATGCTCGACCGTTTGCAAATGAACTTTGAAGAACAAAGTGTATTTATCTCCAACCTTGCTCACGAACTTCGCACGCCATTAACCTCAGTGCGTTTGAACCTTGAGGTATTAAAATCAAATTCTGATGTGAAATGTGAGGATTATATCGAGTTTTCCAATATCGTGGGATTGTCGCTTAAACGTCTTGAACGAATGGTCGAAGACTTCCTCTTATTGGCAAAGGGAGAGAAAGAGATTGACCAGTGTCCGATTATCTTGGGGGTTTTATTTGAAGATGTTCTTGATGAACTGGCACCAATTGCAGAAAAAGAAGAGGTGGGGCTGGAAATCGATGGAAACCTTGAATTAGAAATTATTGGTGATCCTGTTTTACTTAATCGAGCACTGGCAAATCTCATCGAGAATGGTATTTATTATAATCATCGAGGTGGATTCGTAAGAATTTACGCACACAAAAAGGATAATCTAATCATTATTGAAATTCTTGATAACGGTATTGGAATCGCAGAAGAACAACAATCGCATATATTTAAACGGTTTTATCGAGGAGCATCAACAATAACGAATCATAATGGAACAGGATTGGGATTAGCAATTGCGGCTCAAATTATCACTCTGCACAATGGAAGAATTGATGTAAAGAGTGAGTTAGGAAAAGGTAGTGAGTTCCGCATTACGTTACCGCCAGCATATTAAAGGTTAGATAGAAGTATGAGAAATATCTTTATGCCAAATAATAACAGGGAATATTCTCTATCAATTGGATCCAAGAAGCTCAGTGGGGGGAAATTCAGGCGGCCTATAAAGGGATCAT
Source organism: uncultured Candidatus Brevefilum sp. (assembly GCA_964643275.1). GTDB lineage: Bacteria > Chloroflexota > Anaerolineae > Anaerolineales > Anaerolineaceae > Brevifilum. Next base: position 4,462 of record CAZXRL010000047.1, read on the forward strand.
GGACTTTATGAGTAAGCTGCGAAACGATTTCTTAAAAATCACCCTAGTTATGAAGCGGGTGGAAATATCTATCAGGGATTTATGGATATGACTTATTTTTCCGTGAATACAGTGTAGCTTAAGCCCAAAGGACTCAAGCTCGCCATTGTCTATCCCCACGAGAAAAAGTCTTTTAAGATCTGGCTTTCCGCGCGAAACAGGTCAATTTTGAAACAATATAAGGCATAATCTGAACCCAACACGCGAATAACAACTGGATAAGCTTAATTCTTTTCGGGGTGCGTATGCGCCCTGAAAAGAGCCCATTGGTAAGACCTGCCGGACGTGGTAAACTTGATGAGCATTGGAGCAAACCCGAATGAACAAAATGATGCGAGTAATTTATCCCTTCACAGCCATTGTCGGTCAGCAGAGGATGCGGCGGGCACTGGTCCTCAACGCCATTGATACCCGGATCGGTGGGGTCCTGATCCGCGGCGAGCGCGGGACGGCCAAATCAACCGCTGCCCGTGCTCTGGCCGCTCTCCTGCCGCCTGTTGACGTGGTCGGAGGCTGCGGGTTTGGCTGCGATCCTGACCGACCGATCAACTGGTGCACAGAATGCCGTGAGCGTTTTGGTGCAGATGAAGAGGTCCCTGTTGAAACCCGGCAGACTCCTTTTGTCAACCTCCCGATATCTGCCACCGAAGACCGCGTTGTTGGAACGCTGGATATTGAAAAAGCGATTCAAAAAGGCGAACGCCACTTTGAGCCAGGTGTGCTCGCATCCGCCAACCGAGGTTTGCTCTATATTGACGAAGTGAACCTGCTGGATGATCATGTGGTCGATGTCCTGCTGGATTCGGCCGCAATGGGGATGAATATCGTTGAGCGGGAAGGTATTTCATTTGCCCACCCCGCCCGCTTCATCCTGGTTGGGACTATGAACCCTGAAGAGGGAGACCTGCGCCCGCAGCTGCTGGACCGGTTCGCCCTCTCAGTCGAGATACGCGGGATTCTGGACCCCCGCCAGCGGGTGCAGATTATGGAGCGCAACCTGGCGTTCGAATCCGATCCTGAGGCCTTCAGGGAACAGTGGCTTTCAAAAGAACAGGAGCTTTCTGAGCAGATCGCGCAGGCCCGTAAACTGGTGGACCGGGTTCGCTATACCAGCCGGGATCTGCTGGTGATCGCCGATCTCACCGCAAAGATGCAGGTGGACGGTCACCGGGCTGACCTGGTGATCCTCAAAGCCGCCCGGGCGCATGCCGCTTTTGAAGGCAGAGAGGCGATCAATCCCCGGGATATTGCCCTGGCTGCTGAACTGGCCTTGCCGCACAGAGTCAAAGCCGGTCCGTTCCGTCAGTCGGAGATGGGCATCACCCAGCTTCAGGAGCAGATCGAGCAGCTCAAAGGCGCTGCTTCGGAAGGGATGCCGTCTAAAGAAGAACAACAGCCTGCCGATTCGGAATCCGAGGAAAAAAAAAGCCAGTCTCCCCCTGCATCGAGCTTAGCGACGAACCCCCTGGACCCGAGTCCTTAGAACCTTCCCGGCAGGATGTCTTTCAGGACGCGACTGCTCATTGGTGGGAGGGCGGGAAAAAGGTCAAGCCTGGCGAAACGTTTGAGCCGCGCAGGCTGGATACCCCCCTTGATGACATGATGCGTAAACATGGCGGACGGCGGTCGCAAACCCAGACCGACCGCAAACGCGGCCGCTATATTCAATCCCGGCCGGCCAACGGACGGGCAGATGATTTGGCCTTCGACGCAACCATTCGAGCTGCTGCACCGTTCCAGAAATCCCGGGAAGAGCTGCGGGAAAATGTGGCTTTTGCCGTGCGGCGGGAAGATTATCAACGCAAGGTGCGTGTTCGCAGGGCCTCAAATCTGATCCTTTTCCTGGTGGATGCTTCCTGGTCGATGGCGGTAGCGGAGCGAATGTCCGCCACAAAAGGAGCGATTTTATCCCTGCTGACCGATGCCTATCAGCGCAGGGATCGGGTGGGGCTGATTGTCTTCCAGAAGGACAGAGCCACTCTGGTCCTGCCGCCAACCAATTCCGTATTGCTGGCACAACGCGCCCTGGCCGATATTCCCGTTGGCGGGAAGACGCCCCTGAGCGCCGGGCTGACCATGGCATACGAAGTCCTTAAGCGTGAAAAGGTGCTGCATCCCGATGTTCTGCCCTTGTTAATTGTGCTGACGGATGGCGCAGGGAATGTGGCAATGGGGAGCGGCTCGCCGCAAAAAGAAGCCCATCGAATTGCTGAACAAATCTCAAAAGAAGAAGTGCGTTCGGTCGTCATCAACATGGAGCATGAGGCCTTTGATCAGGGACTGGCCGAATCCCTGGCGGACCATCTGGATGCGCCCTGTTATACCCTGGCGGACCTGCGCAGCGAAACCCTCTACAGGGCAGTTCAAAAAGAGATTTATTTTGGCCCCGGAAGCGGAAGGGCCGTATCCGAATCCGAGTGAGATTTTGGACTCAATGATCCAAATGAAACAAAAAACCGCGGCAAGGCGCGGTTCAGGGAGATGCAATAAGGAAATTATCGGTCAGTCTATCTCTGCCACCTGGATGTCTGGGAAGAACTGCCGCAGGGTGCCGGCGACCCAGCCCTGGAGGGTCTCTTCTGAGAGAGGGCAGTCCTCGCAGGCGCCCCCCAGCCTGACGTAAACCATATCCCCATCGATCCGTACAAATTCAACTGAACCGTTGTGATACTGCTCGATATAAGCGTTTAACTGTTCAATCAACCCACGAATCTTTTCTTCAGTTGAATAATTTTGTTCACACATCTGTTTCTCCTGGTATGCCATGGCTTAAAAAATCATATCACAAAGACCGGAGGGTTGCCAAATTAATCTTAAAGAGATTGGGGTTTTTTCTAATCCTTGTGGAGGGCAAACATAGGGTGATTGCAGGGCGCGCGTCAAGCAGGACCTGCCCGGTTCGGATAAACTATCCCTGTAAACGTTTCTGCAAGATCCATTGACTCTCCTTTTGTAAAGAGCCGGGCTGGCGTACCCGGCTCTTCCTTAATTTAGATGAGTATGCGGATATACACAGATTCCGGTGGGTTATCCACACTTCGATCCTAACTTATCCACAGTTTATATGACATTATCCACAAGCTTCAGGAATTCATCATTTCTGCAACCAGCTCACCACTCAACTCGGTTTTCAACCCTTCCTCGGAGAAATGCCAGGTGATTTGGGCAAACCGGTCAATAAAATATCGGTCATGGGCGATGGCAAGGATCGTGCCTTCAAACCTGCTCAGCGCGGCTTCGAAGGCTTCCTGAGAGGTGAGGTCCAGGTGGTTAAGCGGCTCATCCAGCAGCAGGAAATTACAGTTCCGGGCGACGAGCAGTGCCAGCATCAGCCGGGACCGCTGCCCGTAGGAAAGCGTCGCTACCGGTTGAAAGACCTCATCACCCGCGAACAGGAAACGGTGCAGGAAGGTGCGGGCTTCGGTGTGGTTGCCCAGTCCCGGGATCGCCTGGATGTTTTTCAGGGGCGTCAGGTCCGGGTCGAGGAATTCCTGCTCCTGCGAGAGGTACCCCGGCTTGACGCCGCTGCCGAAGATGAACTGCCCATCCAGCGGTGGTGTTTCGCCCAGCAAAGTTTTAAACAGGGTGGTCTTGCCGATCCCATTGGGACCGATGAGGGCAATCCGCTGTCGCAAAGTGACGGTCTGGCTGATTGCGGGCAGGAGAGGTTCGTTGTTGTACCCGATGCTCAGCCGATCCAGTTGCAGGACGATCTGGCCGCTCTCCGGTGTTTCCGTGAAACGCATCCGCATGTCCCAGGTGCGGGCGGGTTTTTCCAGCGCGTCTTCTCCTTCAAGGAAGGCAATTCGTTTTTCAAGTTGTTTTACCCGCCGGATGTTTTCAAGGGACCGGTCGGCGAAAAAACCCACGGTAAAGCCATCGGCGTTTTTGGCATCAGCTTTGCCGCCCTTATGAGGCTTGGCCTGGTCGCGCACGCTTCTGGCGGCCTTCTTCAGTCGTTTGATTTCCTCTTGCTGGTCAACATAGGCCTGCGTGGCGAGTTCGAATTCCTTTTCCCGCACGCTTAGGTAGTTCGTGTAGTTACTGGGATATTCGCGGATGCCATCACCAGCCGGAGGAAAGGCGATCACTTTATGGGTCACGGCATCCAGAAAAGCGCGGTCATGCGAAACGAGCAGAATGCCGCCCTGATAAGACAGCACCCAATCCTGCAGCCATTCCCGCATGTCAAGGTCTAGATGGTTGGTCGGCTCATCCAGCAGCAGGACCTGGGGGGCATCCAGCAGGACGCCGGCCAGCGCCAGCCGGACCTTTTGTCCGCCGCTCAAGGTGTCAATCGGAGTCTCCTGTGGGAGGTCCATCAATTGAAAACCGGAGAGGATATCCACCCGGGCGCCTTCCATTTCCTGCGCCCCGTCAAGGCCTTTCAAAGCATGGTCATAACGGGAGATTAGCGCCGGGTCTTCCGGCCGCTTTCCAAGCAGATCGCAGACTGCTTCCAGCTCGGCCAGGGCTTCCGGGAGGTTGGCAGCGAAGCGGTTGAGATACGCGCCGACCGTTTCACCGGGAGCGAACTCAATTCCCTGATGGAGATAACCGATGCGCAGGTCGGAGGGCATAAAAGCCACATGGCCTGAATCCGGAGCCTGGTCGCCTGCGATGATGTCCAGCAGGGTGGATTTGCCGCAGCCGTTGGGGCCGACCAGTGCGGCGCGTTCACCGCGGTTGAGACTGAGAGATATATTTTTGAGAACGGGGTTCAGCCCGTAGGATTTTGAGAGATTTTGAACCGTAAACACATCAACCTGCCTTCTTAAACACAAAAACCCAGGGAAAGACCTCGGTTTATGGGTGCAAAACTGAGACTGACTTTCCTAGAAGATAAGAATGTTTAGCGGTTGATGCCAGCCACGCACAGCTCCTTACTGGTGAATCTGACGTATATTATACCGTAAATTTGTGAAGTGTGGCCCTCAGCCAGAGAGGTGGTTCTTACCTAACCAGTTGACCAGGTCAGAGGATGGTCTCCGGAATCCAAACCCGCATTCCGCCCGGCTGGCAGTTTTCCCAGGCGTAATGACATTGTTTCTATTGTCCATTGACACCCCCTCATTCTTCTTATAGACTATAACCATTCGCACGGATTGCCTCATCGAAAGGACCTCTTCATGGATAAAGCTGCCTCACTCACTGTTGAACCAAAGAAAAAACTCTCACGACCGCTCTGGGCTGCGCTGTTGATTCTCGGCTTTGCCGGCCAGCTTGCCTGGGCTGTGGAAAACCAGTTCTTTAACACCTTTCTTTACAATGAGATTACGCCGGACCCCCGGCCGATCAGCTGGATGGTGGCGATCACCGCGGCTGTCTCCACCCTGACCGCGATCTTCATGGGCGCTCTCAGTGACCGGATTCGCACCCGCTGGGGCCGGCGGAAACCCTTCCTTGTGGTGGGGTATATCGCCTGGGGTGTTTTCACTGCGCTGTTTCCGACATCCGCCAACCTGGATACAGTCTCGGCCGGTGTGTTCATGGCGATCCTGCTTGATTCCCTGATGACGTTTTTTGGCGCGAGCGCCAACGATGCCGCTTTCAATGCTTATGTGACGGATGTTACAACGGTGGAGAACAGGGGAAAGGTGACCGGGGCTTTGGAGATCATGAAGTGGCTTTCGATCCTGATCGTTTACGGCGGGGCCGGGATCATGATTGATGCACTGGGATACAGGGCTTTCTTTTATATGGTGGGGGGATTGGTGCTATTGGTAGGCATCATCTGCGCCCCGCTGATCAAGGAGGTCCAGCCCGATGAACCACCAAAAGGTACTTACTGGGGACAGATTGTCAACACCTTCAAAGTGGACAACATCCGCAAAAACCGGGATTTTTTCCTTGTAATGATCGCGGTGTCCCTGTTTGGCCTGGGGCAAAATATTTTCTTCCCCTATCTGCTGGTCTATCTGGAGCACTATATCCAGCTGGACGCCCTGCAATATTCTTTGCTGGTTGGTGTAGCCATCCTGGTGGGTGGCATTGGCGCGGCTTACCCAATCGGGATCCTGGTGGACAAATGGGGACGTTATCCGGTGGCCCTGCTGGCCGTGATTCTCGAAGCCATTGGCCTGGTCGCGTTTTCGCTGTCCGGCAACTTCGTCTTTTTACTGATCACAGGCATCCTCTGGCTGGCGCCGAACGCCGCCTGGACCATCGCCGCCTTGACCTGGAGCAAGGACCTCTTCCCGGATGAGAGCCGGGGGCTGTTTGCCGGGTATTATGTGCTGTTCATGGTGGCTTTTACAATGATTCCGGGACCCTTGATCGGGGGCTGGCTGGGGTCGCGTTTTGGTCTGCCGGTCGTGCTGGATGGTCAGGCCGGATTCGTTCCCACACCTTTGATTTTCCAGGTAGCTGCGGCATTCACGCTGCTGGCCGTTATTCCTCTGTTGCTCATCAAACGTAAACCTGCGATCGAGAAGGTCGTTTCAGAAAGCGATTAATGCCAACTGAAATCCCGGAGTTCATCTTGCGGAATATGTTCGTCAGGGGGAGCCTGCAACCGCTGGCGGACGGCTTTACATTTCAAATTAAGGATACCTACGCACCGGCAACCGTAACCGCTTTTGGCCTGGAAGTGGACGGTCAGGCGGTCTCACCGGCGGCAATACGATTGAAATTGGAAGGTGATCAACCCGTTCAGACGGTTGAGATTAACTCGGATAACCCATTTGCGCTGCCCGTCAACCGTGTGCTGGATGTGTTCGTTGATAGCCATCCCTTGGGGGAAGGCCGCTTGCGGATCAAAGTTGAAACGCGCGAAGTGGGCACCCTCAGCTTTACGATCAGGGCCGAAACGACAGGTGATCTTCCAAAACGTTATCCCAGACGAAATTTCTTCAAACGCCTTTTCCCCATTCCGTTGAAATCCGAAGCCCTGGTCTATCTGGACGAGGTCGTGGGTGAGATTGATCCCCGGATCTATGGGCATTTTGTGGAGCATCTTGAGAATTGTGTCTATGGAGGTGTTTTCACTGCGGACGGTGACGCGCTGAATTCGGATGTGACGACGTTGGTCAAAGCGCTTCATCCGCCCGTGATCCGCTATCCGGGCGGCAACTTTGCCAGTGATTACCACTGGGAGGAAGGCATTGGTCCCAAGGACCAGCGTCCGGTACATACAGACCGCGCCTGGCATGTGGACGATTCCAACCGGGTTGGCACGGATGAGTTTATGGCCTTTTGCGAGGAGGTCGGTGCTGCGCCGTTTCTGGTGATCAATGACGGGTCAGGGACACCTCAGGAAGCCGTCCAGTGGGTGGCTTACTGCAATGAACCCGCAGATGGACCCAGTGGCGCAAAGCGGGCGGCAAATGGCCATCCGGAGCCCTATCATGTGAAGCTCTGGGGCCTGGGCAACGAAGTCTGGGGGGAATGGCAGGTCGGGCATACCGACGCGGCCGGGTATGTGGCGCGGAGCCTACCTTTCATTGAGGCAATGCGGCAAGTGGACCCGGAGATAAAACTGGTTGCGGTGGGTCTGGAGATGCTGGACGGCGACCCGCTCGGCGCGGAAGCCTGGAACCGGACGGTCCTGGAGGGCCTTGCCAATAGGATTGATTACCTGTCGTTCCATACTTACCAGCCCAGCGAAGAGGGATATCAGGCACATTATGACCCTGAGAAACTCCATCACAGCATCGTTTCAGCCCCGCACAGCACAGAGGATGCGATCCGTCGGATGGCGCAGTTGATCCGTGAGGTGGTACCCGACCGTGACATTGGCATAGCGCTGGACGAGTGGAATGTCAAGCTCCCACCCTCGCCGGGTGCCCGCAGCATGCATGACCTGACCTACACCCTGCGGGACGGCCTTTACATTGCGGGGATGTTGAATGTCTTTCACCGTCAGTGCAAAGACCTTAAGATAGCGAATATCGCCCTGCTGGTGAACACCCTGCCGGTGATCGTCAAACCGCAGGACTCACCCGCCTTCCCCACGCCGCTGTATTTCCCCTTCAGGCTTTATCGCGAGATGGAATCAAACGTTCTGGAAGTCACTCACTGGTCCCCGTTCTTCCATGCGGAGGGCCTGGGGCTGAACATCACCGAAAGAGAACAGGTACCCTATCTGGATCTGACGGCGACCTGTTCAAAGGACCGCTCCCGGCTCGTGATGGGAGTCACCAACCGGCATCCCTTCAGAAAAGCTAGAATGATGATTAATTTACGGGGTGAAGACCCCGAAGGGTATCGTGGGACAGAAGCCTGGCTGATGAGCGGGACGGATCCCCTGGCGGTGAACACAGAAAACGCGCCTGACAGCATTGGGATCAGGAAGGTCAAGCCGCCTGCTGTGCATTTTGCCTGGCTGGATCTCGAATTACCCCCAGCGTCTCTGATGGTCTTTGTCCTGGAGAAAAAGATCTAAATTCCTGTGATTGATGGAAAAACACCCTGGAACAGCCTGCTGCGGCGACTTCAGGGTGTTAATTTTTCTTAGGCAGATCGGGTTCAGCCTGTAAGGGCCTTGCCATCCGGCTGGACAGCTTTCTCCTTGATGCCGAACAAGGCCAGGGTGGAGATCAGGAATAAAAGCCCGAAGATCCCGATCAGCACGGTAAACCCCACGCCGTCGCCAATTGGGCCGCCGATGTAAGCGCCGATTGCGCCTGCGCCCGCACCTGCCAGATTCTGGATTCCCAGATAACGACCGGCTTCAGATTTTGGCACCATGGTTGTTCCCAGCGCCCAGCTTGCGGAATAGAAGATCCCAATGGCAACACCCACCAGCAATCCGCCGATATAGAGCATGGTCATGTTCACCGAAGCGACCACAACAACCGTCCCAACAGTTGCCAGAACGCCGCTGAACGCGCAGACGGGTTTCCGCCCGAATTTATCCGTGAGCCAGCCTGCCGGGATGCTCGAGATCAGGATCGCCACGCCGACAAACATAACCAGCATGGCGGTTGGCCCGGCAGCAGCGGCACCTTCCAGGTTTGAAAAGCGTTCCTGCAGGAAGTACAACACGAAGCTGCCCAGGTTGGTGGCCCCCACCAGGAACGCCAGCCGGTTGATGACCCACCAGGTGAAGGATGTGTTGTCACCGCTTCCCTGCCCGCCAATGCTGATCCGTATGGAGGCCCACACACCCAGACCCACTGCAATGGACATCCCGACCACACCGACAGCGGCGGTGACAATCAAAGCTGTGGTGTCCGGCAGGCTCCCGACCCGTGTATTCGCAAAATTGACCAATGCGCCGGCGCCGAGGATGATCGCTGTGAAAGCGACTGTCATGGCGATCAGCCTCAGAATGGGTTTCCAATCCATCTCATAAGGCGGCTGTTTGATCGGTTTCTCCCGGACGAACATCGTGATCAGGGTGCAGAGGATTACAACTGCGCTAAGGATCAGGAGCGCGCCCCATAAATTCCCGACCTCAACCTGACGGGTCACGATGAAGGACACAAAGATCAGAGGGGCGGGCAGCTCGAAGAAGGCCTTCACCCCTGAGAAAATACCGTGTTTTTCTTCGGGGATCAGGTCGGGGATCAACCCCTGAACAGCCGCATGGCCGGTATTGGAAGACAGCATGGACAGGATATAGGCGGCGAACAGCACCCAGTATCCTGTGACACCTTTGAGTGTGCCAGCGATCACGCCTATCCCAATGAAGACCAGCACTTCTGTCACGCCGCCGATCAAGATAAACGGGCGGCGGCGGCCCAGCCGGGAGGTGCTCCGGTCAGACAGGATGCCGACCAGCCCCTGCATCAGGACGGCGATCATCAGCGCCCATAACCGTAGGTTGCCATAGGCAGCGCCTTTGATCTCATCGCCCATAAAGATCTGAACCAGGATTGGCAGGATCAGGGGGGTAAGGGTTTGTGAGCGTGCGGTCAGCGCAAAGTAGAAAATATTGACGGTAATATAGTCATACCAGCGGATTTTTCTTTCCATGCGATTACCTTCGTTTCCTCCAGACCATAAGCCACCTAAGGACACACTCACTTATGGTCGTATGCTGATTAGTGCTTGCGAATCATAAAAACCGCCGATGGCGGCCTCAAAGCAGGTTCAATGTTTTGCCGGGATCAGAAGTCACGAAAGAAGGAACCTTTCGGGTCGCGGTCAACTTCCCATGGGTAAATGATGAAAGCGTCGGTGATGGCTGCGTAGTAATCAGGACGGTTGGTGCCAAACAGATTTCGGTAGGGGTTGAAATGCAGGACACAGGTATAAGGGAAACCGCCGGCAGCGGAGACCCGGTTCTTCACGGATGTGATCGTCCGCCCTGAACCCCAGACATCATCCATAATCAGGATCCGTTCCCCACGGAGGAGGTCATCTTCCGGGAACATCAGGAAATTCGGCCAGGCCAGTAAACGGGGCCGTTCCATATCTTCAAGTTCGGAGGGGAAAGCCACAGCCGCAATCAGCAGTTTTTGGATATCCATGGCTTCTGCAAGCAGCCCGCCAGGCACGATCCCGCCGCGCGAGATCATGATCATGGCGCTGAAGGTTAATTCAAATTGGGGGAGAAGATGATCAATCAACTGATCAACGTCATCCCAGGTGAGCATTTCCTGACGTTGCGCCATGTCAGCGTTCCCTCTTCCGTAACGAGCTTCCCAAAACTTTACGCAGGATCTCCGGCGGCTGAGCCAAAGCGGGGTCATCGGTGTTGCGGGCAGTTTCAATGTTTCTCACCCACTGGTACAGCGCCGTGGCATAACAAACCTGGATGTAATTGCTGAACATGACCCCGATCATCGTCGGAAGCCAGGCGATTAGCAGACCGACGCCGGCAGCCAGGATCCGCTGCCAAGGACCGGCAGACTGCGGGTTGGCAATCTTGATCCCGATGATAAAAGCGAGCACGCCCCCACCCACCAGCAGGACCACCTGTGTCAGAATGCCGATGAGACGAACTTTGATCAGACCGACCCGGAACCTGATAAGATGATCCTGAACAATTTGGCGGATTCGGGCAAGCGCATCTTTCAGGCTGAGGGCCTCAACCGCGATCACAGGCAGAGTCAGTGTATGCGCCTCCAGCCAGACAGGGGTCTGTGAGGTTGACGGTTCTTTGGAATTTAAAAGTTGTTTAATGCCGTAGAAGAGACGCAAGACCGGCAGGGTCAGTGCCAGCGTGGCGATGTCCAATCCGTAGGTGCCAAGTATTTTCAGGCTTGAGGGCTGGGGTTCGGAGGTATGATCCAGGGTCTCAAAAGTCTGGGCAGTCAGGAGGGTTGTGACCTCTCCCCAGATCAACAGACTGATCAGGGTAAAGCATGCCAGCAAGCCGATCAGGACCATGCCAAGCGGTCGGATACCGATCAGGCCGGCAACCAGGGCAAGCGGCAGGAACCATACAAAGATGATCACCAGACTGCCCAGGCCGAGTGTGTACCAGGGCTCCTGAAGCCTGGTGTGTTTGAGAGCCAGATCGAAGCTGGCGCCGATGAATCGGAAAGCATACTTTAAGGATTGCACTTTATGAATCCAGTCGTCAGTACAAATGATTACTGTTCTTATTATAACGTGAGGTTGTCCCTGCTGTCAGTTTTTTCGGGAGAAGAAAATTGGCCGTTTAAAGCAGGCTGGGTGGGTCCACCTCAATGTTCCAGTCGGGCAGATTTCGACCCCGGACAAGGGTTGTTGGATCCGATCCCCGCAAAATGATTTGCCAGCGGTAACGGCCGAATGACCGCGAGAAGAAACAGGGTGCCGGGCCGATCATGTCAATGCAGCTGCCCGACTCCTGGATCCATACTCTGAGCTGGCCGGCCGGTGTCCGCGCGGCTTCGTCAGATTTGCGGGCGTCGTGATGCCGATATTCCGGCCGGACAAGCCGGGTGAAGGGCGGGTAGCGCAGTTCCAGCCGAGATGAGATGTCCTGATCATAGGACGCAGCGTAGTCGTGATGGGCAGCGGCCTGGATCGCGGAGTTATCCGGTGT
>CAZXRL010000048.1:0-16159 GCA_964643275.1 uncultured Candidatus Brevefilum sp.
CCATGCAATCCTTACGGTTTTTTCGAGGTAATCCCAGGGAATTATTCCTTTAACCAGACAGTTACCTTTCGGCGGGGGTCCTCACCCACACTTTCCGTTTCCACTTCAGGAAATTCTCGCATCTCAAGATGAACAATCCGGCGCTCGTTGGGCGGCATGGGTTCCAGCACCTGTTTGCGTCCCGTGCTGATCGCCTGTTCGGCAATCCGGCGGGCTAATTTTCGAAGCTCGTCTTCCCGTCGTTGCCGATAATGCTGAACATCAATCTGTAATGGGATCCAGCGGCCTAATTCACGGCCAACGATCAGACTGCTGATGAATTGAAGTGCGTTGATAGTCTCTGCTTTGCGCCCGATCAGGAAACTGAGATCATTCCCTTCAATGTCAATCAGGACCGGTTGAACCCGGTTGTCATCACTGTCACCCATTCTGACAGAAACCTCAGCATCAACACCCATTTTTTCCAAAATTATGCTGATTGTTTCCCGGGCAATACTCACTTCCTCTGTTTCCTCTTCTGAGACAACCTCAGCTTTGCTTTCAACAGGCTGCGGCTTTGTTTCGCGGGCAGGTCGCGGGTCTTTCTTTTCCGGTTCCACCTCTGAACCGCGGGCATTGATCTTCAAAGCCACCCGGGCCTGGCGAGCACTCAGTCCAAACAGGCCTTTTTTACCTTCATCCAGGATTTCGATTTCAACATCATCCTCTGTCAAACCGAGGTCCTGTAATCCTTTTTCAACTGCCTCTTCTACGGAAGGGGCAATGATTTCCAGTCTTGTTCGTTCTTCAGTCATTTATCCCTCACCTCTCATGAACTGGTGAAATAATTACATAGGTTATGATCGCTTTTTCCGTTTCGGCCGTTTCTTCTTGGACATGACCGGTTTTCCAGCGGCTCGTTTCTGTGCGGGTTCCTCCTCCTCAGGTTCGGGCACATCCTCAGCTTCAACGTCAATAACTTCGGCTTTAGGTTTACCTTTCCCCTGATCGTCTTCTTTTTTCTTGAGGAAGGGGAGGATATTCGACCAGTCTGCCCGGCCCAAAACGGCATACTGGATAATCCCAAAGACATTACTTGTCAGGAAATAAAGCGCAAGACCGGAAGCCAGCGAATAGGCCATGAAACCCATCAGAATAGGCATATAGATGTTCATGGATTTACTGATCATCGCGCCCTGATCGTTTGAGGAAGATGGCGGTTGGATCAATTTGGATTGTAAGAACGTGGTCACCACCACCAGTATCGCGAGCAAGGGGATCGAAAGACCAAAAAGGGTTATCCGCTCCGGTTGTCCCAGATCCATCCAAAGAAACTGATTTTCCAGCGGGATCAGCTCTGCCGCGTTAATCAATCTGGGATAGATGATCTGTTCCAGACGGAACAGTTCCATCGGTGAAGCAGCCATCGCCCGGATCACACTCTGATAAAGCCCCAAAATAAGAGGGAATTGGATCAAAGTCGGCAGGCAGGAGCCCAACGGATTGATCCCCAATTCCTTATGGAGCTTCATCTGTTCCTGTGCCAGCCGTTCTTTATCGTTTTTATATTTTTCCTGAATCTTCTTATAGCGTGGATCCTCATTCATGGCCTGCATTGCCTGCGTGGCTTTGAACTGCTTAACCGTCAGAGGATGAGTCACCAGCCTGATCAGAATTGTGAAAAGGATGATCGAAATGCCGAAGTTATGAACCAGCGAATTAATTAATAAAAGTACATTTACAAAAGGTTGAATTACAATGGTTTCCCACATGAAACTATCCTCTATTTCCCAGGTGTAGTGGACCAGAGCTGAACGCCGGAAAGGCTTAAGCAATAGACAAGGTTATCCCCGCCAACTGCACCGACGATCAGATAATCATCGTTGACAACAGGTGCCTGGAAGATTTCGCCATCCAGAGTTGCTTCCCATTTCGGACTTCCGTCCTGATTGAACGCTTTCACAACCCCTGCTTCGGTCGCCAGGACAAATCCATCAGGGATCGCCGTCAATCCACCAACAACGTTACCCAAAATTTCCGTTTGCCAGATGTTTTCACCGGATTCTGCGTCGACAGCGTAAATATTCCCGCTGGAATCGGAAAACTTCAGTATGCCATCCACCAGAATTGGCGTTCCCCATACGCTGGCTTCAGCCTCGAGTGTCCAAAGGCGGTCTCCGCTGAGCGTGTCAAATGCAATCATATCTCCGCCAAGCGAGCCGACAAAAACCAGACTGCCGTCTTCGTTCAGGACCGGCGAATTACCGACTGCACCAGCCATTTCTGCTGACCAGAGTTCTTCGCCCTCCAGGGATATCGCATAGATGAAGTGATCCATTGACCCAACCAGGACTCGATCACCGGCAACCTGAGGCTGCGCCCACAGGTAATGCCCGGTCTTGAACTCCCACAACAGACTTCCGGAGTTGTCAATTGCGTAGAGCTTTCCATCGTTGGATGGTGCGTAGACCACACCATCCCCAATGGCTGCTTTGCCAATATAATAACCCCGTCCGCCGGAAAACGTCCAAACGACCTGACCGGATTGTAGATCGATTTTGTGGAAATTATTCGCCAGATCTCCCACATAGGCATAACCTTCTGAGATCAGCGGTGGCGCATAGAATACGACCTGATTGTTTGCCGATTCAGGATAAGACCAGGACACAGATCCATTGGTGAGATTCAGGCCGTACACAAAATTGCTATAGGATACAACCGCCACATCATCCGTTAGTGAAATACCCGGGGAACCGGTCACACGCGGCCCAGGCACACAGGCGCTCAGGATGATGGTCATTCCTAAAAGGATTGCGATTATCAATAGATGGGATTTCTTCATTCGTTTTCTCTTCTCATGCTAAATCAGGGAACCGGGTCAAATCCACCCGGATTGAAGGGGTTGCAGCGTACTACCCGCTTGATGGCCATCCACCCCCCTTTTACGGCACCGTGTTTGTAGACGGCCTGGTACCCGTAATGGGAACAGGTGGGGTAAAACCTGCATGTGTCCATGGGTAACAGCGGGGAGATGCATATTTGATAGAATCTTATCAGAGCAAGCAAAATCCAACGAGGCAGTGTTTTAAAGCGAAATGGAATGTCCCTGAGTTGTGGAACTGATTTTACTGTATTCATACAATTACTGTATTCGGTCAATTCACTTCGTCTTTCAACAACTCGGTTCGTCTAATGAGACTGTCCAGACCTTCCAAAAGTGAAGCATATGGGATTTCCAGAATGGGTTTCCTTGCGATCAATATCAGGTCATATCCCTGTTTGAGACCTTCCTGAAATTGTTGAAATGCTGAACGCAGCCTTCTTTTCGCAAAATTTCGCTGGACGGCCCCCCCAACTGACCGTCCGGCGATCACGGCAATTCTGTTTTGATCCAACCGATTTGGAATAAATCCCAGAACTAGCGCAGGATGAGCAAAGGATTTGCCTTCCTGCCGTACCCGCTTGATATCATCACTATGGGTTAATCGACAACTTTGTCTCACCCGAAATCCTTGTCAACAGAGCACTTCAGATTTCGTTGAATGATACATGCTCTGGTGGCTGCTACCAGCGGGTCTTCTTCACGTGGTTATTGGCTTTCTTTGCCAACTCGTGCCGGCCCTTGGCGCGGCGGCGTTTCAACACATCGCGACCACCTTTTGACTTCATTCGTGCTCGAAAACCATGCACCCGGACGCGGCGGCGTCGTTTGGGTTGGTATGTTCTTTTGGGCATTGGTTTATAAGTCCTTTCCTTACTTAGATTCTAATGCTTTTCTGTCTGCTTGCGCACAAAACTAGCCACCAATTATACCGTATGCCCATATGTCGGTCAAACGCTATCCGGTAGCCAGCGTAACTCTGTTGATTTTATCAGATGACGAAATAACGTCAAGTTCGATTTTTATATCAATTCTCATTTAAAGCTCGTATCTCCTGAATTTAACAGCTTTCCATCAAGCGCATTCCCTCGCTGATGATGCCCCGTCAGCATGACCGGCGTGATCTTATTCCACAAATCGGACACTTCCTGCACATAAATCCGGATGTAGGTATCCGTTAATCCGGAGAGCTGCCAGACCCCCTCAGACATTTGCTCACTGGATTCCCACAACACCTGACACATTCTGCCAATGAAACGTTCACGATAGGCTTTCCCGGAATCCTGAAAGACTTTCCGCAGGGCAGCATTTCTTTCTTTAGCAACTTTGCGGGGAACCTGTCCCTTCATTTTATATGCAGCGGTTCCCGGCCGGGGAGAGTAGGTGAAAACATGCCCGCCGGCAAATTCAAGCTCCTGGATCACATTCAACGTGTTTGAAAATGCTTCCTCAGTTTCACCGGGGAATCCCACAATCATGTCGGTCGTGATCGCAATTTTTGGAATGGCCTTTTTAATGGATTCAATCAGATGGACATACGCCTTGACAGTTATCGGCCGCCCCATCGCTCTCAGGACACGGTCATCCCCGGACTGGAATGGGATATGGAGGTGCCGGCATAATCGCGCATCACGCCAAAGCTCAAGCATCAATGGATCAATGTCCCAGGGTTCAATGGAGGAGAGTCGCAGCCTTCGGAGATCGCCATTGCGCAGTGCTGACTCGACCAGAAATTGCAGCTTTTGAGGTTCCGAAAAGTCATACCCCCATCCTCCAAGCTGAACCCCGGTCAGGACGATCTCTCTGGCACCGCCAGCGAGAGCTGCCTGGATGTCCCGTTCAACCTCAGGCCAGAGTCTGGAGCGGGATTTCCCGCGGGCAAGCCGGGTCAGACAATACGTGCAATGGTGGTCGCAGCCCTCCTGAACTTTGATAAAAGCCCGCGTCCGCCCATGGCCGCCGGGCAGCGGCTCGCGGATCAGGGTTAGCGATTCATCCACTTCCGGGGACAAATCCAGGACTTCCGCAACCAGATGGTCTTTTACTTCGTTCGTAATGACCCCGGTGACACCGTCCAGCGCACCGGCTTCCTCAGGATAAAGCGTCGCCCAGCAGCCTGTAGCAATCACCTGCTTAGCCCCCTCCCTGCCCGCACGCCGGAGCTGTTTTCGTGAATCCGCCGCGGCCTTGACCGTGACTGCGCAAGTGTTGACAATCGCGAGGTCAGCACTGGCAGGATCCGGGACGATTTCATGGCCCAGCGCCCTAAATACCGTTGCAATACGCTCAACTTCACTCTGGTTAAGCCGGCAGCCGACAACATCAAGAAAAACCTTCATGGGATCAATCAGGGAGAGAGGACGATAAAATCATCAAAAAGAATATCAACGCCGGGCTCATCAAAATTCCCCACAATCAAACCGACATCCCCGTAGGTCAATGCATCATCCTGAACCTGTAACAACCAGTTTTCATTCACAAATAAAGCCAGGTGCTCGTCCTGACAAACCGCCACAATTTCATTGACACCCTCCCCCCGGTTGATTACCTCACTGAAGTCCGCATGCTCCTGATCAATCAGCGACTGCTGACCCTCAATCCTTTTGATGATGCCATAATATCCATCTGAGCCAATTAATAATGCATAGAAATTATCTTCGTTCTGATAGCGGCACATCACGCCAAAAACATTATTGTCTGTCCCGTCAATTTTTTGAGCGCGCACATAGACCCTGGTGTTTTCAAAATTCAAGCCAGGGACACTCCAGAATTGGTAATCCGGAACGTTGGACCATAATCTGAAACCACCCTGGTGATATCCCGCATAGCTGTGGGTGTCATCCCGCAGGGTCCAGACCCCCGTCTCCTTTGAGTAATCATCATGGAAAAGAACGGGGTCTTCATTAACCCACGGGAGGTTGTCAGCCGTCAAGACTCTCGCCATGCATCCGGAGAGGAAGAATGAACTTATGATCAGGAATAAAAGTCGCTTTTTTTGCATAGAATGACCTGTGCTTAATCAGGGGTTGTTATCATTTTCTTCAGTAAATTATATCTCACTTCATTAATCAAACCCCAAAAGGCAGCCATCGGATAGTTGATTACCCCTAATCAACAACCTCAACGGAATTCTCCCATTAAAAAACCATCCTGCTTTTGGATGGTTGAAGAAAAAACGCTGATGAGGAGGTTTACTAATCGTCCTTAATAAACGACCCCGCCGTGCCGTGTGCCGCTGAGTTTTGAACCTGCATAAGCAGGTTCGTCTTACCCACCAGATCTGCCTTGACCGAGGTCTATCGCATCACTGGATGGAGATCGGACGTTTGTAAAGGGTGTTGGCCCAAAACTGGTATGCTGCATCACGAACACAGCAGGGTAAATTACTTATACCATAAATCAAAAGCCTTGTATAGAAAAATAATGTTAAATCCAGGCGGGTTTTCCACAGACAATCCTCCTCTTCAACCCATGCTCCTGTGGTAATCTTTAAGCTGCATTCCCATAATCATATTCTGGAGTGAGACATGATCCGCACCTTTATCGCCGTGGATCTCCCCGATCCCATCATCAATAAAGTATCAGGCATTATCGAATATTTTAGGACTCAAACACCACCCGATCTGCTGAAGTGGGTCGATCCGACGAATATCCACCTGACCGTCAAATTTCTTGGTGAGATCCCTAAAAAGAACCTCGATTCCATCTGCGCCATCCTCTCCGAAACCATGCGGAATATGAGTGCCTTTAACCTGACAATCCGGGGGCTGGGAATGTACCCCAATGCCCAAAAACCCCGTGTGATCTGGCTGGGGGTTCACGGCATTGAGCCACTGCTGAAAATGCACACTGCGCTGGATAAAAATTTGCTAGTCGCAAGCATCAGTCCGGAGAAACGCAAGTATTCACCGCATCTGACCCTTGCCCGTGTCCGCCGCCAGGCAGAGGATGCCAAAGTCCATGCGGCCGGGAAAACCCTGTCTCAATTCAAAGTGGATTCATTAGGAGAATTCACGATTGACACCGTCAGGTTGTATCAGAGTGACTTAACGCCAAAAGGCCCTCTTTACACACCTTTGCTGACAGTGCCATTGAATAAAGTATAATTTAACAGGTAAAAGCCTATAGGATTGTGAGGTGACATCTGGAAGCCATTAGTTTAGCAAGGAACATTGCGAATTTTTTGGAAGATAAGAAAGGTGAAGATATTGTCATTCTGGACATCAAAGGGATCGCATCCTTCACCGATTATTTTGTTATCGTGAGTGGTACCAGCCAGCGGATGCTGCAAAGCCTGGCAAATTCTCTGATCCGCGACATTAAAACCCAATTTCACAAAACAAGCCAGCCTGAAGGCCAGGCTGACGCGGGCTGGATCCTGCTGGATTATGGTGACGTCATTGTGCATCTCTTTTCACCCGAACAGCGCGAATATTACCGGCTGGAGGAACTCTGGTCCGAAGGTGAGATCATCCTGCGCTTGATGTAAATTTTTTCCGGCACATCAAAAGACCTTCAGAAACGCAAATACTGAAGGTCTTTAGGTATTTTAAATCAATCACAAGAGGGAGAATCCTTTCCCCAGGTATCAGGCAAGCACCTCAGCAAGGACTTCCTCACTGTGATCGGATGGTTTGACATTCTCAAACACACGCTTGATAGTCCCATCCGGCCCAATGATGAAGGTTGTTCGGAAAACGCCTTCGTATTCCCGGCCATACATTTTTTTCAATCCCCAAACCCCGAAAGCTTCACAGACCTGGTGTTCCGGGTCTGACAGGAGCACAAAGGGCAAATCATGCTTCTTTTTGAATTTTGAATGCGATTTCTCAGAATCCGGACTGATACCGATGATTTCGACCCCGGCCTTCCTGTAATCCTCATACGAATCCCGGAAGGAGCAGGCTTCTTTTGTGCATCCCGGCGTATCGTCCTTGGGATAGAAATAAACAACAATCGTCTTGCCTTGATAATCGGATAAGCGATGGGCCTGGCCTTCGTTGTCCACCAACGAAAATTCAGGGGCTTTTTGTCCCACTTCGAGTACCATATTATTCTCCTTATTATGTAACATTTACTATTCCCCCTCATTATAGATTTCCATTCTGGCAGAATCAAATTTTTGTTCAGCGTATCCAGAAGGCAAAACTCAATAAGTAGCTCGGGATCAAAAAGACGGACGCCGTGGCAAACCGCATAACCCGCCAGAGAGGTCTCTGGCCTTGTCTGACCCGTTCCATCAGCCAGACTTCCAAAAGGCCAATCGGCAGGGTTAGGAAAACCGGCCAGATCAGGAACCAGGGAAACCCCAGGAGCGCGTTAAATGCCAGCAGGACATAAGCAGTCAGGATCAAGACATTATGCAGCACCATCGCTTTTTCCCAGCCCATGACAGCCACGAGTGATCTGGCTTCCCACTGAGGGTCATCCCCATACAGGACGAGCTGATCCAATATCTGGTATGCCAGATAAGCGGGGACAAGCCCAAGAACGACCATTGTCAGCAGGCGGTGGAATTCCTGGGCGTGGAGATAATAAGCCAGCGCTGGGGGAATAATGACAATCAATAACGCCTCAAACAGGATCAGATAGGGTCTCAGCGCTTCCCACATCTCAACAAAATAATACAGAAATCCTGTAACGATCAGGACCATTAGAAGGAAAACGAGCCCCTGCCACAGGTATCCGCCCATGATCCACCCAAGTAACAGCGTGACATCAAGCGTCAGGAATGTCGCAGCGATTATGGCCAAACCCATGCGGATTAACCTGATCTCCCGATCGGTCGCCTCTTTTGACCAATAATTTAGCCGGGAGGTTTTTTGCAATTCCCGAAGATAATCCAAAGCAAGGACAAAGGACAGGAGGAAAATCCCCCCTTGAAGCGCGAGTGCCCCGCCGTGAATGGCCTTCACATATCTGACCAGACCCGTGCCCAGCACATAAGTCGTGATCACACCAAGCAAACGGAAAACCTTCAATGGTTTTAAAATGGATTTAAAGATCATCAATACTCCCGATATTGTCCACTGTGCTTAATAAAAACCTGTCACATCAACGCTGATTACAGGTTACGGAATAATTGTAGCCGGATGGTATAATGGTGGCAAGTTTTCAATCGATTGACCGACCTATGCGAAAATCACTTATTCTCGCTCCATTATTAGCACTGGCGCTGGCCAGCCTCCTGTTCATGTCAGTTTCATCCTTTGGGGACCGGGCAGTGGGGTTGTCCCTATCTGCGCCTACAACCTGCCCTTCGGGGGGGTGCGCTGCCGGCCAGCGGCTCAACTTTAAGGTTGAGTTTTCCGTCACACCGCTATTTTCCTCCAGCCCCAACACGCAGGTATGCGTCTATGCGCCTGCCGATGGCCATTCCGGCGCGGGGACGCAGCCCTGGGCTGACGCTTCCAGCGGATGGATTTCAACAACCGGGATTCAATCCGGCGTCACATACACAAGTGGTGAAACTGCCTCCGTTTGCACGGATAACGCCAATAGCGATGACTTCCTCCTGGGTGCCTATACCACCCACACGGCTAGTGTCATCGATCAACTGGAATTCGCCTTCCACATTGCTCCCACAACAGATCAGCCAGGCAAAATCACTGTCAAAGTTTTTGAGCTTGATGATTTCGGCAATGTAGTAGCAACACAATCCTATGAGAAAAACATCCCTGTTGCTGTTGCCGCCATGGCCACCACTGTCTATGTTGCAGAGACAGAAGCACTCTGCGGCACATTCGATCCCTGTTATATAAACTCCGGAGATGACGAGCCTGCTGGCCTCGGAACAGGCCTCAGGGACGCGGTCCTGGCGCTGGACGCTGGTGGTGAAATTGTGATCCTTAGTGACTATCCGATCAAAGCAAATTCAGTCCATATCGACAAAGCCCTCACAATTCGGGGATATCAGAACGCCCGGATCACTTACAACGGTTCCGCTTGCAATGAACCGATGCTTTCCGTTCTGGCCGGTGCAACCCTGAAAGACCTGACGATCAATGACGGGTTATGTGTCAGCCCCTCCCGCAACCTCATCGAAGTCAACAGTGCTGGCGATGTCGCCATCGAAAACAACACCCTCAACAATGGACATCGTGCCATTCATGTACTTGATAATACAGGGAATGTGACGGTTGCGTTTAACCAGATCGCCAACAACCTGGATTATGCCGTTTACCGGAATCCGGGATCCGGCTCTGGAAGCGTGGCTATTTTTGCCAACAATATGATGGACAATCGCAGCGGGGTTCAGGTGAATTGTAATAACCTTGGCACTGCGAATCATAATTTCTGGGGAGAGGGGATCTCCGCAACAGGGAGCGCAAGTAATTGCTACGTCACCAATGGAAAGCGATTGGGAGCCCCGATCCTGCTTAATTCCGGAGCAGCAGGGGTTCAGGCCATTCGGCACACGGTCACCCTCACCAAAACATCGGCCTTCAACGGCAAAATCAGCCTGCAGCGGTCCAGCGGCAGTGATGACTACAACGTCATCATCGTGAATCATGGCCAGGGGGGGGAGGACAACGTCCCCTTCCTGAACGCCGGCACCGAGCCAATTGAGGCATGCTCGAACTTTTACGACATCTTTCTGGATAAAGGCGCAGTCGCATCAGACCTGAGCTTGAGTTTCAAATACGATCTTAATTCCTCCTGTATCAACACCATCGAATCCAGTTCCTATTGCGGTCAAACTACCAACCCGGAGCTTTACCCCCTCTGGTGGCATGATCCCGCGAACAACATCACAAATGGCTGGGCTCAAACCGGGAGACCGGGCGGGCAAACAACTGTTTGTGATATGGCCAACGATCAGATCACCGTCACCATCAATAATGCTGTTGGGCGGCCGGGTCTCTCCAACGATCTGAACTACACGCCTTTTGTGGTGGGTCTGCCCATAGATGATGGGGTTTCACTCTCCCAGTTCACTGCGACCTTCAATGTCACCGAAAACAACCTGAGATGGACCACGACCAGTGAGACCAATGTCAGAGGGTTTCATATCCTGCGAAGCAATACGCAAACGGGTACCTATACCCGGATTTCGCCCCTCATCCCTGCCATTGGTGATACGTACATCGGGGGGATCTACCGATATACGGACGATGATATCACCTACACACGAACATACTACTATAAACTGGAAGTCATCAACGACTATGGCGCATCCATCGAGACCTACGGGCCGGTCAGCGTTCTGACCGCCACGGCTACCCCCACGCGGACCCAAACCCGCACCCCCACCCTCACTCGCACGGCGACGCCTGTCTATTACCGCTCGCCCACATCCTATTACCGGGCATCCACAGCGACACCCAGCGGACCGACCCAGGTGAGGACCTATGGGCCCACACCCACCGGTACCGCAGGGACCAAACCCGCCTTCGAACCGACCTCTGAACAGGACCCAGCCTACCCGCCTGACAGCGGCTATCCCAATGATGAAGATTATGAGAATGGCGGAGAAGGCTATCCGGTGACGGGTGAAAGAGAGACTCCTGACGCATCCCCACCTGGTCAGACGGACCAAACAGGAACCAAAGGTGCCCCCCCTGCAACAGACACCGAAACACAGGGACCGGGCCGCCCGATTCAATGGGTTTATCTCCTCCTTGGCGCGGTCAGCGGGCTGGCTTTCCTCGGTGCCGGCAGCGTCATCCTGATAAAAACAAGGCTTCAGTAACCTTAGACACCCTGAAAAACGCTAATTTTTGACATTTAATTTAATTTGTGCTATTCTTTGCTGGAATTGATTCAGCTTACAGGATGGAATAATGCAACGCGAACGCATTTCGGAAAATGTTTTCTGGTTCCAAAGTGAAATCTATGCACAAGTTTCTGCTGGCGCAATCGCCGGGCCTCATTGGGCTGTCGTCATTGATACGCTGATGCCCCAGGAAACATTGGAGATCAAGGAATTTCTCGAAGGAAAACTAAATCTCCCTGTTCGTTATCTTATCAACACCCACCATCATGCAGATCACTCCTGGGGAAATTGCTTTTTCCCGCGAGCGACAATCATCGGACACGAGTTATGCCGGCAACGGCTGATCGACCGGGCGCCATCAGCCCTTGAAGTTGCTAGCCACGATAACCCGTTCTACGCCAATTTGAAAATCGTCCCCCCCGCTATCACTTTTACGGATGGGGCCTTCTCCTTGAAGATCGGCAAAAAACATCTCAAACTTTTCTCCGCACCCGGACATTCGGATGATGGGATCGCAGTCCTGGTGGAAGAAGACCGGATTCTCTTCTCCGGAGATGCCTTTATGCCCCTGCCTTTCATTGTGGAAGGGTATCTGGAACAATTTATCGAAACAACCACAGGTTTTCTGGAATTAGGGCTTGAGAATATCATCCAGGGTCATGGCGATATCATTCTACGCGGCGAGATCGATGAAAAAGCTAAAGAGAATATCACCTACTTGAAAGCGCTCACCAAAGCCGTCCGGACCGCCCGCCGTCGAAAAGATCCGCTGGAAGTACTCAACAGTATCGGAATTGAAGCCTGTGGCAAGAGCCGCGTCATCCTGAATGGGCTTGCCAGCGAACTTCACCGCCGAAACCTGCGTGCGCTCTATTTTCAGGCTGTTGAGAAAGAGACAGAAAATCAGGAATAGGCTGACTCAGAACCAAAAAACACTCACAATTAGGAGCAGGGAAAGCATCCCGACCGGTTCGGCCCACAAAGCCCATTCACGGCGGGATTCTTTTATGCCGGTTATGATGCTGGTCAGGGCATAGGCAATCCCAACAAGGATCAATCCGAATTGTGGTGGGGTTACGGGCAGGTAATGGAATCCAATTGCAATTTCCGAAACGATCAAACTGCTCACCAAAGCCCAAATGGGCTGCCATTCCCCCAGACGAAGATAAAGAGACCGGCTGATTACTGCAACGGAGCCCAAAATCAGCAAAGGCAACCGAATATACAGGCGTAAATTGGCAGAATAAACGCTGAGCGCTAACAACAGAAAAAGGGCAAAAGATAGGGCTGTTAATCCGATTGTCGCCAGGGGGTGGTTCTCATCTCCAGCATGAACCACATTGTATTCTGCAACGAAAACTGCCATCAACAACAGGCTGCCCAAACCAAAAAAAGACCACCATAAAGGTCCACCTGAAAAATTATCCAGCGCGACACCGATCACCAGCGTAGTCAACACCGGGACAATCCAGTGCCGGATTGAAAACCATCGGGTTGGCAACGTGCCATAATCCGGATGGGATTGGATCAACCATTCCATCCCAGCCGCCGCCAGTACAGCCGTCAGAAATATGGTAAGGGTGCTGAAATTTAGGCTGAAATCAAGCAGAATACCAAACACCTCGATCGATATTTGCTGGGGGGTGAAGGTAACGAGCTGTGTCAGCGAGAAAGCCAGCATAATCACAGCCGCAACTATGGATAAGCGCTGGATATCGGGCAGGGCATCTTTGAATCGCATGGCTCCATTTTACCATGGACGGCTTGACAAAACCTCTTTTCACCCTATTGCCACTATTTTAATTAAATGAAGTGAAAACAAGGACACTCGGTAAATTTACTGCATCAAATCATAGCCAGGATACGTTGAATGTGGTACAATATATTTTCGTATGAACACAAGTTCTGATAATAAATTCGAAAAGCCCAGGATCATTCAAGCCTTATTATCCGGGTTCAATACCATTGCCAACAAACCGCATCTGATCCTTTTGCCGGTGACTTTGGATTTGTTCTTATGGTTTGGTCCGGGTTGGCGAGTGGATGCTTTTTTTCAGCCTTTTCTCCAGGCTCTGAAGAACATTCCAGGATTGGAAAATCCGGAATATGCCGGTTTGATGGAGTCCTATTTTGTACTCTGGCAGGAAATGATCGAGAATTTTAACCTGGCTGTCGCCCTCCGAACATTTCCAGTCGGTGTTCCCAGCCTGATGATCTCAAAAACGTCTTTTATTAACCCTGTTGGACGACCAGCGATTTTTAACCTGGCCACCAACGTTCAGGTTATCGGACTCTGGATCACCTTCCTGCTGGTCGGCTTCTTCCTGGGAAGTATCTACTTTCACAGCATCTCAAAGAATGTCATTGATACCGGGATCAGCAAGGATTCAGGCAATCTTTTCCGCTCCTTTTTACAAATTCTCCTTATGCCCATCCTGCTGGTAATCATTCTTTTGATCCTGAGTATCCCAATGATGTTCCTGATCACCCTGCTCACCATGATCAGCCCGGGAATCAGTCAATTTTTCCTGATGGTTGCCGGCGTGATCATCTTGTGGATCATCATGCCGCTGATTTTCACGCCTCACAGTGTCTTCCTTTATGATCAGAATTTGATTACCGCCATGATGACCAGCATCAGCGTCGTCCGAGTGTCCATGGGAAAGACAGCCTGGTTCATCCTCCTGTCCTTCGTCTTGATGCAAGGGATGGACTATCTCTGGCGGTCACCGGCAGTGGATACCTGGTTCCTGATGATTGGCATTCTGGGTCACGCATTCATAGTTACGGCAGTGATTGCAGCTTCGTTTCATTATTTTATCGATGCAACGGAATTCACCCAGGCTGTGATAAACAAGCAAACGAATAAAACAATGTCATAATACTGTTCAAATCTTAAGAGTAAATGGAGTAACCGTTGGCAAAACAACCGATTTCATATACCGCAAACGATATTCAAATTCTTGAAGGTCTCGAAGCCGTTCGACGCCGTCCCGGCATGTATGTGGGTGGTACGGACGTTAAGGCGCTCCACCACCTGATCTATGAGGTCGTTGATAATTCCATTGATGAGGTGCTGGCCGGCTCCTGTGACCGGATTGACGTCACCATCAACGAAGATGATAGCGTAACTGTAACGGATAATGGCCGCGGTATCCCTGTGGATCCCCACCCGGAGAAAAAGATCTCAGCGCTTGAGGTCGTCATGACGACTCTGCATGCTGGAGGTAAATTTGACAGTGGCAGCTACAAGGTCTCCGGCGGGCTGCACGGTGTGGGTGTTTCCGCCGTAAACGCCTTATCCGAGTGGTGCGAGGTCCGCGTCAACCGTGATGAAAAGGTCTATTTCCAGCGCTATGAAAAAGGTGTCCCGCAGGCGCCAGTCAAAGTGATCGCCAAAGCTCCTAAATCGCATACCGGGACGACGACAACCTTTAAGTATGATTCCACAATCTTCAAAGGCGAAGAGACCTATAAATTTGACACCCTTGCGCAGCGTTTCAGGGAAATGGCTTTTGTCACGCGGGCTGTCACCATCAACCTTATCGATTTGCGCGAGGATAAGGAAATCTCCTTTTATTTTGAAGGCGGCATCTCATCTTTTGTCAAATACCTCAACCGCAACCGAGATAGCCTTCATGATGTTGTCTTTTTTGAAAAGGAAATTGACGATGTTGGCGTGGAAGTCGCCATTCAGTATACCGATTCCTATTCAGAATCCGTCTACTCCTTCGCCAATACCATCAACACCATTGACGGCGGGTCGCACATGACCGGTTTACGGATCGCGCTCACCCGTTCAATCAATGATTACGCCCGCAAGAACAGCCTGCTAAAAGATGCTGATGTCAATTTTTCCGGTGAAGATTCCCGGGAAGGCCTGACAGGCATTGTCAGCATCAAGCATCCCGATCCGCAGTTCGAGAGCCAGACAAAGGTGAAACTGATGAACCCGGAAGTCCAGACTTATGTGCAGCAGGTCGTGGCAGACGGGTTTGGCAGCTTCCTGGAGCAGAATTCATCAACAGCAAGAAAGATCATTCAAAAATGTCTGACCTCGGCGCGAGCCCGGGCAGCTGCCCGCAAAGCGCGGGACCTTGTGATCCGGAAATCCGCCCTGGAAAGCCTGACGCTGCCGGGTAAGCTAGCGGATTGTTCGGAGCGCGACCCCAGTAAAACTGAGCTTTACATCGTTGAGGGTGAATCGGCTGGCGGATCTGCCAAGCAGGGACGCGACCGGCATTTCCAGGCGATCCTCCCCCTGCGGGGGAAAATCCTCAACACGGAGCGAGCCCGGCTGGATAAGATCCTCAACAACCGCGAGGTCAAGTCCCTGATCTCAGCTCTGGGGACCGGAATTGGCGAGACCTTCTCGGTTGATGGCCTTCGTTATGGCAGGATTGTGATCATGACAGACGCGGATGTGGATGGATCGCATATCCGCACCCTGCTGCTGACCTTTTTCTTCCGCTACATGCAATCGTTGATCGAGACCGGCCACCTTTATATCGCCCAGCCGCCGTTGTATCTCATCTCACACGGTAAGGAAAAAGACTACGTATATACCGAGGGTGAAAAAGAAA
>CAZXRL010000049.1:0-2362 GCA_964643275.1 uncultured Candidatus Brevefilum sp.
CAGGGGGCCAGGACTGCTAACCAAAGGCGCAGCCCGTTTTGGCAGCCAGTGCGTGGTCCTTGCCATTGACGCAAAAAGGACCGCACCAGGTCGTTGGGAAGTCGTCACCCATGGCGGCCGTACCCCTACCGGCCTGGACGCGGTCGAATGGGCTAGGAAAGGTATGGAACTGGGTGCTGGGGAGATCCTTTTGACCAGTATGGATGCTGACGGAACGCTTGCGGGATATGACCTCCCGCTCACCCGGCAGGTGGCTGACGCTGTAAATGTCCCGGTGATCGCCAGCGGTGGCGCGGGATCAATGCAGGATTTTGCGGATGTCCTGACGGAGGGTGGAGCGAACGCTGCCCTGGCTGCCTCTCTGTTCCATGACAATAAGCTCAATATCCCGGACCTCAAAGCCTATCTGGCAGGAAAAGGGCTCCTCATCCGGATCGTCAAGGAGTAAAGCATGGCTGAACCTTTAGAAATCACGTATAATCCACAGGGACTGGTGCCGGCAATTGTGCAGGACGCGGATACACTGCAGGTCCTGATGGTCGCCTGGATGAACCCCCTGGCCTTGGCCCGCACGCAGGAGACCGGCCTTGCCCACTTCTGGAGCCGAAGCCGGGACGAACTCTGGTGCAAAGGTGCCACCTCCGGCAACACCCTCAGCGTGCTAGAGGTCCGGGTGGATTGCGACGCGGACACCCTCTTGCTGCTGGTCAAGCCTGCTGGCCCCGTCTGTCACACGGGCCAGGTAAGTTGTTTTTATCGAAAACTGGAGCAATAATGCTGGATGAACTCTTCGCGATCATAGAAAGCCGAAAGATGGATCTCCCTGAAGGGTCCTATACCCGTCAACTAATGCAGGCAGGAGAAGACCGGATCCTCCGCAAGATCAACGAAGAAGCGTTGGAGGTTATTCTCGCATCAAGGACCGAGGGAGATCAACGGCTGGTTGAAGAAGCCGCGGACTTGATCTACCACCTTTTCGTCCTCCTCTCGTATAAAAACCTCACCCTGGACCAGGTCAAAACCGAACTGGCAGGACGACACCAAACAAAATCATGAGTCTTATTACATTCCATCTTTTTGACATGGACGGTGTCCTGCTCAAGCCGCTGGGCTACCATACCTCTCTGCGTACCTCAGTAAAACGGATCGGGAAGGCGCTTGGCGCGCCTAAGACCGAACTCACCACGGACGAGATCGCCAAATTCGAAGCCCTCAGCGTGACGAACGAGTGGGATTCGGTGGCAATCTGCACCGCCGTGATCCTCGTCCACATTTGGGGGGGTGACGGTTCGATCCGCCTCGATGGGCTCAAGCCACGGCCTCAGACCCTAACAATTGAAAAGCCGGATTTCTCCGCCTTTCTCGATACCTTCCATCAGGTGGGGCATCTTCCCGGTCAGAGTGCTTATCAGAAACTTATGACTGATCACCCCTGGCTGGATGACGGACAACAGGATTACCTCGCGCTCGTCCTCCAACACTCGCGGGATATCTACACCTCCCCCACCCTCCCTGGCTATCAGGAGACGGTCTTGGGCAGTGAGGCTTTTCAGAAGAATTACGGGCTACCACCGCAATTGCAGATCGCAAGTTATCTGGTGACCCACGACCAGCCGTTCCTAAATCAAGATCAGACCACAGCCTTCCGCCGCTGGCTTGCCCGGCCCGGTAATGCAGCCGGAATCCTGACCAACCGTCCCTGCAGAACTCCCGCGGGTTATCTCAGCTCGCCTGAAGCGGAACTTGGCGCAAAGCTTGTCGGACTGGAAAACCTGCCACTCCTGGGATCTGGCCTCCTGGCCTGGTACGCCGTCACCCAGCGGTCTCTGCCCGACCACACCTATCTGAAACCCAACCCGGTTCACACCCTCGGCCTGCTGCAAATGATTCTCGGCGAGCAGCCTGAAACCGCTCTGTCACGGGCGGCATTACTGGCCGATGGACAGGGTGACAGAGCAGACTGGGAAGCGCTGGAAGGTGCCCGGGTTGTGATTTACGAGGATGCGGCTAAAGGTCTCCAATCCGGGATTGCCGCCCGGGAAAAGCTCGCAGCGATCGGCATCCGGATTGACCTCAAACTGAGCGGCGTCACAGATCATTCCACCAAACAACGGGCTTTGGAAGGTTTGGCTGACGAAATCATCCCCGCCATTCATCACCTGGATTGGGTTGACGAAGACGGAACTCGGTTACAATAAGCTGAAACAACACTGAACCTGGAGGAACTTCATGGCGGAAGATAAGACCAACACCGAGAAAAACGAGAATGAAAAAGCCCCTGCCCCATCCGTTGAGGAGACCGAGTCCACAACCCAACACACCATTGTGCTTAACGGCAAAGAGATCAAATACACGGTCACGA
>CAZXRL010000049.1:2372-16109 GCA_964643275.1 uncultured Candidatus Brevefilum sp.
ACCGGCACAATCGTCTTGAAGGAAGAAGACGTTGACGAAGGCGAAAAGCAGAAAGCCAGTATCTTTTATGTTGCCTATACGAAAGACGATCCTGAAGAGAACCGGCCGCTGACCTTTTCCTTCAACGGCGGGCCTGGCTCATCTTCCGTCTGGCTTCATCTCGGCCTGGTCGGGCCTAAACGGGTCCTGATGACGGACGAAGGCGAACCAGTTGGCCCCCCCCACAGACTGGTGGACAATGAATATTCCCTCTTCGACCGGACGGATCTGGTCTTCATTGACCCGGTCAGCACTGGTTACAGCCGCACCGTGCCCAAAGAGAAGCCGGACCAGTTCCACACCGTGGAAAAAGATATCGAATCCGTGGGTGAGTTCATCCGGATCTGGACAACGCGCAACCAGCGCTGGTCCTCACCCAAATTCCTGATCGGTGAGAGTTACGGTACCACCCGCGCCGCCGGCCTGGCAGGCTATCTGCATCAGCGCCACGGCATGTACCTTAACGGGATCATGTTCGTCTCATCCATCCTGAACTTCATAACGGCCAGGTTTGACGAAGGCAACGACCTGCCCTTTATTCTTTTCCTCCCCACCTACACCGCCACTGCCTGGTACCACGGCCGTCTGCCTGAAGATCTGCAGCAAGGCAGCCTGGAAGCTGCCGTTGAAGCCGCCCGTGAATTTGCACTGACAGATTACACCCTCGCGCTGATGAAGGGCAATGATCTCAAAAGCAAAAACCGAAAAGCCATCGCTGTCAAACTTGCGGCTTTGACCGGCCTGTCTGAGACCTATGTCGAAGGATCAAACCTGCGAATCGATATCCACCGCTTTTGTAAAGAACTCCTGCGGGATGAGGGTCTGACCGTCGGGCGGTTTGACAGCCGAATCAAAGGCAAGGACAGCGATCAGGTCGGTGAAAAACCCGAACTTGACCCCAGTTATGCCATCATCCTCGGGCCTTACAGCGCGGCCATGTACGACTATTTGCGCCGGGACCTCGAGTATGAGACTGACCTGCCGTATGAAATCCTCAAGTCGCTTTATCAGTCCTGGAAGTATGAAAAAAACCAGAACCATTATCTCAACACTGCCGCCGACCTGCGTCGCGGGTTCCAGCTTCATCCTGGCTTAAAGGTCATCGTTTGTAACGGGTATTACGATATGGCCACGCCACTCCTGGCGACCGAATACACCTATAAACACATCCCCCTACCCGAGAAACAGCAGAAAAACATCAGGATGACTTATTATGAAGCCGGCCACATGATGTACCTGCACCTGCCCTCCCTCAAGAAGCTTTCCGCAGACCTGCACGCCTTTATCGATTCAGCCGTCTAAATCAACAGAAGCAAACAAACCTGATCCATATTTGAAGACGCTCCGCTGGAGCCCCTTCTGACATGGTGTCACCTAGCAGTCAGGTAAACAGATTCATCACGATCAGCATCGGGTCTGGTCAGGTTGCATTTTTCCTTCTCATACCCGGCGGCTGAAATAAATGTTTCCCAACGAAAATAGGAACATCACTGTGAAAAGATGGAACGGAAGCCAGGTCAATCGAATCACACCTTCCAGGGTGTAATAATTCCCAACATACAATCCTGTCATCACTACTGAAGATACAATCAATGTCCAGAAAGCCGAGCTTCCTATATCCAGCTGCTGTTTTTCATCAAAAAATTGGCGGTCCCCCTCTTTAAATTTAACCAGAAACCAATACAAGACCGTTAGGAAATATGGAAAGAGCAGGATCAAAGTGCTGATCGTGGTATGGACTAGCTGGTTCCAGCTGTTCGGATAAAAGAAGCCAAGAATACCTGCCGTTAAACCCATTCCTCCACAGATAACCCCCACAAACTGTACAATCTGGAATACGTTACCATCACGCCTAATTTCCTTCAACTCGTTGCGGATAAAAAACCGGGCACCATGGAGCAAAGTGAAGACCACGGCGATCACGAACTGCCCACTCAGGATCGGGTACAGCAGTGACCATTCCGGTTGGTCCAAGCCCGCTTCATACTGGTTGATAATATCGCTCAACAGCGCGATATCCGCAAAAACAAACAACACGGCAATCACACCAAAGATAACGAGAGCCGTTAGAAGAAATGGCATCTTCTCGGAATGTCGGATCTTGCGGACAACCAGGTACAAGGAAAGCAAGTAGAAGATCAAAACCATAATTAATCCAAACCCAACCCACAAAATCATGGTCTCTTCCCCACCTGTCAGAGGAAGGAATGATTCAATTTTTCCCCGTACACGTGAAAAGACAATCAGTACGTAGACAAAAAATAACATCGTTGCCAGCCCCAGGATCAGCGTGATGATCCTTAATAATTTTCGCCGTTTCATGATTATGCCTCACCCTCATTAACAAGGTAGAAAATATCCTCCACAGTGACCTCAAAGTACTGAGCGATCTTGAGTGCCAGCAAGGTTGAGGGATTAAATTTTCCAGTCTCAATTGAATGGATCGTCAATCGTGTCACTTCTACTTCATTCGCTAAATCCTGCTGTGTGATTTCACCGTGCTCAAATCGGTATTTACGTAAGCGATTCTCCAATCTCACGGTCCAAAGCTCCTTTGTTGTATACATTTATATACATAGTATATAGTATTATATATATTTGTCAAGTTATATTGCCCTCTATACAAGACACCCCATCACTGAAGTTTTATATGTCTTTAATGTGAGGAAGATCTATGCCAACATACCCCCTGCGAAGATAATCTCGTAAATAAATTTACTGGCTGTCCCCCTAACCTACATCGACCGGTCCACCCGGTTCAGCCCTTCAGCCCGGGCAGCCGCGACCAGCCCGTCCATGACCTCATCGGATGGCGATCCCCAGTCCGCTGCGACCCCACGGGTGCCATGCGGCCGGAATCGTAACAAGCGCAGGTGAATATCCGGATCCAACCCGGCCAGGTAGCGGGCGGTCGCTTTGATATTCTCCATCGAGTCCGTGTATCCCGGCGCGACCGTCGTGCGCACCATGTGCAGCTTGCCAGCTTCCGATACTGTTCGAATCGTCCCCAATGTCTGAGCGTTATCCTGCCCGGTCAGGTCTTTGTGTATTTGTGGATCAAAAGCCTTCAGATCCACCATCACATAATCTAGTTCAGGCAACAGATTCATCAAAACCTCGGGACACATTTTCCCGTTCGTTTCAATACAGGTATCCAGGTCCGACTCCTGCTTCACCAGCCGCAGGAGTGCCTTTAAGTATTCCGGCTGCTGGGTCGGTTCGCCGCCGGAGACCGTAATCCCTGAAATGAAAGGACCATAGGCTTTCAAACGTTCCCAGGTCTCCTCCGGTGAAAGCACGGCAATCTTAGGAGAACTCAAATTCGGACAGACTTCAATACAGGTATCGCATGCCACACAAGCCGCCCCATCCCAGATGACCTCACCATCCGCCAGCGTGAGGGCGTCCACCAGACAGGACGCGACACAAACGCCGCACGCGTCACAAAAATTGATCGTATAGGGGTTATGGCAATAGAGACAGTTGAAATTACAGCCTTGCAGGAAGAGCACGCTCCGGTTACCCGGGCCATCCACAAAGCTATGAGATAAGATATTGTTGATCCGCCCCAGGACGGGAGAATCCATCAGACCTGACGCTCCCTCCGATGGAGAGTATTCGGCTGGGAATTGAAGAACTCCCTCGCAATATGCGAAGTATCATGCCTCAGGAGTTTCTCCTCCTGACGGTTCTCCAGATCGCACCGGCGCACCAGGTACCCGGACACCCGGACATACTCCGAATCCGTACTGCCAAGGGAGAGATCCCGCATCCCCAGCGCCATCGCACCGTCGATGATATCAAGGATCGCCTCCGGGTTTTCTTTGGCGGTCTGGTCAAACTCGAAGATATCGCTTACCCCGCCTTCCACCAGGGATTGGATCGGCGCTGCTGCCTGGAGATGGGCATAGAGATCCGGTTCAGTTCCCGCCGGGATCCGGCAGCCGGGCGTTGTACCCTCATCCTCTGAGATGCCAACCTGTGCATGGAAGGTCACGTGCCCGTCCGTCCCCCTGCAATAGGGTGATGGGTGCGACAGAAGCTGCTCTTTGAAAGTGGAAATGATCTTGAGCGCTGTTTGGTTCGCAACCTCAGCATGCCCTAATTTCGCATCCGGCTGACCTTCCAGTTCCATCACCTTGTTTACCAGCTCGTTCAACCCGACCACGCCGGCATAGGCTGTGAATTTCTCAGGGTCGAGCAGGCCTTCTTTGATGAAGATGGATTGGTCAAACCAGCCCACTTTCTCAACCAGATGGTTGATCCGGCTGTTGATGATCTCTATCTGGATCTCTGCGAGCCGAGGAAGATGGTTCTCAAGCAGGTCTTCAAGGGTGCCGTCAAAACGTTTGGCGACTTCGCCCAAATTCGCCCGTACAAGCGTGAAGATCCCGCCCCGCAGGACCATAATATTATAGCAGCTTGCCACGATATAATCCTCACCCCACTCCGCTTCGTGCAGGGGGTGGTTGAGGAAATAA
Organism: uncultured Candidatus Brevefilum sp.; assembly: GCA_964643275.1. Classification (GTDB taxonomy): domain Bacteria; phylum Chloroflexota; class Anaerolineae; order Anaerolineales; family Anaerolineaceae; genus Brevifilum. The sequence goes on from CAZXRL010000049.1 coordinate 6,893, forward strand.
GGTTTGGAAAGCTGCATGGCATTGCCCACGGCCAGCAGCGCGAAATCACGCGGGGTATTCTCCGGGTCATAGCGCAGGGTCATGTTTGTGATCGTCTGAACTTCCCGGTCAACGGTCAGCAGCAAGCGCCCGGCGCGAGAGCCCTGCGGCCCTAAAACGCTGTGCACGAAGGCATCCGGGTGCAGGCGGTCGATCAGCGTCCAGAAGGATTTCAGGACCGGCCTGGCCTGTTCATCGGTTAGGCCGTCAAGAAAAGGCTCAAGCAGTTCATCGAGCTTACCAATAAAAGGTGGTGCACCGGAAGTTGGCGAATAATTATAGACGGTCAACAAACTGGTGACCGCTTCATACAGGTCACTCGCTGGGGCCAAGTCAAAAAAAGCCGACCCTTCCCGGAGAAGTTTTTCATAATCGGGTGCGACGTAACGCGGATGGTAAGGCGCCGGGCCTTCCCCCAGCAGGCAGATCTCTCCAGACCCGAGAGCGGCAAGCGCATCATCCGATACGGGTAGGTAAGGCAATGTCTTAAAGGCCGCATCCGTCAGCGCAAGTCGTTTTTGCTCTTCCAGATGGTTTGGGTTTTCGATTACTTCGCGTACCAGGGATTTAAAGACATCCACCTGGTCCGGGGTCAGTCCGGTTTCCAGATGTTCAAAAGGATAAGCGATTTTCGTCTGGGTCATTATTTCCTTCCATAAGCAACCGTTAAATCTCACCCATTATAACCCATCTCCTACCCCGAGGCTAAAGGGCGGATGTTATAGAAATGATTTTTATGATATGATAAATCAAAAGTTGAATATGATCTGAGACTGCTTTACATAGTTTATTATTAGATAGGACTCACCATGAGGAAGCAGCCGGCCAAAATGAAGCGTGTTTGGAACAATATTTTTTTGGGGGTCCTGACTTTTATCCTGTTTCTTGGTTTTTCACTCTGGAATTTATTCTTGCAGGATCAACAGAGACGCGATGAGATCATCCAACAAGCTGAATACATTTCTCAGGCTATTGACGCTGAAATCGTACTTCAATTAAGCGGGACACCCGAAGATCAATCTTTCCTCCAATATCAGCGTCTCAAAGAACAATTAATGGCCACGCGCCGGATGTATCCCGATGTCCGCTTCCTGTATCTCATCGGGGAGAATGAAGATGGGCGCATATTTTTCTATATCGACTCCGAAGCCCCAGGGTCACCCGACGAATCGCTGCCCGGTGATATCTATGAAGAAGAAACAAAATATGAGATCGAAATTCTCCGATCTGGTACCCCATTAGCTTTAGGGCCTGGAAAAGATGCCTGGGGCACCTGGATAACAGCATTTCAACCCATTAGAGATCCTCTCTCCGGTGAAGTCTTCGCTGCCTTTGGGATGGACATTGATGCGGGAAATTGGTTAACTCAGATCGCAAAAGCAGCCCTATTGCCCATAATTTTGTTTATGTCCCTGATTGTAATTGTCACCGGAACCATCCATGTCCATCGTTACCGCCAGGAAAATCCCGAGACCTATCGGCGGCGGTTTATCACGCGTTACGCTCTGGTCTTCTGTACGGGATTGCTGGGCGCCTGCTTAACGGCATTATTCGCCTGGTATTTCGTCTTTTATGAGAAAATCGCCACGCAGGAATCCTTCACAAGGTTGGCTGAATCCGATGCTGAGAGAGTCCTCCTGGCCTTGGAGAGTCTTGAAGAATCCAGCCTGGAAAGTTTGCGCCAATTCTATCAGGGAAGCGAATATGTAGACCGGGATGAATTCTCTCGGTTCACAGAACACCTTCTCAATGATCCCTTCATTTCCGCCCTGGCATGGATACCCGCAGTCCAGGAAAATGAATACCCAAACCTCCTGTCTGAAGCCCGGCAGGATGGTCTTGCAGATTTTCAGATCTGGAAGAAGGCCTCATCCGGAAAGATCGTTCCCAGTCTTCCCAAAGATATTCAATTCCCTGTATTCTATATCTCCCCGCATGATCCTCAAAATCCCATCCTTGGTTACGATCTATCCACAGATGAATACTTGCTTGAATTTGTAATTGAATCCATGGATTCCGGATTGACAACCGCTACAGATCTCTTCCCTTTAAACCAGCCAGAAGGGGAACTTGAAGTGATGATGGTGTTCATGCCAGTCCCTGGCACAGGTAATGACTCTGATCAGACTGGTGTTATCGCAGGGATCATTATCCCTGACCTAATTTTGAATCCGAATGATCCAGAAGAAATAACAAGTAGCGAGGTGCTATATACTGACATCATTCTGGTTGATGCTGTTCAGGATCCCATACTCCTCAGCAGCTCCTCTCCTGAGATTGTTCGGCAATCCCACCTCAAAGTTTCATTACAGGAACACACGGGTTTTGATCTCGCTTTAGTCAAACCCTTCACGCTGTTTGAAAAAACCTATATGATAATATCTCACCCCAGCCCAGAATTCTATAAAATGAACCCGGTGAGCGGAGGCGCAATCGTTTCAATAGCAGGCAGTATCCTTGCCCTTTTGTGTATGGTCCTGGTAGGGAATTTCGCCGATCGGAACTACATCCTCTCGGATATGGTCGATCAACGCACCGCAGAACTGGCAGACAGCGAACAGAAATTCCAGATCGCCCTCAAGAACTCGCCTATTTTTGTTTATCAACAGGACCTGAACCTCAAATTTACCTGGATCTACGAGATTTCTTCCTGCTTCAAGTCGCAGGATATTCTCGGCATGTCAGATTATGACATCATGCTGGCACATGAAGCGGATAAAATGACCAGGATCAAGCGAAAAGTCCTCTCCTCCGGCGAAGGCGCTCACGAAACCTTTCAAACAACCCTCGATGGGACAACTTTTCACCATGATATGACCATCGAACCCGTCTTCGGCGGTCAGGGTGAGGTCACGGGCATCATCTGTTCCAGCGTGGATATCACGGATCTGGTCCTGCAGCAGGAGGAAATCAGCCGCACCAACACCCGCCTGCGGAAAATCTATGAGCTTTCACAATACGACACCCAGGACATTCAGGATTTTATCGATTTTTCCCTCAACGCAGCCATCGAGTTGACCGAAAGCGAGTTTGGGTATATCTATTTCTATGATGAGAAAACTGAGCTTTTCACCTTAAATTCCTGGTCCAATGAAGTGATGCAAGCCTGCACCGTTCAGGATCCGCAATCGATCTATGAGCTTGAAAAAACCGGGATCTGGGGGGAAGCCGTTCGCCAGCGCCAGCCGATCCTGGTCAATAATTTTTCTGACCCAAACCCTCTTAAAAAGGGGTATCCGGAAGGTCATGTGGATTTGAAGAAGTTTCTCACCATCCCGATCTTCATGAGCGATGAGATTGTTGCGGTTGTGGGTGTCGCGAATAAAGCGGATGATTATAATGACGCCGACATTCTTCAGCTTAACCTGCTGATGGATTCAGTCTGGAAGATGGTCAACAAAAAAGAGGTTGAACTGGCACTCCGAGAAAGCACCGCCCGGTTCAGACAACTGGTTGAAAACGCCCCAGAACCAATCTTCGTCCAGACCGAACATAAATTTGTCTATCTCAATCCGGCTGCCCTGGAGGCATTTGACGCAGCTGATGACTCTCAACTGCTAGGGACACCTGTGATAGACCGTTTCCATCCTGATTTTCATGCGATTGTCCAGCAACGGATTCAGGGTCTCAATCTTGAAAAACAGGATGCACCTCTAATTGAAGAGATTTACCTTCGCGTCGATGGATCACCTTTTGATGTTGAGGTCAGCGCGGTCCCCATTCACTGGGAAGATCATGATGGCGCTCTGGTCTTTTTCCGTGATATCACGGAACGCAAACAAGCCGAGCAGTTGCGCGAACGCCGGCTGGCAGAATTGGATGCTCTATCCAGAATCACCAACACCTTGAATGCCGCCCTGACGGTCAATCAAGCCCTCCCCCTCCTGCTTAATGAAACCCTGAAAGTTTTGGAGATGCCATCCGGAAGTATTTCACTTTATAATCCGGCGACCCAAAAAATCAACATGGTCGCAGCCTCCGGCTGGCTTAAAGATCTGAAAGGAATACCTGTTACGCCTGATAAAGGAATTGCCGGCAGCGCCTTTTCCACCCAGCAAACCTTCATCACCCATGACTATGTCAGTGATCCCCGGGTGAATCCCGAAATCAAGCACATCATTCCCCCCGGCTGGGGAGGGGCCTCCATACCCATCCAAACGATGAACCGGACCATCGGCGTGTTAACGGTTTCCTGTGAACTCCCCCGCAGGATCCAGCCCGAAGAGCTCCACCTGTTGGAATCCCTCGCGCATGTCGCCGGCATCACCATCCACCGTTTGGGTCTTCTGGAAGAGACCATCAAACAACTGGAAATCATGGAAGCCCAGCGGAATATCGAACAGGCGATTGCCGGGTTGAATGATCTTCAAAAAACCCTCAACATCATTTGCGAGCAGGCCCTTTATCGTTTCCCCGCAGACGCGGTCGGCATCCTTCTCTACGATCCTGACAATCAATCCCTGGCTTATGCTGCAGGACATGGATTCAACACCTCGATCTATGAACGGTCACATTGTAAAATGGGTAAACCCTACGCCGGTCAGGCTGCGCTGGAAGCGCGCATCATCCAGATCGACGATCTGAAATCCGAAAACAGACTTTCAAATCAGAATTCTTTAGCTGTAGAAGAAGAATTCCTCTGCTATACCGGTGTTCCCCTGATCGCAAAAGGACAAATCATGGGCGTGATGGAAATCTTTCACCGCAACCCCTTCGATCATACTGAAGACTGGTTCCAGCACGTCCAATCCATTGGATCACAGACCTCCATCGCGATTGATGACCTGAGGCTCTACGAAAGTCTGCGTCAGAAGAACCGTGAGTTGATCCAGGCCTACGACGCCACCATTGAAGGCTGGTCCATGGCGCTGGAGCTGCGCGATCAGGAGACCGAAGGACACACCCTGCGGGTTGCTGCGAAGACGCTCCAACTGGCCAAAGCTATGGGGATTGGCGAAGATGACCTCATCCAGGTCCGCCGCGGCGCTTTACTGCACGATATCGGCAAGCTCGGCATCCCGGATGCGATCCTCCTCAAACCCGGTAAGCTCACCGATGAGGAATGGGTCATCATGAAACAGCATCCTATCTATGCCTATGAGATGCTTGCGCCGATTTCCTATCTTGAAACCGCCCTTGATATCCCCTATTGCCACCACGAAAAATGGGACGGCTCAGGTTATCCTCGGGGATTAAAAGGCGAAGATATCCCTCTGGCGGCCCGGATCTTTGCCATCATTGATGTCTGGGACGCCCTGCGCTCAGACCGCCCCTATCGAAAAGCCTGGCCGGAAGAGAAGGTCAGAGACCACATCCGGTCGCTCTCGGGAAGCCACTTTGACCCAGAAGTGGTTAATACCTTTTTCGATCATGTTGAATCCTTTGCAGAGGATCTTTCATAAATTCTCAAAAAACATCTGCATTGCAAAACCCCGCAGGGGTTGAAGCAATTTCAGAATATCAGTGCGATTATTATAAATCTCCACCCAAAATAATTTTGGTCAGTTATTCCTGTGCCCTTGACAACCCAGCGCTCATGGTATATATCGTATATATACAATATATACAATTTTAAAGGAAACACAATGACAATCCTAACCGTTGAAGGTCTTTGCAAACGATACCCATCTTTTTACCTTAGAGACGTATCCTTTACACTTGAGACCGGGTACATCATGGGCTTCATAGGAAGCAATGGCGCAGGGAAAACAACAACTCTTAAGTCCATGATCAATCTGGTTCACAAGGACAGCGGTGTTGTGAGGATCTTGGGCAAGGACTTCACTCAAAATGAGATCGAGCTCAAACAGGATTTGGGGATCATGTTTGGCGGTGTTGACTACTATCGCAAGCATAAAATTTACCAGATTTCCCGGGTGGTGCGCCGCTTCTTTAAGAACTGGGATGATGATATTTACCAAACATATCTGCGCAGGTTTTCAATTGATGAAAATAAACGCGTGGAAGAACTATCCAACGGCATGCGTGTAAAGTACTCGCTGGCTCTCGCCTTGTCCCACCAGGCAAAGCTGTTCCTATTGGATGAACCGACCAGCGGACTCGACCCGATAGCTCGCGATGATATCCTGGATCTGTTTCAGGAATTGATCGAAGATGGCAGCCGAAGCATCCTGTTTTCAACACACATCACAAGCGACCTTGAGAAGTGTGCTGATTACATAACCTATATCGAAAACGGTCAGATTATCGAAAGCCGTTCAAAGGATGATGTTCTCTCTGCTTATCGGATTGTCAAAGGTAAGCAAGACCAATTACCGTCTATTTCATCCAAGTTGATCGGCTATAAGAAAAACGCATTCGGTTTTACAGGATTGACAAAGAACTCAGACCTACAAGGGAGCGGATCTCTATTGATTGAGCCTGCCAGTCTTGAAGATATCATGATTTACACTCGAAGGAAGAACAATGAAGAATCTATTGTATAAAGAGTTTCACTTATCCATTCACCCCGCATATTTCCTCATGCCTGCATTTGGTGTGTTGCTATTGATTCCCCATTGGCCTTACTTTATCGCATTGATGTATTTCTTTTTCATCTCAGTACCCAATATTTTTAACAATAACAAGGCTCAAAATGATATTGGATTTTCTGCAACCCTGCCGATCCGAAGAGCCGATATTGTCACAGCCCGGGTGACTTCAATAATGATCCTCGAATTACTTCAGATCCTCGTCGCTTCAATATTTGTCTTCATTAAAATGACACTCTTTCAGACAGAAAATTTCCTACTGGATGCCAACATTGCCTTTATTGGTTTTACCTTCATGATGTTCGGAATATTCAATGTGATCTATTTACCAATGTTCTATAAGACTGCTGATAAAATTGGCTGGCCGATCATTGTTTCCTTCTCGGCTACCTTTCTATTCTCTGCAGCAATCGAAGCAATTATTCTGATGGTCACTGCTGCAAAAATTCTGGATGGAAAGGCTCATCTATCGGCTCAACTGATCGTTCTTGGGATTGGGATCCTTACCTTTTTCCTCCTGAGTTATGAAGCCAACCGCTTATCAATAAAAAGGTTTGAAAAAATCAATATTTGATGAATATCATCATCTCAAACACATCCAATAAGCCTCTTTATCAACAAATATTCGACCAGGTCAGCGCGCAGATCATAAAAGGTGAACTGGAACCAGGCACGATGCTGCCGCCTATTCGGACTGTTGCAAAGGAGTTGCATATCAGTGTTATCACCGTCAAGAAAGCCTGGGAAGAATTGGAACGGCTTGGGTTCATTGACACAATGGTCGGTCGCGGCTGTTCCATTGCCGACCTGACCCCAGACGTTCTTCAAACCAAACTTGAGAATATTTTGAAAGAAAAAATAAAAATAGATATCGCTTACTACAAGGAACTTGGTCTCTCACTGGAACAAGTCGTAGAGATCCTTAGAAAATGTTACGATGAGGGGTGATCTCTGTTAAATCCATAGATTTTTACAATGATCGCGACCTTATCACGGGTCATACGTAAATTAATACAAAGGAGTTGATATGACCCCAACAGGAAATAAATTGCGACGTTCCCGCCACAACCGGTTGATCGGCGGTGTCTGCGGCGGTTTAGGCGCATTCTTTGGGATCAGCGCGTTCTGGTTCCGTTTGCTGTTCTTCATCCTGCTGCTCCCGGGCGGCCTCCCAGGGCTTGTCCCCTACATTATCCTCTGGATCGTCATCCCAAAGGAATCCCGTTAGGATTTAATGCATCGAGTGTTGAATTGATTTGATAAGAGAAGTGCCGAGGTAATGCCCGGCACTTCTCTTATCCTAATCCTCAATATTCCCCATCAGTTTAGTCAACAGAGAAGAAGATCATCCGCAGGGTCACATATACAAAATAAAGCGCAATCAGATAATAAGCACCCCATTTTCCCAGTTTGCCTTTGTTCAGCCAGAGGATCAGCCACAGAAATGCGCCGGTAATCGTCTCCCAGGGCAGGTCCCAGAAGACCAGCGGGCGCGGCACCCAGTAGGTGCTGATCAGCGCACCCCCACCGATGGCCAATAAGGGATTGGTGATATTGCTGCCGATCAGGGTGCCCAGGGAGATGCCGCTGTCGCCATGCCTCACGCCTGAAAGTGCAGTGATCAATTCCGGCAGGGCGGACGCAAGTCCCAGGGTCACCACACCGATCAACGAACCGCCGATCCCCGTCTTTGCAACCACCACCTCTGTCGCCTGCAGAGCGACCATTGCGGACCCAACCGTCAGGAGTAATGCAAATACGGCAATCCCCGCGTCCCGCCAGGCTTCTTTGGCATTCTGCGGAACCCCTTCCGGCGTCTCACCCTCTTCCGTAAAGCCGTGATCCTCTTCTTTGTAGTGCTTGCGTTCATCCACATAAAGATAGTACATATAGGCGATGAATGAACCCACCAGGATCATGCCGTCAACCCTTGAGAAAACACCATCCGCACCCAGGATGATGCACATCAGTGTTGTGATGATCATCGGGAGCATGCTTTTCCAGAGGAAATAACGCTTGAAATGTAACCCACCTGCGATCAGCACCACGATCGCCATGATCAAGGTCTGCTGGACAACATCCGATCCGATATTTGCGCCCAAAACAACAGCGGAGCTGACCTCATAATCCAACGCGCCGCTCAGGATACCAACTGACGCGGTGAAGTGGGCGGCGATCTCCGGAATGCTTGTCGCAATCGAGATTACCGTCACACCCATGAACGTTGTTGAAAGCCGGAAATAGCCAGCCAGACCTGTCAATTTCTTAACAGCAACATTGGATGATAAAACCAGGGCCGCAATTGACAGAATGCCAAAGAGGATCAGCAGGAATAAACTTTGAGATAATAATGCCATCATGCTAGTTTTCTCTTTCCTAAAACTTATTTTGCTAAATACACACAAAAATCAGGGTCACAGAACAAAAACCCTGATTCGTCTCACGATGAAAGTTTTTCAGGAACGTTCTGCGCGCCTAATTGACCTGAGGTTTCCCCTCAGGGTCATCTTCTACCGGCGCTTGACGTTCTGTATAGGTATCCATCGTTTTTATTTTTTCGACTTATTTGATATTATCACAAACCGGGAGGATTATACAACCCGGGGCCGGGGTTGTCAATCACAAACAGAATAACTGTTACGGCAAAGTAGTAATGTCCTATTTCAGCAAAGTTAAAATGTCCTATT
>CAZXRL010000050.1:0-4076 GCA_964643275.1 uncultured Candidatus Brevefilum sp.
TAACTTCCTTATTCATAGCAGCTTTTGAGCTGTCGGTGTTTTTTGCTTGAGTTGACCTGAGGGTCATGATCTGTAAGTCAAGATTTGTGATTGCCGCTCTCATAAGTTGCTCCTTTTTCGATATGTGGTTTAAATAGAAAACCGGCCACGGAAGGGTCCCGTGACCGGTGTTGTGATCTTCAGGTTTGTCTGCTGGATGTTGTACTTGCTGAGCGAGCCGAGGTAAAATCCGGCGCGACTGAGCGCAGCCTGCGATCCCGTTATTGATCTGAGGTTAAATCAAAAAGCCACGGGGCATGAACCCGCCCGTGACCGGAAAAGAATGCAGGTCGAAAGTAGACCTGCTAGATTAATTCCAACGAGGCGCGTTCATACAGGGTTCAAATGCAAGTACAACGACTTTAGCCAAAAAACGTGCCTCCTTTTCGTAAACTGATTCCGCTCATGCAATTACGTTTCTATTGTAATGGAATCGCCTCTGATGTCAAGGCGGCCAGACGAAGAGGTAAGGGTGGATTTACAAAGGCCAAAGCCAGGGGACCATGAGGATAGCTATCAGGTAGATGAGTACGGTCAGGATTGAGCCGACTTTGACAAAATCAAAGAAGCGGTAATTCCCTGCACCATAGACAATCAGACAGGCGGGTTCCAACGGGGTGATAAAGGAACAGCTGGCGCCCAGCGCGATCATCACTGCAAATGTGCGTGGATTCAATCCGAGATGCATAGCCGTCTGGATGGCGACCGGGATGATGACGACGGCCGCCGCCTGGTTGGACATGGGCTGGGTTAACAACAGCGACACAACGAAGAATGCGGATAGGAGCAGGATCGGATTTGCCGTGCCGAGGTGGGTGACAATCAGGTCTGCAATTAAATCAGCCAGACCGGAGACCTCCATGGCTTTGCCCAAAGCCAGCATCGAGGCGATCAGCAGCCAGACGTTCCAGTTAATGCGTTGATAAGCTTCGCCGGGGGTGATACAGCGGGTGATAAATACGACCAGCACGCCCAGCATGACGCCCACGGATAAAGAGACGATATTGAAAGACACCAATACCAAAACACCGATAAAAGCGGCAAGGGCGATCGGGGCTTTGTTGGTCTCAGGCATGATGTCCAGTTCGCCAGAAACAACCCGAAAATTAGGGTTCTTGCTCAACCTGCGAATGGTCTCGGGGCCACCCTGCAATAGTAGTTGATCGCCGACCTGGAGCCTTGTCCGGCTGATCCGGTGGTGGATGGTTTCACCTTTGCGGTTGATGCCCAGGACCTGCAACCCGTATCTTTCCCGAAAGTTAAGGCCCCAAAGCGTCCGCCCAACAAAGGGCGAGCCGGGAAGCAATAGGACCTCTGCGAGCGAGAGATCATTTGGGATTTTGGTTTCCTCGCTGAAATCACCGGTGAAGTGGACGTTATCTTCACCGACCAATTTCACCAGATCATCCCGGTTGCCTTCAACCAGTAATTTATAGCCGGCCTTCAGCACGGTATGGGCTCTCGGTTCCAAATGAATACCTGGTGCCTTTAGGATCCTGAGAACGGTCAGGTCATACTTGCTTCCCATTCCAATCTCATTCAGGGTTTTACCTGCCCAGGGAGAATCTTCCGTGACCTCGAATTCCGAACAATAGGAAAGGATTTCCTCAGAAAGATCCGTCTCTTTTTCATCCCGGACCGGGACCAGGTGACGTCCGATAAAAAAACATGTAAAGCAGGCCCACGACCAGGATGGGGATGCCAACCAGGGAAAGTTCAAACATCCCCAGAGGAGCCATACCGTATTGGGTCATCATGCCGCTGACCACAACGTTAGTTGAAGTCCCAACCAGCGTGATGGAACTGGCGAGTACAGTGGCAAACCCCAGAGACATCAAGAGTTTTGAGGGGTTGATTTTAAACCGCCTGGCGAGGCCGATCGTCATTGGCGTGAAGAAGGCGGATGTTGCGGTATTTGACATGAAACCGCTCAAGACCCCGGCGGTGCCCATGATAACCCAGTAGAGCTTATTATGGTTCTCCCCAATCATCTGCAGGATCTGCCTTGAGATGATCTGGATGACCCCGGTCCTGACCAACGCGGCTGTCATAACCAGAAGGCCGAGGATCATCATGGCCGTGTCACTGCCAAAACCAGCGAATGCATCTTCGGGGGTTATGATCCTGGTCAGAATCAACACCATCATGATCCCCAGGGCAGTTACATCGGCTGGCAGTGTTTCAATCGAAAACAGGACCAGCGCTGCGACGATGATGATGATCAGGAGAATGATTTCAAGCGACATGAATATTGGCCTTTGGTATCCGGGTCAATATTACTTATTATACGAGAAGAAATCTGTAAAAAGAAATTTTGTGGATAATGAATGAGTTTGGCTGGAACAAATCCATACCTATCCATCGTCTTTAATAAGTACCAGATAGTATGCCCACTTTTCACCTTTTCAGCTCAAGAAGTATAATTTAGTGACAATGATGAACGTAAACGCAACTGCTAAAATACAAAATAGCGTGGATATACCTGTATTTCTCAAGCTCTTTTTAGCATTCATTGTCAGCCTGCTGGTGTTTGGGCTGTTGGCAATGGTGCTGCTGATTGGGTTTGAGATCGCTTATGCCAACCGGATCTATCCCAATGTTTATGTCAATGACATCGACCTTTCCGGTCTGAGCCTTGAAGAAGCGTATTCCCGGCTCTCTGAGGACATTGCTTATACCTATGAGGGTCAGATCGAGATCACCTATCAGGGACAGGGCTGGCAGGCAACGCCCCTTGACCTGGGGTACCGGGTTGATCTGGAGGTCAGCGCACAGCAGGCCTACAATGTGGGGCGGCGGCGCTGGCTGATACCCAACCTGATCGAAAAAGGGAGAGCATGGTTTGAAGGCGTGCAGCTTTCCCCCGTCGCGCTTTATGATGAACGCATTGCTCAGAACTTCATTAATGCTATTGCAGATGAAATCAATGTCCCGGTGGAGGAAGCTGCCTTATCCCTGGAAGGCACGGAAGTGATCGTTCAAAGCGGGCAGGTGGGCCGGCAGGTGGATGTTGACCGGTCTCTGGCCGCCATCGCTGTGGCGTTACAGGCTATGGAGAACATTAGTGTACCGCTGGTTGTGGATGAAACGCCGCCGGTTATTCTGGATGCGAGCGCACAGGCCGAACTGGCCCATAAGATTCTCAGCGAACCCCTCGAACTGGTTGCGCCTGCGGTCGGAGAGTTTGAAGAAGAAAATTGGACGATCACTCCCGATAGTCTGGCAAATCTTCTGGTGATCTCGCGGTCTGATCATGAGATTGGCGAAGAGTCAACCTATGAGATCACGCTGAATGAAAGCCAGTTCACCCTGTATCTGAACGGGCTGGTGTCCAGGGTGAAGGTAGAACCCGTAAATACCCGCTTTATGTTCAATGATGACACTCGTGAGCTGGAAGTGATCAAACCGGCGGTCATCGGGCGCAACCTCAATATTCAGTCCAGCCTGGACCACATCAATGAACAGCTTCAGGCCGGTGAACACACGATAACCCTTCAGTTTGATACCGTAACGCCCGAAATCACCGATGCGGTCACCGGAGAAGAATTGGGGATTGTTGAACTGGTTGAAGAACGGACGACATACTTCTATGGGTCGGATGCGGCCCGGGTTCAGAATATTGAAACGGCTGCTGCTCAATTCCACGGATTACTGATTCCCCCCGGCGCAACGTTTTCCATGGCGCAGGCCCTGGGTAACATCAGCCTGGAAAATGGCTATGCTGAAGCATTGATTATTTATGGCGGACAGACCATCCAGGGCGTCGGTGGCGGGGTCTGCCAGGTCAGCACGACCCTGTTTCGCACAGCTTTCTTTGCCGGGTTCCCGATTGTCGAGCGGCATGCGCACGCCTACCGGGTCAGCTATTATGAGTATGATCCGGGAAGGATCAGAAACCCTCAGTGGGCAGGGTTTGATGCGACGGTTTATGTCCCGATTGTTGATTTAAAATTCACGAATGACACGGACCATTGGCTTTTGATGGAAACTTATGTCTATCGGGGCAGCGAAGCGCTGACCTGGAAGTTTTATTCAAC
>CAZXRL010000050.1:4176-15679 GCA_964643275.1 uncultured Candidatus Brevefilum sp.
GCTGTATGGTACAATAAGCGCGCTATGGTCCATCCGGATATGGATAAATCGATTAAAATTAGACGGTGAATGAGATCGTTCGGCCCCATGAAAGGAAAGGGGCGTTTACCTGGAGGATAGATGGTCAGCAAAGATCTGCTTGATATGTTACGGTGCCCGCACTGTGTGCAGGAAAAAGACGGCTTACTGGATTTTTACAAAGAGAGCTGGCTTATCTGTCAGGATTGTGATCGGAAATACCCCATCGTGGAAGATATCCCGGTCATGCTGATTGATGAAGGTGATAAGTGGATGGATACGGGCAGGGATGACTTGCCGGTGCCGCCCCCTCCTATGGACTAATTTCTCAAAGATCGTAAAATAATATAATTATTCAGTGCATTTCCGTGCTGCTGGATTTCCGTGTGAACCAACTCTGAAAGTGATCGTGTTGTTATGAAAAAATTTTTTAAAAACTTAGTCCAGAATTTTCCCAAAGACTGGCCGACCCGGATTATCCTGGTGGTGTTGATCGTGGGTGCAGCCCTTGGTGCGGTCTATAGTTATGGGCTGGCTCGTCAACTGGTTGCCACCAACCAGACCTTTTCTATCCCAGGCGATCCGGTAATCAATGCCGAAGATCCTGATGGTGATGCAGATGCCACACCGCAGCCTACCGAGATCCCTGCTGCCAGTTTACCCACCCCGGAACCCTGGGATGGCGTCAGCCGGGTAAACCTGCTGGTGATGGGTCTGGATTACCGTGACTGGGAAGCCGGTGATACACCCCGGACAGATTCCATGATCCTGGTAACCCTGGATCCACTCAACCATACGGCAGGTATGGTTTCGATTCCGCGCGATCTCTGGGTGAATATTCCTGGGTTTGATTATGCCAAAATTAACACGGCATATTACCTGGGCGAGCTTTACAACCTCCCGGGAGGCGGCCCTGGCCTTGCCATGCGGACGGTCGAAGAGCTTCTGGGTGTCCCGGTCCAGTATTATGCCCAGATCGACTTTCAGGCTTTTGTGGATTTCATTGATCATATTGACGGCGTAAAATTGACATTTGAAGAGCCGATGGTGCTTGACCGCCGCGGCAAGTGGAACACGGTCACGATTGAACCGGGGATCATTACCCTGCCCGGCGAATACGCCCTCGCTTATGTGCGGACACGCACAACTGAAGGGGCGGATTTTGACCGCTCCATGCGGCAGCAAAAATTGATCATGGCTGTCAGGGACCGGATCCTCGAATTTGATATGCTACCCAAACTGGTCGCCCGGTCTCCGCAGATCTATGCGGACTTGTCCGCAGGCATCAATACCAATATGAGCCTCAATGAGGCCATTCAACTTGCCTGGTCGGTGATGGAACTGGACCGGAACGCCATCAGCCAGGTGGTCATCAGCAATGAATATGTGACGCTTGAGAAATCCCCGGACGGCCTGGATATTTTGAGGCCGATCCCCGACAAGATCCGGCTGTTGCGGGATGAGGTCTTTAGCACCGGAGGTGCACTTGGGCCGGTGGCCAAAGGGGATATCCTGGATATAGTTGCGGAGGAAGGTGCCCGGATTTCCGTTCGGAATGGCTCGTATCAGGCCGGCGTGGCAGCAACCACGGCAGAATGGCTGCGTAGTCAGGGATTTAATGTGGTGGAGGAAACCAGCGATGACTACCGGGTCTATAGCGAGATCTATATCTACAATGGCACGCCTTATGCCCTCAGGTGGCTGGCGGAGACCATGAACGTGACCACAAACCGAATTTTTGACCGTTTTGACCCCAATGCCGCTTATGATCTGGTGATCGTTCTTGGCGATGATTGGGTGAACAATAATCCCATGCCGTAATCACACAAATTAGGCGTAGTGAGGGCTGTCAGGATCAATCTGGCGGCCCTTTTCTTATTTGGCAGGGTGCTTTCCCTGCCCGGATTTTTTAACTCAGGTTAAGGCGTGGTTGAATTTGACACGAATGCTTGACATCCGGGTTTAATTGCGATATATTTAGCCGGCTAATAATTAGTCAGCTAAATAATAAAGGTGTTGAAGATGGATGATGATATTTTTTCTTCTTTTGGGTTTCTTCTGCTGAGGATCGTTAAGGCGCACCGGGGATTGCTCCGACATAGTATGCAAAGGCTTGGTCTGCATCGCGGCCAGCCGCCGGTTATGTTTGCACTGCAGGAAAAGGACGGTATGGCGAACTCTGAGCTGGCCGAATTCCTGGAGATCACGCCTGCGACCCTGACAAACAAGATTAAGCGGATGGAGCGGGCGGGGCTGGTCATCAGACAGCGAGACCCGCAGGATGCGCGCATCAGCCGGGTCTACATGACCGAAAAAGGCCGTGGAATTATGGATAATCTGCGGGAAAAGCTCATGGCGATGGAAGCTGTCCTGCTCAAGGGATTTTCAGATGAGGAGATTGAGTCCATTAAATCTCAATTGATGAGAGTTTTTGAAAACATTGAAGCTGAAGAGGGCAGGCTGGGATAACCCAGTCTTGAAACAAGACTATTGAGGAGCTGAACATTGAATAGTATACGAAAAATTATTCCCTTTATTCGAAAATACAAATGGCAGATCCTGATCGCAATTCTCGCGATGACGGTGATGTCCCTGACGGATTTGCTTTTACCCCGCCAGATCCAAACGATCATTGACAGCGGGATTGCCAATAATGATCTGGGTGTCGTTCTGCGGTCATCGCTGTTGATGATCGGCCTGGCTTTGATCAGCATGGTGCTGGCATTTGTGAATACCTTTCTTTCGATGCGGGTTTCAGAGAGTTTTGCCGCCGATTTACGAAATGAAGTCTTTTCTCATATTCAGACCTTTTCTTTTGCCAACCTGGATCATCTCCAGACCAGCGATCTGCTGGTGCGGCTGACCAGTGATATCAATATTGTCAAGATGGCTTTGATGATGACCATGCGGATAGTGTTCAGAGCGCCGTTGATGTTGGTTGGCAGTCTCATCATGCTGGTGATCACCAGCCCCCGGTTGGCGGTGATCCTGCTGGTCCTGCTGCCTTTGACTCTCCTCTTGATCTGGTTGTTCAGTTCGAAAGCACGCCCTTTGTTCAAAACGGTGCAGGAAAGGTTGGAGAAAGTCAATACGGTCCTGCATGAGAACATTGCAGGTGTACGACTGGTGCGGGCGTTTGTCCGTTCAGACCACGAACAAAAACGGTTTGCTGTTCGAAATGAAGACCTGACCGAAAAGGCAACGCAGGTCAACCGTCTGCTGGCTTTTTTGATGCCCACCATGATCCTGCTCCTCGATTTGGGGATTGTCGGCCTGCTCTGGTTTGGGGGCAACATGGTCATTGCCGGTACGATCACCACCGGGCAGATTGTTGCCTTTTCCAATTATTTATTGATGACGATGTTCCCAATCCTGCTGCTGGCCATGATCCTGCCGCAGTATTATGCAGCCACCGCGTCCATTGACCGGGTGGTGGAGGTGCTTGAGACACAGGCTACACTGGTTTATCCGGAGGGCTCAGCAGGTGAGATCAGGCAGGGCAGGATCATTTTTGAAAATGTCAGCCTCGATTACGATGGTGAGGATGATGAACATACGCCGGTGCTGCAGAATATCAGTTTCGCTGCCAATCCGGGTGAGAGGGTGGCAATTCTGGGCGCAACCGGCTCCGGGAAGACAAGTCTTGTGAATCTGATCCCGCGTTTCTACGATCCGACGGAGGGGAGGGTGTTGATGGATGGCGTTGATGTCAGGCAGTTCAGCCAGGCGGCGTTGCGGCGAAATGTTGCCGTTGCCCTGCAAAACGCGGTCTTGTTCAGCGGGACGGTGGCGGACAACATCCGCTTTGGACGGCCGGATGCCACGGATGAGGATGTAATTCTGGCGGCTAGGGCGGCGCAGGCCCACGATTTCATCCTTTCAAAAGAAGGGGGCTACCAGTCAGGGGTTGATCAGGGCGGAGCAAATTTCTCCGGCGGGCAAAAACAACGGCTGGCGATCGCCCGGGCTTTATGTGTCAGCCCGAACGTCCTGATTCTGGACGACAGCACCAGCGCAGTGGATGTTGAGACTGAAGCGGAGATTCAGGCCGCGCTGGAGCACCTGATGAAAAGCTGTACCAGTTTTATAGTCGCCCAGCGGATCAGTACCGTGCTGAGAGCGGATAAGATTATCGTGCTCGAAAATGGAAGGATCGCGGCTGAGGGCACACATACTGAATTGATTGAATCCTGCCCAATTTATCAGGCGATCTATCATTCACAATTGGGCAATGGACTTGTCGATACCCGTTCCGGGCAGTCCCAGGTGGAGGTAAAAAATGCATAGACAACCTTCTTTAGACCAGCGCACCGCCCAGGCCAGGAACCCAATGCAAGGGATTAAACGTCTGTTAGCTTATTTGAGTCCCTTCCGTTGGCAGCTTTTTGTGGTCATCCTTCTGGTGATCTTGAGTGCGGTTTTGAGCGTTCTAGGTCCGTTTTTGCTGGGTCAGACGATTGACCGAGCCATTATCCCCAGAGATTGGCATGAACTGGTACGGATGGTGCTCCTTCTCCTTGGGAATTATCTGGTGATGTGGCTGTTAGGCGTGATCTATGGCCGGATTATGGCTGATACAGCGCAGAAAGCTATGCGGAATATGCGTCAGGAGCTTTTCGACCATATGCAAAGCCTCTCCATCGGGTATTTTGACAAACAGACTGCCGGTGACCTGATGAGCCGGTTGACCAATGATATGGATGCCATCAACAGCCTGTTGTCACAAAACCTGATCTCATTCGTTCAGAGTGTCAGTACCCTGATCGGCGTTCTGATCATGATGTTTACCCTGAGCCTGGGCCTGACCCTGGCCGCATTAATCGTTATCCCGCTCACGTTCCTTGTCACCACCATCATCCTGAAACGCAGCCGGCCGGCATTTCAGAACCTGCAAAAATCGCTGGGAAAATTAAACAGCCTGATGGAAGAAGACCTCAGCGGCCAGCGGGTGGTGATTGCTTATGGTCAGCAGGGGAGGTCTCTGGATGAGTTTAAAATATATAATCAGGAAGTCCAGGACACGGGGATCAAAGCCAATATCCTGGCGGGTCTGATGCCGCCGATCACCGGGATTCTCAGCAGCCTGAACGTGATCGTGGTGGTTGGCGCTGGCGCTTATATGCTGATCACGGGGATCGGTGCGGTGACTGTTGGCCTGATCACGTCCTTTGCGGAATATACCCGTCGGTTTGGACATCCCCTTAACCAGATTGCGAATTTGTTCAATACCATGATGGCAGCGCTGGCCGGCGCAGAGCGGATCTTTGAGGTTCTGGATACCCAACCGGCCATAGCCGATGCCAAAGATGCTGTTGCGTTGGAAACACTGGGGGGCGAAGTCCAATTTGAGAATGTGTCCTTTGGATATGATCCGGAAGAACCTGTTTTGAAAGACATCAATTTTTGGGCAGAGCCTGGTATGACCATCGCCCTGGTCGGCCCGACAGGGGCGGGGAAGACAACAATCATCAACCTGCTGACGCGGTTCTATGATATTGATTCCGGCCGGATCCTGATTGATGGTCATGACCTGCGTGAGATCCAGCAGGATGATCTCCGCAGAAGGCTTGGAATCGTGCTTCAGGACACCTTTTTATTTGCGGATACGGTGATGGAGAATATCCGCTATGGCCGGCTGGATGCGACGGATGAGGAGGTCAGAGAAGCAGCCCGGGTGGCAAATGCGGATGGTTTTATCCGTCGCCTCCCTGATGGTTATCAGACAATGCTCTCAGAGCGCGGGAGCAACCTGAGTGAGGGCCAGCGGCAGTTGCTGGCTATTGCCCGCGCGATCCTGGCGGATCCGGCCATCCTGATCCTTGACGAAGCCACCAGCAGTGTTGATACCCGCACCGAGGTGGAGATTCAGGCTGCCCTGCTCAAGTTGATGGAAGGCCGCACGTCGTTTGTGATCGCCCACCGCCTGAGCACGATCCGGAATGCAAGCCAAATCCTGGTCATTAACGAGGGTGAGCTGATCGAACGAGGCACTCACGAAGAATTACTGGAAGCTAACGGGTTCTACCACAACCTTCACATGAGTCAGTTCAAGGGACTGCCGGCTGAGGTTTAGACCATTTGTAGGACAGGTGTGATGTGTCAGCATATAAAAAGAGACCTCCCGCCGGGAGGTCTCTTTGGTGTATATTCTTATGGCAGTGTGGGGAAGGTCTCACTGGGTGCAAACACCAGCCCAACGAGCCCGCGCCCGGTATGCGCCCCTAAGACAGGGGAGATCGAACAATCAGGCAGCCAATCGCATTCGAAGATCCGATCCACCGCTTCCCTCAGCATTGCTGCCCCCTCAGGATTTCCGGCATGGCCGATCTGAGCCCGCAGGTGGGTTCCCTCGCCCACCTTGCCGGCAGCATAGGCCGGGATGGCCTGGACGGCGTTTTTAAAAGTTCGGCTCTTCCCCCGATCATAATATTTCCCGTCAGCTTTATCCACCCCGATCAAAGGCTTGATGCCCAATAAGGAGGCCAGCAGGCCTTTAAGGTGGCTGATCCGTCCACCGTGGATCAGGTAGGCGAGGTCAGGCAGGGTGAAGACCACCTCGGATTTTTTCCGGACAAGGGTCAGCAGGTCGAGGATCTTATCCAGCGACCAGCCGGCCTTGACGGCGCGGATCGCGGCCTCAATTTGCCATCCCATCTCAATCGAGAGCGAACGCGAGTCCACCAAGGTAATATTCGCGTTTTCCATCTGGCCCGCAGCGGTGACGGCGGCGTTATAGGTGCCGCTCAGACCGGATGAGATGTGGATGGACAGGATATCGGCGTCCTTTTCAGCGATCTCTTCATAAATTTCGATGAACTCCCCCGGTGAGGGGGTGGAGGTGATCGGCATTCCCTTTGCTTTTTCAAGCAGTTGATAGAATTCTTCCGTCTGGATATCCACACCGCTGCGATAGGTCATACCATCCAGCGTGAGTTTGAGTGGAAGAATTTTTATGGGTAAGCCTTGTTGTTGCTCGGGGGACAGGTCAAAACCACTGTCGGATACAATATACATCTGGATTTCTCCTCATCTGATAGTTGAAAATGATGACATCCAGAAGGTATAAAAGAAAAAAGGGTTCTGGCCGTGGATATGAGTATACCAAAAGATGGATTATTGGCAAGCACGAAATTTCATTCCGAATTTTTAATCAGGGAAAGAAAGGCATGTTTCTGGAAAAAGTAGCCGTTTTGCAGGATTAGTCTCAATCCGGTTGTTGTGATGAGGTTTTTTTCTAGATGAGGGCAGTCTCATAATCAGGCTGCCCTCACAAGGTTTTTGTTTATTCCAGCTCGTAGGTCAGGTTACATTCCATGATAATGGTCAATGTTCCGGCTGCGATGGGTACAGAACTATCTGCGAAAGCGCCGCCCTTGCTGTCATAATAAGAGACAGGATAATCCCCATCGTAGACACTGATGGTCATCAACTGGCCGAGGCTGACACCGGCTGTTTCCGCGATTGCTTCGGCTTTGGCTTGTGCATCCTGGATGGCTAACTCTCGCGCTTCCGCGATGGCGGTCTCACGGTCTTCAATGTTGAAATTAATCCCGTAGATGTTATTAGCGCCAGCGCTGACAACAGCACTTAGGACTTCACCAAGGGTGGACAGGTCGCGAACCGTGACGTTCACGGTGTTTTCCACAACGAAATAGCGGCCTTCCACCTGCCCCGTCATGGGGTCATAGCGTTCAGATGGGTAAACGTTGAAGTTGGATGTCTGAATATCCCTTTCTTCAACCCCGAGGTTTTGCAGGACGCGTGCGATCGCGTTGGCCTGGGAGGCATTCCCGTCCAGAGCATCTGACACGTCATCCGCTTCGGTTCTGACGCCGATATTGATGGTGGCGATATCGGGCACCACGGTCACACGGCCGGTGCCGTTGACTGAGATTGAGCGCAGGTTTTCCCTGCTTCCTGATCCAAGCACGGGTGAGCAGGCTGCCAGCATTCCCAGGACTATCAGGGAGATAATGATGAGACTGATTTTTTTATTCATTTTTTTGTTCCTCCATAATTTGATCGATTAAACCATTGCAGGTTTGTGAATTATAGACGGATGTCAGGGATGAAAAGTTCCAGGCTGGAGGCTCGCCGGAAGATCATAAAAAATTGAAATCTTATCGGGAGCTATCCTTGGTCAACTCTTTAATTCTACTGCCTGCAGTGTGATTAATGTCATACCTGAAACTATAAGGTTCACATTGACGGGTTTTCAATTCTCGGCTATGGTTAAGGAGAATAAATCGACTGTGGAGCAGGCATGTTCTTCATTCAGACACAGCTGAGCGAAAAACCATGCGGGCACTGGACCGAGGTGCCCGCTTATTTTTATTTAAAAGAGCCGCCCGCTTGCAACGATTATTCAACGCATCATTTTTTGACCTCACCAAACCAAATCAAATAGGAGAGACTATGGCAGAAGCAACCAACGCATTCTCAATGGCCCAGCAGCAATTTGACCATGTTGCTGATCTACTGGGCCTCGACCATCAGGTGCGGGAAATCCTGCGCTGGCCGATGACGGAATACCACCTGCGCCTTCCTGTCAAAATGGATGATGGCAGCATCCGGGTATTCCAGGGTTACCGGGTGCAGCACAACGACGCGCGCGGCCCGAACAAAGGCGGCTTGCGGTTTCACCCGGCGGAGACTGCCGACACCGTCCGCGCCCTGGCCATGTGGATGACGTGGAAATGCGCCGTTGCCGACATCCCGCTGGGCGGTGGCAAGGGCGGGATTGTCCTTGACCCGGCCACGCTGTCCACGGATGAGAAGGAACGATTATGCCGCTCCTTCGTCCGTTCTCTGTGGCGTGTGATTGGCCCCCGGCAGGATGTCCCTGCGCCTGATGTGGGCACCACACCCCAAATGATGGGCTGGATGATGGACGAGTATTCCCGGATCACCGGGCAATATACACCCGGCGTGATCACGGGCAAACCGGTTGGCGGCGGCGGCTCCCTTGGTCGGACGGAAGCGACCGGCTTTGGCGTGATCTACACGGTCAGGGAGGCTATGCAGCGGATCAATCTGGACCCCACCAAAGCCCTCGCCTCGATCCAGGGGTTTGGCAATGTGGCGCAGTATGCCGCCAAAGGGTTTATTGAGCACCTGGGCGGAAAGGTGATCTGCGTCAGTTACTGGGACAGGGACGACCGCACAGCCTACACCGTCAGCAGGAACGATGGGATTGACCCGGATTTTCTGATGAGTATCACCGATCAATATGGGACGATCAACAAAGAAGAAGCCACCAAAGCCGGATATGAAATTGAAGATGGGGACGCCTGGCTTAGCAAGGAAGTCGATGTGCTGATCCCGTCTGCGCTGGAAGGGCAAATCAATGGGGATACGGTGGGCCAAATTCACGACCGGGTGAGGGTCCTCGCAGAAGGCGCAAACGGCCCCACCACGCCGGAAGCGGATGATGTCCTGAAAGAGAGCGAGATCTTCGTGATCCCCGATTTCCTCTGCAACGCCGGCGGGGTGACCACATCCTATTTTGAAGGTGTCCAGAACGATATGAACTTCTATTGGACCAGAAAGGAAGTCCTTGAGAAACTCGACGATAAGATGACCCAGGCCTTTGAAGGTGTCTATGAGATGTCCCGAACCCAGGATGTCTTCATGCGAGATGCCGCTTATATGGTGGCGATCAATAAAGTTGTGAAAGCCATGGAACTGCGCGGTTGGCTCTAGACCATTCGGATTTTGAGTTCAAACGAAAAGTAAAACCCCGGCAATACCGCCGGGGTTTTGACTTAATTGGGGAGCTATCCCGGGGATGGTCATGTCCCAGGCTTTAGATCAGATTCATCCGCCCTGGTATTGTCCCTCGCTGACCTTTTCCATCCAGACTGTACTTTCGTCATCGATTTTTTCCACAATCGCGAGGTGCGTCAGTGCCGTGGTAGGCGCAGCGCCATGCCAGTGTTTCTCGCCCGGCTCAAACCAGACCACATCACCCGGGTGGATTTCCTCGATAGGATTGCCCCAGCTTTGGGCCCGGCCACAGCCTGCGGTCACGATCAGGGTCTGTCCCAACGCGTGGGCGTGCCAGGCAGTCCGCGCGCCAGGCTCGAAGGTGACACCGGCCCCCATTCCACTTGCGGGGGCTTTGGCTTGAAACACAGGGTCTACCCGGACTGTTCCGGTAAACCATTCAGAGGGTCCTTTGCTTGAAGGCTGTGAGCCGCTTCTTTTGATATCCATTGAAGAATCCTTTGGTGTGTTTTCTTCTCTTTGCTTAACGTCCTGTCATTTTATTCAAAGCTTTAGGATAGCGGTCTCCTTCTATGCGCATCTTTGAGAGAAAATCACCAATCTCCTTGAGATCATCCCTGGTAAGCTGGACATCAAGCGCACCGAGATTTTCATCCAGATGTTCAACCCTGCGGCTGCCGGGGATCGGGACGATCCATGGCTTCTGGGCGAGCAGCCAGGCCAGTGCGATTTGAACAGGCGTCGCGTCTTTTCTCTTGCCAAATTCCTTGACCCATTCAACCAGGGCCAGGTTTTGCTTTAAGGCTTCCTGCTCAAAGCGCGGGATACTGCTGCGAATGTCAGACTCATCAAATTTGGTGTTTTCATCAACCTTTCCTGTCAGGAACCCCTTGCCGACAGGGCTGTAGGGTACGAAACCGATACCGAGTTCCTCACATGTTTGTAATATACTTTCTTCAGGATTTCGCCACCATAGAGAATATTCACTTTGAAGTGCCGTCACAGGCAGGACCTGATGGGCGCGGCGGATCGTGTCAGCGCCAGCTTCGGAAAGCCCAAAGTGCCTGACTTTGCCCTCCTGAATCAGATCTTTGACAGCGCCTGCCACATCTTCGATGGGTACATTTGGGTCAACCCGGTGCTGATAGAAAAGGTCAATAACATCAACCCTGAGTCTTTTAAGTGACTCCTCCGCAACCCGTTTGATTTGCTCTGGCCGGCTATCAAGGCCAGCAGATGGACTGGGGCCCTTTTGAGGTTCATGTTTAAACCCGAACTTGGTGGCTATCACCACCTGGCCTTTATAGGGTTCAAGCGCCTCACCCACCAGTTCTTCATTGGTAAACGGGCCATAGACCTCCGCCGTATCGAAAAAGGTGATGCCGCGAGCTACGGCGGTGTGAATAAAATTAATCATGTCCTGCCGGGTACCAAGGGGTTTGTCGCCATAGCTCATCCGCATGCACCCCAACCCCAGGGCGGAAACTTCCAGGTTGCTGTTCCCTAGTTTTCGCATTTGCATAACTGTCTCTCCTTTTGATCCTTTGGTTAAATGATTCAAATTTCACCCGGATAAAAACCCGATAAAAGGGATTTTCCCGATGACCAAGAGGTGATTCCTGGGACGCCCCCTCTGTCAATCTTCAACCTGAATAATATCAACCTCCCTTTTTAATACGGCTTCTTCATATACCTGAATTTTATAATTTATTAAATCCAGCGTTTCCTGTAGTTCCTTGATTTTGCTGATGAACTGTTC
>CAZXRL010000051.1:0-14976 GCA_964643275.1 uncultured Candidatus Brevefilum sp.
TGAAACCAGATGAAGTTTTCAATAATCTTGTTGCACTAAAAGTTTGAAACCACAAAGTTAAAATTATGACACTTAAGAAATCAGAATTTTTCGATGAAGACGCTGATATTATTTATTTCAATGGAGATATCATTAATTTGCTCGATGATATTCCAGATGAATTTATTCAATTAATTGTCACCTCTCCTCCATACAACCTAGGTAAAGAGTATGAGAAAAAGGTTGATTTAGATACTTATTTAGAACAACAAGAAAAAGTAATTAATGAATGTTACAGAGTTCTTAAGCCTGAGGGAAGTATTTGCTGGCAGGTGGGAAATTTCGTTGAAAATGGTGAAATAATTCCACTGGATATCATATTGTTCCCAATTTTCTCAAGATTAAATTTGAAACTACGAAATAGAATTGTTTGGCATTTCGGTCACGGATTTCATGCTTCCAATAGGTTTTCAGGAAGATACGAAGTAATACTTTGGTTCACCAAATCTGATAATTACTTATTTGATTTAGACCCTATTCGCGTACCTCAGAAATACCCCAACAAAAAATATTATAAAGGCTCCAAAAAAGGACAATTATCTGGCAACCCTTTAGGTAAAAATCCTTCAGATGTATGGAATATTCCAAATGTAAAATCCAATCATGTGGAAAAAACAAAACATCCTTGTCAATTTCCTGTTGAATTAATTGAGCGCCTGGTTTTGTCAATGACTAAAGAAAAAGATTGGGTACTAGATCCATATATGGGGGTTGCATCAACCGCTATCGCCAGTTTATTACATAACAGAAAAGCAATTGGTGCTGAAATTATCAAAGAATATGTGGAAACTGGTTGGCAACGCATTGAAGAAGCAGAAAAAGGTGAATTGAGAATTCGCCCCATGGATAGACCGGTCTATAATCCAGACAATCCCCAAACGTACATTCCTCCAAAAACTGTGTCACTAGAATCCGATTCATCTTTAACTCAACCAAGGTTGCTGGAACAAAGTGATGAATATCGGGAGAAGAATGGGCAATAAAAAATGAAAATAATCTATGAATATTCACATCTTGGTGGCTCAGAAATCCTTCAGGTTAATTATCCCCAAATAAATAATGAGATATATGAGGTTATAGCCAATGTTCAGGCAAAAAGGCTAAAAAAAGCAAAGAAAAAACAATGGTTGGAAAAATGCTTTTTTCTCCGAGGAATATGAATTCTCAATTCTGTAATCAATTTCACGCTTTAGGCTACTCTGAAATTCGAGATTATTACACAATTGAAATCCCCAATCACTCTGTTCAAGTAACAAATTCGTTTAAACAAATAGATTTTGTGAAACAGAAAGTATTGGTTGAAGTGCAATTTGGTAAGTATGCTTTCATGTTTTACGACATGGCAAAATTCCAATACTTTTTTAATGAGAACAAAGCAGACGTGGGGGTAGAGATAGTACCCTGTTACTATCTTAAAAAGCAAATGTCATCAGGTGTTTCTTATGGGGAACAATTGATTTACGATATTGAACGTCTAAAACGACATTTTCCGGCAGTTCCTGTTAAAGTCATCTTGATTGACGTAGATGAAATTAATGAACAGATATAGTATCCAATTAAACTGCCTTCCAAACAGGAGAAATTTGTTGCCATGACCCAACCCCTTAAAATCGTGATCCCCATGGCGGGCTACGGCTCCCGCCTGCGCCCCCTCACCTGGAGCAGGCCCAAACCGCTGGTCTCCCTGGCAGGGAAGACGGTCCTCGATTATGTTCTCGATATGTTCCGCACCGTGCCCGATTTCGATAACGCCGAGTTTGTCTTCATCCTGGGGCCCACGATGGGCGAACAAATCCAGGCTTACGCCGCCCAACACTATCCTGACTGGAAGATCGACTACGCTGTGCAGCCGGAGATGAAGGGACAATCGGACGCCTTCTGGCAGGCCCGGGAATACCTCCACGGCCCCATGCTGATGGCGTTCTCAGACACGCTGATCGAGAACGACTTTTCCTTCCTGGCCGATATTGAAGCGGAGGGCGTGGCCTTCGTCAAGCCCGTCCCCGACCCGCGCCGGTTTGGCGTTGCAGAAGTCAACGAAGAAGGCTGGGTCACCAAACTGGTCGAGAAGCCGCAGGATGTTGCCAACAACCTGGTGGTGGTGGGCTGTTATTATTTCAGCAACTCCGAAGCGCTTGTTGCTGCGATTGAAGAACAATTCAAACGCGATATCTCCCTGGGCAGTGAATATTATCTGGCAGACGCGATCAATATCCTCCTCGAACGCGGCTTCAAGATGCGGACTGAACGGGTCGAGACCTGGCTGGACGCCGGCACACAGGATGCGCTTCTTGAAACCAACCGTTACCTGCTCAGCCATGGACGGGACAACAGCCATGCTCTGGCTGGCCTGGAGGACACCGTGATCAATCCACCGGTCAATGTGCATCCCAAGGCCCGGGTCAGCGGCTCAGTGATCGGCCCCAACACCGCGATCGGTGACGGCGCGGTGATCACGAACAGCACCCTCCAGGATTCCATCGTCAGCCCTGGCGCACATATCACCAACAGCAGGCTTGAATCTTCCCTGCTGGGGAACAATGTAACCGTGACCGGTCAATCCGGCAAAATGATCCTTGGTGATGATTCCGTGGCTGTCAAATAAGTAAGAAGCGTTGAGCTCATACCAGATGATCGTTCATTGGAAGATAAGATCCTCAGACCGGTTCACATCCGCCGGTCAACCCGGAAAGAAAACGACGTGAACAGGCTGCATGTTACACCTGGTAATTCCATCAAGGCGGTTGTCGCGGGGCAGCCAGGGCAGTTTTGTCTGAGTGATGACTCCCTGGTGATTCAATGACCTCTAGGGTGGAAGCATATGCTGGCAGCACCTATCCGGAACAGCCACGGGCTTTTCAGTGGGAAAACCAGCATTATGAAGTGCAGGCGATCCTGGACCGCCGGCGGGAACCCGAGGGGGTGGGGTTCCTGGTGCGCTGCGACCCCGGCAACGCACTCTTCGATCTATTTTACAATAGTATCCAGGATAAATGGCAGATCCAACCCAAAGGGTTCAATGAGCCTCTCGAGAAATCCCAAACCGACCAGAAATCGCAAGGAGTGTGAATGTCGAAAACCTATCTTTCAAAGACCGTAACCAACCTGAAGGCGTCAGGAATCAGAAAATTTTTTGACATTGCCGCCACGATGGACGATGTCATTTCCCTGGGGATTGGTGAACCCGACTTCACAACCCCACAGCCGATTATTGACGCCGGGATCCGCTCCTTGCAGCAAGGCGAGACACACTACACCTCCAACCAGGGTATCCTCGAACTGCGCCAGGCTATTGCGGATCATCTTGCGAGGTTATACAACGTCAATTACGATCCGGTAAACGAGATCATCGCAACGGTCGGCGTCTCGGAAGCGCTCTACCTGACCTTCACGGCCTTGCTTGAGCCGGGTGACGAGGTCATCATTCCCACCCCGTGCTTTGTCTCCTATCAGGCAGAAGTTGCGCTGGCAGGCGGGAAACCCGTCGAAGTCTACACAAATATGGAAGACGATTTTCAGCCCGACCCGGCCGTGATTGAAAAAGCAATCACCCCTAAAACCCGGGCGATCCTGCTGGGCTATCCCAACAACCCCACCGGTGCCATCGCCAGCCGAGAAACGCTGGAAGCCATTGGGAGGATCGCGGAAAAGCATGACCTGGTGGTGATCTCTGATGAGATCTATGACAGGCTGGTCTACGAGCACGCGCATGTCTGCTTCCCCTCAATCCCCGGTATGCAGGAACGGACGATCCTCCTGGGCGGGTTCTCAAAAGCCTATGCCATGACCGGCTGGCGGATCGGCTATGCCGCTGGTCCAGCCGGCCTGATCCAGGGCCTGGTCCGCATTCACCAGTATTCGGTGATGTCCGCCCCGACCATCTCACAATTTGCAGCCCTGGAAGCGCTCAAAGTTGGCGAACCGTATGTTGAAGAGATGCGGGTGGAATATAACCGGCGCAGGCAATTGATCCATCAGGGGATGAACGCTTTGGGATTGCCCACCTTTGAGCCGCATGGCGCGTTTTACGTTTTTCCCAGCATCCATAATACCGGGTTGGACGATGAGGCTTTTGCTGAAAAGCTGCTCCTGGAAGAAAAAGTTGCGGTCGTGCCCGGTTCCGCTTTTGGCGATGCCGGGAGCGGCTTTGTGCGTTGTTCATATGCCACCAGTTATGCTTTGCTCGAAGAAGCCCTTGAAAAAATCGGAAGGTTCTTAAAGAGAACCTGATAAAATAATTGGATTGTTCCGTAATCACAACCCCATCCCGGAATTTGGTGATCTCCCATAGCCGGAATGCACTAACACAGGAAGATTGAATGAAACCCAGGTACACCGTGGATATCGGCCTTGAGGTCCATGCCGAACTGCAAACCCAGTCGAAAATGTTTTGCGCCTGCCCGGTTGTGGACCTGACCCAGGCGCCGCCGAACACCGCCGTCTGTCCTGTTTGCGCCGGGATGCCCGGCACCTTGCCGGTGGTCAACGCTCAGGCCGTGGCTTATGCCCTGCGGGTCGCGCTTGCACTTGATTGCAGAGTGGCTTTGGTCAGCTGGTTTGCCCGCAAGAATTATTTTTATCCCGACCTCCCCAAAGGCTATCAAATCTCGCAGTATGAGTTTCCCTTGGCTGAACATGGCTGCCTTCCCATCCGCACAGAAGGAGGCTGGCTGGATATCCGGATCCGCCGCGTCCATCTGGAAGAGGATACGGGCAAACTGACCCATATCCACAAAAACGGTGAATCCCACTCACTGGTGGACCTTAACCGGGCAGGTATCCCCCTACTGGAGATCGTCTCGGAACCCGACCTGCACTCCCTTGAGCAGGTCCAGGCCTATGCCCGCGGATTGCGGACGCTGCTTCAATATCTGGGGGTCAATAGCGGCGATCTGGAAAAAGGTGTGATCCGCTTCGAGGCAAATGTCTCCGTCAGGCCTGCGGGAAGCGATATCTTGGGGACCCGGGTCGAGATCAAGAACCTCAACAGCTTCCGAACGATGACGTCTGCTATTGCCTACGAACTTGACCGCCAGACGGCGCTGCTGGATGCTGGCGGGGCAGTTGCTCAGGAGACCCTCGGGTGGGATGAAGAGGCGGGTGTCACCCTCTCACAGAGAAGCAAAGAAGAGGCGCACGATTACCGCTACTTCCCCGAACCGGATCTACCTCCTCTGGCCCTCAGTTCGGAACTCATCAAAACCACGCTGGCGGAACTTCAGGAGCGCCCTGACCAGCGTCTGCGCCGGATCGCTGCCGATTTTGGGCTGGATAACTATCAGGCGGAGTTGCTGACCAGCGACCGGGCCATTGCGGATTTCTTCGAATCGGCCCTGGCCTCCATGAAACAGCTCGATCCCGATCTGGCAGCCAACTGGATCATCGGCGAACTCTTCGGGTTGATGAATGCTCGAAATGAAACTATCGAAGCACTTTTGCTCACGCCTCAATCCCTGGGTGAGCTGTTGAACCTTTTGCAGAATGGGGATATCAATAATGCCCTCGCTAAAAGCATTCTGGCGCAGATGATTGAGACCGGGCAAAGCGCCCCCACCATTCTCCGAGAGACCGGATGGGGACAGATTTCAGATCGCAACACTCTCTCTGAAATCGTGGAAACCGTGCTGTCTGAACACCCCGCAGAAGTTGCGGCCTTCCGGGATGGTAAAACATCCCTCAAGCAGTGGTTTTTTGGACAGGTGATGCGAAAAACTGCCGGTCAGGCCAATCCGGCTGTAGTCCAGAAATTATTGCAGGAAAAGCTGGAGACATCCAACGACGGGGAAAAATGAAATCCGCTTCATCAGGCGGGACGGACCAGCTCCCTGAGCGCGGTCAGCCGCCCCTCCACCAACTCCGGCATGGCATCCAGGGCATAGAAGACGCCGCTTCCTTCCGCAACCAGGGATGCGCTGATGGCTCCCCTCACGGCGCTTTCAACCGGATCCAAACAGGTCGGATAACCCCCGAGGAATCCCCCTGCGAAGGCGTCCAACACATCGGTTGGGTCAGCAACATTAATCTGGTATTCGGGGACAATCCAGCGCTTCTCGCCCACACGATCAAATAGATGGTATCCCGAGGTCAGCGATCTGATCAGGATGATTTCAGGGCCGTATCCTGCCAGAACGTTTGCCATTTCCCAGAGATCTGAACTGCGTCCCTGAAACAGGTGCGCGACTTCCGGTTCGTCCACAATAAAAGCTGTCACATCCGATAGAAGTCCCGGGATTTCCTCCCAAAATGAGGGGGACATATACCCAGGTGTGGGTGAGAGGGTGATCGTCCCGGCCTGTCCCTGCCTGAAAATTGAGGGCAGCAGCAGGTGTGACAGGTAATCAATGGGACAGATATGGACCGCAGCGGCATCCAGATAAGACCCGGGAATATCGGAAATCTGCAGCGATTGCTTCAGAGGCGTCGTCCGGCTGCTGATCTCTCCTCCTTGTGACCGGTAACCTAATAACTCAGGGGGAAAGGCCAGCCCGCGGTCCGCAAAGTGCCGAACAGGATCCTCGGTGAAAACCGTCCGGCTTTCAGGATAAGCCAGGAACCGGCGGAGATCCATCTCATCAGGCAGAACTTTGATCCCCGCCAGATCAAAACCAAGTTCACGGAAACGGTCCAGCCATTGCAGTGGAGTGTTCTCTCCCAGCCGAGCCAGCAGCCCGGCAGTCTTTCCCCACAAATTAAGCCCGACCGCGGCATAAGGCAGGTTTCCACCCAAAACATTGATCTGGGGTCTGCCCGAGATGGGCAGGATATAGTCCTGAGTCAGACAGCCTGCAATGATAAACTCAGGCTGGCTGGTGGAAGCGTCTGGACTCATCCCTCTTCCTTGCTGATCATCTTCGCCAGCAGGTCACGGTATTGGTCAATATCCGGCACTTCGGCGGGAAACGTCATATTCAGGCTTTTGAGCTTCTCCACGATCACCGAGCCAATCGTGAGATTGCGGTACCATTTTCTGTCGGAAGGGATGATATACCAGGGTGCGTCATCGGTGCTCGTAAGGCTGAGCATATCCTCATAGGCCTGGATATAATCCTCCCAATGCTCGCGTTCATCCAGATCTTCGGGGTTGAACTTCCAGCGTTTGTGTGGGCGGTCAAGCCGTGCGAGAAAACGTTCGGCCTGTTCCTGCTTGCTGATATGAAGATAGAACTTGAGGATTGTTGTGCCCTCGTCGGTCAGCAGCCGCTCAAATTCGTTGATATGGTGGTAACGTTTTTCCCAGACAGACTGTGGAAAAAGCTCATGCACCCGGACAACCAGGACGTCCTCATAATGAGAGCGATTAAAAATGGCGATCTCACCTTTGCCCGGCGTGTGCGGATGGACGCGCCAGAGGTAATCGTGCGCGAGTTCCTTCGGTGTAGGCACTTTGAAGTTCGCGACTTTTGTCCCCTGGGGATTGACCTTCCCGAAGACATGCCGGATGGTGCTGTCCTTGCCGCTGGTGTCGATCCCCTGCAGGACGATCAGGATCTTCCGTTTGTTTTCTGCATAAAGCAGCTCCTGCAGGTCAGCAAGTTCCAACGCCTTTTCCTCGAGCTGGTCTTTGCCCGCTTTCTTTTCAAGCTCACCGTCATAACGGGTTAGATAATCATCCAAATTGACTTTAGTATTGGGAGGAACTCGATACTGGTCCATAACACATCCTTTGGTCAGGGGTGGTGCTGGTAATTATAATTTATGAACTGGTGGAGGGGTTTAAAATGTGGAAACAAGACAGGGCCAGACTGCTCCGCAACCTGATATTTTAAAATGACGGATGGCCAAACGTGTAATTGATCGGGCCAAAAAAGGCCTTGCCTTCGTTGAGGGATACCACGGTCACAGATGCAGGTGTAATCCTGATCCGCTGGAAGTTATCCAGCGGCAGGCCCAGGAAATGCGCCACAGCCAGCCGGATCACATCACTGTGAGCGGTGCAAACAACAATGTCTTTCTCACCATATACCCCGCTGAGATCCGTCAATCCCCCCACGACACGCGCCTGTGCCTCGACAAAACTCTCTCCTTCAGGGAAGCGGAAACTGCCAGGGCTGCCCTGTACGATCTTCCACAATCGGCCGTGCTTGAGCTTTTTCAGTCTCTCACCCTCCCACTTGCCAAAATCTATCTCTATCAGGGCGGGCAAAGTTTGAACGCTCAGACCCTGTACCCGAGCAATGGGTTCGGCCGTTTCCTGCGCCCGTTCCAGCGGGCTGGCATAAACGGCTTTGATGGATATATCCGCCAGGCCAGCGGCCAGCCGGCGCGCCTGAGCCTTGCCTTTCTCGTTCAGGTGGACTCCCGGCAGCCTTCCAGCGAGCCTTTCCCCAACCAGATCGTTTTCGCCATGCCGGATCAATAGAAAGACAGCCATTTATCTACCCTTTGCTTCCTTTTGGAGATCTGCCAGAGCTTTCTTCTGCGCCTCCCGCCAGCGGTGAACGCGTTCCTGGACCTGGGCTTCGTAACCCTGGTCAGATGGTTTGTAAAAAGTCGTTCCAAGGACTCCATCCGGCAGGTACTGCTGCGGCGTCCAGTGTCCCTCGTGTTCGTGCGGGTAATCATATCCCTGACCGTGTCCCAGCCCTTTGGCGTCACGGCTGGCATCCATCAGATGGATCGGGACGGGGCCTGCGCCGTTTTCCTCTATCTCTCCCAGCGCGGCGTGATAGGCAAAAGCGGAATTGGACTTGGGTGCCGTCGCCAGATAGATCGTGGCTTCCGTGATCGGGAAGATCCCTTCCGGCAGACCGATGAATTCATAAGCCTGGGCAGCAGCGTTCGCCACCACCAGCCCCATCGGGTCAGCCATCCCGATATCTTCCCCAGCCAGGATGATCAACCGCCGGAGGATGAAACGCGGGTCTTCCCCGGCATAAAGCATCTTTGCCAGCCAGTAGAGCGCAGCATCCGGATCGGAACCGCGCACAGACTTGATAAAAGCCGAGATGGTGTCGTAATGCGCGTCATCTGTCTTGTCATAAAGCACAGCGCGTTTCTGGATCGATTCCTGCGCTACTACAAGGTCAATGTGTATTTTGCCATCCGCATCCGGCTGGGTCGTTTCAACAGCCAACTCAAGCGCGTTGAGGGCGTTGCGGGCGTCACCCCCGGCCATGCGCATCAGGTGCGCCATCGCGTCCTGCGCCAGATGGACATCCAGCTTGCCATAGCCGCGCTCCGGGTCCTGCAAGGCGCGTTCCAATAACAGGCGGATATCGTCCTCAGTCAGGGTATTCATTTCAAATATACGGGAGCGGGAAACCAGAGCTTTAATGACGTCAAAATAAGGGTTTTGGGTGGTCGCGCCGATCAGGGTCACCAGCCCGGTTTCCACATGGGGTAGGAGGGCATCCTGCTGGGATTTATTCCAGCGGTGCACCTCATCAATGAATAGGATCGTCCGCCGCTGATAGAGCTTACGGCGTTCAGTCGCTTCAGCAATCACCTTGCGCAGGTCGCCAACGCCCGCCAGCACAGCAGACAGATTGTCAAAATGAGCCTTGGTCAGGTTGGAAATGACCCGAGCCAGGGTGGTCTTCCCGGTCCCCGGGGGGCCATAAAGGATGATGGAGGAGAACAGACGGTCGGCCTGGATGGCGCGCCGTAACAGCCGTCCCTCGCCGATGATGTGGTACTGTCCCACGATCTCATCCAGAGTCCGGGGCCGCATCCGGTCTGCCAGGGGGGCCTGGTGCTGCATCTGCTCCTGTAAACTATGGTCAAACAAATCCATGCGCTGATTCTACCATGGGGGTATTAAAATTGGAACATTTGTTTTTATTTACAAAGGGATGGGAGCGATCAGATCCATCTGGATTGATCTTATATTTATATACAGTCCCCCTGCCTCTCTGGAATCCCCTAACGTCAACAGGGCATTAATACCCCCTGTCCGCGTCAATCCGGTTATAAAGGGGGAGATCGGCAAGATATCGGTTGAGGTTCTCAATAAATAACCCAAGCGTCTCATCCTGGATATACCGGCTCACACCGGAGATATGCGGGCTGATGATGACATTGTCCAGTTTCCACAGTGGGCTTTCCTCGGGCAGCGGTTCTTCTTCAAAGACATCCAGCGCCGCGCCGGCAATCTTTTTCGCTTTCAAGGCTTCGATCAGCGCTTCCTGATCCATCAATTCTCCCCGCCCCACATTGATCAGGTAAGCTGTTTCCTTCATCGCCTCAAATGCGACGGCGTCAAGGATATGATGCGTTTGTTCCGTTAAGGGCAGGGCTGTGATCACGAAATCACATTCCGACAGCATGCTGTGCAAGGCCTCGATGGGGTAGAGCCGGTCGAAGAAATCGCCATGCGGGTCCCCCATTTCCTCCGGAATGTACCCAGTATCCTCTGGATGCATGACATCTTTTTTGGCTGCCAGGACCTTTGCCCCAAAAGGCTGCAATAGGCGCGCCACCTGCCGCCCGATACTCCCATAACCGAGGATCCCAACCGTGCTGTGGCGAAGTTCCTGAGGGATGAAATCCCGCCATTTTTCGGCCCGCTGCGGCCACTGGCGCGCCTGCTGATGCTGCCAGATCAGGGGCAGCCGGCGGCCAAAGGCCAGCATGGCCATCAGGACATATTCAGCGACCTGCCCTGTGATCACACCGCTCATGCTGGTCGCGATGATATCCCCGCGTTGGATGAGGGGATCCTCCAGAAACATATCCACACCGGCACTGTTGAACTGCACCCATTGTAAATTTGGGGCTTTTTCAGGCTGGGGGAGGACCTTACGGGTAAACAGGACCTCGGCTGCTGCCCAGCGGTCATCGGACACATCTTCAGGATGTTCCGCAGGGATAACCGTCAGCTGGACACGGTCAGACACATTCCGCACCTGCTCACGCGCATCCTTCGAAAGATCAAATGTTACGAGAATA
Organism: uncultured Candidatus Brevefilum sp.; assembly: GCA_964643275.1. Taxonomy (GTDB): domain Bacteria; phylum Chloroflexota; class Anaerolineae; order Anaerolineales; family Anaerolineaceae; genus Brevifilum. The sequence goes on from CAZXRL010000051.1 coordinate 10,927, forward strand.
TGACATTCTTTTTTCATTCTAGCCATCCCGGGTCTGTTTCTCTGAGTCTACCCAATCTGAGCGGGTTAAATATGGATCCGCTGAGGATCGAGGTCTTCCCGCAGGATTCGCAGCTCCTCGGGGTCTGGCGGCTCGGTGACCCTGCAATCGCGCATTTGCTTGAGCATCCAGCCGGTGTTTTCCTGCACCTCCTCGAAGGTCACATTTGGATGCAGGGCAGCCAGCGCAAGTTCGCCGTTGGAATCGGGTTTCAGGATCCCCAGGTCCGTGACCACGGCTTGCGGCCCGCCCCCGCGCACGCCCGTCCTGGCCCGGTCATCACCGCCGGAGAGAAATCCAATCGAAGTATGGAAATCCACCCGGGCGGGAAAACGCCGTTTCTGATGGGGTGTGATGATGTAACAGCGGTTTGCCCAGGCCGCGATTTCCATGGAGCCGCCGGAACCCGGCAGCCGGACCTTGGGATGCGCATAATCGCCGATCACGGTGGCGTTGATGTTCCCAAACTGGTCAATCTGTGCACCGCCCAGAAAGCCCACATCCACATTCCCGCGCTGGAGATAGAGGGTGAAGATATCGTACATGCTGCACACGGATAAAGACCCTGTGACCAGTGAGGGATCGCCGATCGACAAAGGCAGCCGGGAGGGATGCGCCCCGATCACACCGGCTTCATAGATCATCTGCAGATTGGGCGCATGCGTGCGCATCGCCAGGTTGCAGGCCAGGTTCGGGATGCCAACCCCGACAAAGACCACATCGTGATCCCTCAGCAGCCGGGCAGCATTTACAACCATCAGTTCCTTGGGATTGTAGTTAAGTTCTGTCATCATGACCGCCCAGTCCTCAATAATCCCCGTAATTCACGGGTTCAGAAAGCCGCTGTTCCACATGCAGCCGTGCATGGGTTTCCGGTCCAAGCTTCTGCCAGTATGCCTCGCGGTCCGGCACGTCAAACACCCATTCCTGTAAATAAGCCCGGGTGCTTTCTTTGGTCTTGCTGATCTCATCCCAGGCGAGATAGAAATCATTATCCCGGTCGTGGTAACCCTGAGTATAGGAGGGATGGGCACAGAAAGGCACCTCACAAACTGCATCCACCACCATGCCCGGGATCAGGGTCCGGTTTGGGTCCGAGCGGATGATGGCTTCATCCACAATCTCCTCCGCCGTCAGGATCACGCGCTGGCTGGCAAAGGCGGCCAACCGCTGTTCCCCGAGGATACCCCAGACATGGGCGTTGCCCTGAACATCGGCTCGCTGGACATGGACGATCACCACATCCGGTTGAAGCGGGGGCACAACCACAACTTCCTCTCCGGAATAGGGGTCCGTCACCTGCTGATACCCTGGATTTTGTTCGGCCAGGTCGGTCGCGCCGGTCTGTTTCATCGGCATGAACGGTAACCCGCTGGCGCCTGCCTGAAGGCGGCTGATCATGCTGAAGTGGGAATACTCCTCCCATTCGAGACGGCCCGCTTCAATCTCCGCCCTGATCCTCCGCAGTGACCCGACACCCGGATTTCCCATATAAGAAAAGATCACCTTGCGGGCGCACCCCGCCGCCACCATCTGGTCGTAAATCAAATCGGGGGTTGCCCGTGCCAGCACCAGGTCCTTAATCCCCTGACGGATGATCTCGTGTCCGGTGGCAAACGGGATCAGGTGCGTGAATCCACTCGCATAGAGCAGGTCCCCAGCGTGCACATGCGTTTGAATGGCATTGCTTAGTGAAGTCAGTTTAGTCATAGTATGGGTCATCCCACTGATCATCTTCCATCCGCTCATCCCGGCTCTGCCGCTTTCGGAATAACGAAAAGCGGGTGTTCCGGCGGCGTTTCCGGCGCAGCTTGTTCCAGAGAAGAAATCCCACCAGGCCCAGTCCAAGGCCAATCACAATGAAATTGAACGCAGGCTGATCAGACCTTTCAGCGGCAACACCCAATGCCAGGAGGATACCGCCAACAAGGAACAACAGACAGCCTAACCGGGAAAGTAGATTTCGGATCATGCGTTATGGTCAGAACCGGATGGCGTATTCTGAGGCCATCCGGTTCAAATAATGGTTGTTCTGTCCCAGCTCAGATCCGACGGATCTGGGTCTGGCTTTGCTCATGCATGTAAAGCGGCAGGTAGTAGAGCCCGCCAGCGTTCTTGCCGCTGGCACCGGAGCCTTTCCAGCCGCCAAAGGGTTGGAAGCCAGGCCAGGCACCGGTTGTGGCGCCTTGCGGCCTGTTGGCATAGACCACGCCGGCTTCAATATTGTCAAAGAACCAGCCGACCTCTTCTTCCGTGCCAAAGAAACCGGCTGTCAGCCCATAGTTGACGCTGTTGGCCAATTCCATCGCCTCAGACAGGTCTTTCACGGGATGGATCATGGTGATGGGTAGGAACATTTCCTGTTTCCACAAGCGATGATCCATCGGGACATCCACCGCGACAGTGGGGGCGCAGAAATAGCCCTTCCCATAATCACCTTCGGTGAGCACCTCGCCGCCGGTCAGGACCTTACCGGCTTCTTTCAGTTCTGTGCAGAAATCCTGATAATCCTGATACGCGCCTTTGGTCGCAACCGGACCCATATAGGTCTCCCGTTCAGCGGGGTCTCCGACCTGGAGCTTTTCGGTCAATTCGACCACGCGAGCCACCAGTTTGTCATAGACCGGTTCTTCCACAAAGACCCGGGAACAGGCAGAGCACTTCTGTCCCTGCAGACCGAAGGCTGAGCGGACGATGCCCACTGCAGCGTCTTCGAGATCGGCATTCCTTGAGACGATGGCCGGGTTCTTCCCGCCCAGTTCCAGGATCGTGGGACGCACATAGTCGCCCTCCGCGAAGGACCGATAAATGCCCATGCCGACGTCAAAGGAGCCGGTGAAGGTCAGGCCGTCCACATCCTTGCTCTCCACCAGCGCTTTCCCGACAGTGGAGCCGGGGCCGGAGACAAAGTTGACCACGCCGTCCGGAATGCCGGCCTGGCGGAAGCAATCCACGAGCAGGGCCGTTGTCCAGGTGGTGCCGGATGCAGGTTTGATGACCAGCGTATTGCCAGCCGTCAGCGCGGCCCCGGCAGGGCCGCCGGTGAGCGCGGCGGGGAAATTGAAGGGGCTGATCACAACCCACACGCCATAAGGCTTCATCACCGAGGTGTTGGTGGAATCGTAGCCCGCCAGTGGGTCTTTGCCCATCGCAGTCCGGTATCCCTGGTTGGCTTCCATCTGGCCGCAGGAATAGCGGATCAATTCCGCTGTCTCGGCGACATCGCCAAGGGCTTCCATCCGGTTCTTGCCGACCTCCAGCGTCACAACAGCGCTGATCTCAAACAAACGCTGGTCAATCATGTCGGCGGCTTTACGGATCAGGTAGACCCGTTCGTCCCAATTCATCCGGCTCCAGGCGGGGAAAGCCGCTCGGGCAGCCGCAATGGCGTCGAGGGCGTCCTGCGTGCCGCCTTTTTGGAATGTTCCCAGATGCAGATCGGTGTTGATCGGTGAGAATTCCTTGAATTTTTCATCGGTAAAGCGTTCTTCGCCGCCGATGAACATGGGGTGGTCCTCCCCCAGTTTGCCCTTCAATACTTCCATTGCTTCAGAGAAGTGCGTGTGCAGTTCTTCAGGCGGGTTGAACATGGTCGCGTAAGTGAGCTTAAACGACGTTTCTTTTGCCATAAAGAGAGATTCCTCCTGTATAAATAGTGGACTCAACAAGGTTTGGTTACGTTCAGATTGTAACATGATTCGACCCTGGCTTTTCTGCCGGCACTGAACGAAGCCAGGTTATCGCAAAGTTGTATGAAGATAATTATCCAATCCGCTCCGAAATTGTAAAACCTTTTCGCTTGTCTTTCCCCACATGTCTTATCTATACTTAACTAAGATAGAAAGGTAATCGGAAATTGACATGAAAAAAGGCTGGAAGGTCACACTCATCATTTTAGGAGCTCTGCTGGCGCTGGTGCTTGTGGGCCCGTTTCTGGTCCCCGTCCCGCTCCTAAAGGACACCCGCCCGCTTGAAACCCTGGTGGAGCCAGGCGGCGGATTCACGGAGATC
>CAZXRL010000052.1:0-14956 GCA_964643275.1 uncultured Candidatus Brevefilum sp.
GACCGCAATGGCAACCAGGCTGGCTGCGATAACAGCACCAAGCTCAAGGTCCTGGGCAAGCAGATAAGCCAGGAGGCCGCCAAGAACCACGGCCATAATTTCAAGGGCGGATTGAGGAAGTGGATCAACCGTTGTTTGGGGATTGAAGATGTTTTTACTCTCGTAAAAAATTGCGAGGACGGCTCCGAACAGGATAAGGCCTGAGATGATGCCGCCCAGGACATCATTCTTCCAGGCTTCGACGGCAGTAAAACCTAATAAGATTAACACCATGATGGATAGGAGTAGAAATCCTAAAATTATCAGACCTTGTTTTAACTTTGACATATTGAGCGGGTCTCCAGACTCTTGGTGCAGCTTTTTTCTCTGGTCAATATCCATGGAGGATTATAACGTATCCTTTGAATTGATCTTATCAATGATTTTGAGCGATGGAGATTAAGGTAAAATCAAGGGATGAAACCTGACAGAAGGAGTTGCGTTGATGCTTGATATTAATCTGATCCGGGATGAGCCGGAACGCGTCCGAGAAGCCCTGGAAAAACGCCAGATGGATCCCTCCGTAGTGGATCAGGTCCTGATGCTGGATGAAAAACGCCGGGAACTCATCGTTAATGTTGAGGAAATGCGGTCTGAGCGGAACACGGTCTCCAAGGAAATTGGCCGGATGAAAGATCAGGCAGAACGCCAGGCTAAGATTGAAGCCATGCGGGAATTGGGTGATCAGATTGAATCCCTGGATTCAGATTTAAGTCAGGTTGATTCTCAATTACAGGACCTGCTGTCAGAACTTCCAAATATCCCCGACCCGGATGTGCCGGTGGGGGTGGATGACAGTGACAATGTTGTGCTCCGGGAGGTCGGTGAACGCCCTGAATTTGACTTTGAGCCGAAACCGCACTGGGACCTTGGCCCCGAATTGGGCATTATTGATTTCGAGCGGGGCGTGAAGCTTTCCGGTTCCCGGTTTTATGTCCTCAGCGGGCCGGGAGCCCTTCTCCAGCGGGCACTGGTTTTCTGGATGGTGGGTCTACATGTTCAGCAGGGGTATCTCGAAAAGTATCCTCCCTATATGGTCCGCGAAGAGATCCTCTATGGTTCCGGACAGCTTCCGAAATTCAAGGATAACCTTTATCGCGATGTGGAAGATGACCTCTGGATGGTGCCTACGGCGGAAGTTCCGCTGACCGGGCTGCATATGGGTGAAATCCTCGAGGAATCGCAGTTACCGATCCACTACACGGCTTATACCGCCTGTTTCCGGCGTGAGAAAATGAGCGCCGGGCGGGATGTGCGGGGAATCAAACGCGGCCATCAGTTCGATAAGGTCGAGATGTACACTTACTGCACGCCTGAAAATGCAGCGGCAGAACACCAGAAGATGCTGGAAGACGCTGAGGAAACCGTGGCGGCTCTGGGGCTTCCCTATCGTGTCCTGCTGCAATCCACCGGCGACCTTGGGTTTGGTTCTCACAAGACCTACGATATCGAAGTCTGGGCGCCGGGATGCGGCGAATGGCTGGAAATTTCGTCCATCTCGAATGTTGGCTCATTCCAGGCTCGCCGGGCCGGGATCCGCTATCGCCCTGAGGGTGGAAAGGGAACGGCCTTTGTCCATACCCTGAACGGCTCAGGGCTGGGGATGCCAAGGACGTTAATTGCAGTCCTGGAAAATTACCAGCAGAAGGATGGTTCGATACTGGTCCCCGAGGTATTGCGACCGTTGATGCAGGGCAGTGAGGTCATCAGGCCGCAATAATGTCCTTATGGGCTGAAATCCCGCTATTGATTGTCGTCATCCTGGGGATGCTGATCGGGCTGTTCGGGTTGCTGCTGGTCTTCTTCCCCGGCCTGACGGTGGTCTGGGTGTCTATTCTGGTCTGGGGAATCGCAACGCTGTTCAACTATAACGTTGGCCCCTGGACGTTTACCCTGACCCTGGCCACGTTTGCCGTTCAGACCATGCTGATGATGCTGGGAAATGTCCTTGATAATATTTTTATGGCCGGGGGTGCAAGGACCAAAGGCGCAAGCTGGTGGGCGATCGGCCTGAGCTTTGTGGCGATGATCGTGGTGAGCATTTATCTTACGCCTCTGGGCGGGTTGGCTGCCTCCCTGCTGGTGTTATTTATTGTAGAGTGGATCAGGATCAAGGATTACAGGAATGCCTTTCGGTCCACATCCAGCATGGCCATGGGATGCGGCTGGGCCGTGGTCTCAAGGATGGTCATTGCCACGATTATGATCGCCCTGTTCATCATGTGGTATTTTGTGTTATATCAAAGATAGAAACTTTTTATTGGTGGGGGCTATATCCGAGGAAAAAAAACACTGCGTGGAATGTGCAATTCAGGTGAATCGACCTGGCTATCATCTCTTACGCGCTTGCCGAGCAAGGTAAAGCGCAATAGATCCCGCGACGGCCGCATTGAGCGAATCAATCCGGCCCTGCATCGGCAGGCGCATCAACAGGTCGCATTTTTCTCTGACCAATCGCCGTAACCCCTGAGCTTCGTTCCCGATCACCAGACCGAGGCCCCCAGTGAGGTTGAGCTTTTCGGGTGGCTGGGCTTCCGGGCTGTCCTCAAGGCCAACCATCCAGCCGCCTGCCTCCTTGAGGCGGTCCATGGCCTGGGCAAGGTTGTGCTGGGCGATCTGGAGCAGTTCGGTTGCACCGGAGGATGCGTTGACCACAGCAGGCGTGATGGACGCGCTTCGTGCGAGGGGCAGCACAACGCCATGAACGCCAAAGGCTTCCGCCGAGCGAAGCAATGTCCCCAAATTCTGGGGATCCTGGATAAGATCCAGCAGGAGAACAAACACCGGTTCCCCCCGGGATTCAGCCAGTCGGATAATCTCTTCAAGATCGGCATAGCCATAACTGCCAGCCTCAAGGGCAAGGCCTTGATGATGCAGGTCTATGGCATCCAGATCGGTACGTTCGACTGTCTTAATGGGGATATTTCGGGACTGGGCGAGTTCGACGATGTCCTGCAGACGACCTTCCTGTTTTGCGCCCTGGGCGATCAAGAGGCGGGAGATCTGCCGCCGGTCTGCCCGCAAGACTTCATAGACCGGGTTGCGGCCGGTAATCCATTCGCTCAAGGCTTACTCCCAGTGCCAGGTGGAGCCCTGAGCGGTGTCCTCAACGATAACGCCAAGTGTCATGAGATCATCCCGGACTTCATCTGCCAGGTCATAGTGCTTGTTTTCCCTGAGTTTCTGGCGCAAATCCACCAGAAGGTCAATAAAGGCGTCTGCGCCTGTGGTGGTCTGGCTGGTTATTTCCAGCTGCAGGCCCAAAATGCCGGCTAATTCCCTGAGGGTTTTCTGGGCGGGCTCAAGTTCGTCATCGGTCGCATCTTCGGACCGGGCCTGGTTGATGACCCGGACCAGGTCAAAGATCCCTCCCAGAGCTCCCGCCGTGTTAAAGTCTTCGTCCATCGCTTCAACGAAACCTGTTTTCGTGGTCTCGATTTGTTCTGCGAGTTTTGCCAGAACATCTTCGGGTGCTCCTGATGCACCGGGCATGGCAGGACGCAGGGCGGAGAGCAGCCGGTCAAGGGCGCGCTCGTTGGCCTCAATTACCTCACTGTTGAAGGTGAGGGGGCTGCGGTAATGGGAGCTGAGGACGATCAGGCGCATCACATCTGCACTGTGTTCCGTGAGGAAAGCGCTGATCGGGATCAGATTGCCGGTGGATTTGGACATTTTCTCGCCCTTGAGCTGGAGCATGCCGTTGTGCATCCAGTACCGGGCAAAAGGTTTTCCGGTGATCGCTTCGGTCTGGGCGATCTCATTCTCGTGGTGGGGAAAGACCAGGTCGTTCCCGCCGCCGTGGATGTCAATCTGCTCTCCAAGATGACTCAGGTTCATAGCGGAGCATTCAATGTGCCAGCCAGGCCGGCCGGGTCCCCAGGGGCTGTCCCAGGCGGGTTCACCGGGTTTGGCGGCTTTCCAGACTGCGAAATCCATCGGGTTTTCTTTGCGGTCATCCACCCGGATGCGCGATCCGGCGTTCATGTCTTCCAGTCTGCGCCCCGAGAGTTTGCCGTAGTCTCTGGCTGATTCCACCCGGAAGAAGACATCGCCATCCACCTCGTAGGCTGCGTCCTTCTCAATTAATTGGGCAACCATGGTGATGATCCCCTCGATCTCTTCGGTTGCCCGGGGGTGTTCCGTTGCAGGGAGAATGTTCAGATCAGCGAGATTTTTCCTGAACTCTTCGATGTATTTCTCCGCCAGTTCAATGGGGTCTATACCCAGACGAGTCGCACGGTCAATGATTTTGTCGTCCACATCGGTGAAATTCATCACGTATTGAACATCATACCCTTTATACATCAGGTAACGGCGGACAACGTCAAACACGAGGGCGGACATGGCATGCCCGACATGGGCGCTGTCATAGACGGTCGGCCCGCAGACGTACATGCTGACCTTTCCTTCTTTGAGGGTTTCGAAATCCGCTTTTTCCCGGGTCAGGGTGTTATAGACTCGTAAAGACATTTCTGGTTCACTCCAATAATTTCAGAGGTTTGTGAATGGATCAATCGCTGTCAGGTTTGGCAAAGATCATGCGACCGGCGGCGGTCTGCAGGACTTTGGTAACGGTGATTGCGATAGTTTTCCCGATAAATTTCTGGCCGTTCTCAATCACAACCATGGTGCCATCTTCCATATAGCCCACGCCCTGTCCATATTCCTTCCCTTCCTGAATGACCTTCATCTCAAGGGATTCACCCGGAAGCAGGATGGCTTTGACAGCATTGGCAAGCTCGTTGATATTTAGAACAGAGACACCTTGAAGTTCAGCAACGCGGTTCAGGTTATAGTCGTTGGTCAGGATCGGGCAACTCAATTGACGTGCGAGAACAATCAGGCGTTCATCCACCTCGCGGACGCCTTCCACATCGATGTCTGTGATTGTCACTGGAATCCTGGGGTCTTTCTGTAAATCAGCGAGGACTTCCATCCCGCGCCTGCCACGCTGCCGGCGGAGGTTGTCGGCCGAGTCGCTGACATACTGCAACTCATTGAGGACGAAGCGGGGAATTAGCAGTCTGCCGGAGATAAAACCCGTCCGGGCAATATCTGCAATCCGCCCGTCTATGATTGCGCTGGTATCCACAAGGATCCGGCGGGTGTCCTGAAGGCCGCCGTTATCGGTTTTATCCTGGTTGTCTCCGCCGCCTTTTGAGAAGGTGCGCATAAGGTTTTGTAAATCCTTTTGACGGGCCACGAAGAGCACAATCCCCAAATAACCAAACAGCAGCACAGCCACGAAAGGCAGGATATTTCCGAGTGGTGTCGGCAGGAGCGAAATCGGATAAGCGAGCAGGGCAGCGGCAATTAACCCGACGATCAGTCCGATTAACCCGAAAATGAGCGTCTGTGCTGAAAGGGCGCTCAAACGCTTGCGGATCGCTGAGATGGGTTTGATGGAGATCCAGGGGGTTATCAGAAACCCGACAAAGCCCACAAGCAGGGCGGTGACGATTTGGTAAACTATGATTGGGATCTGAATGGTGACCCAGATTTCGCCGATGAGGGTGCCGAGCGCTTCACCTGCAAAAACGCCGATAATTCCAAAGACAAGTAATCCGATGAGACGGATGATAAGTTCGATAGACATCAATAACTCCTTTTAAAGTGCAATAAATAGAATAATTTCTACTTGAATGATAGCATGCGTAAAGGCATTAGTCAATTTTCAGGCTATAGGTTTTATGTTTATATATTCATGAAAAGATCCTTTGGAAAATTTTGTTTTTAGGGCACTCTCTTTTATAATTATAGCCAGCAGTTATTTAAATTTGCTTCAGACGGTTGTTCGAAAAGGATGCCCATGGAATTACAACCTGAGACAATATTGCATGATCGATACCAGATTATTGAAAAGCTCGGTCAGGGTGGGATGGGGGCGGTTTATCTTGCCTGGGATGAGACCCTTGAAACCCGGGTTGCGGTCAAGAGTAATTTCAGTCCCGCGCCGGAAAGCGTTGACCAATTTCTGAAAGAAGCGCAGTTGCTGGCAGGTTTGAAACATCAAAACCTCCCGAGAGTCACAGATTATTTTGTGATTGACAAGGAACAATATCTGGTGATGGATTACATCGCCGGCGAAGACCTGGGTGAACGATTAAAACGAGAAGGGTCGCAGAAGCCGGCGGATGTTCTCCGGTGGTCCGCCCAGCTCTGTGACGCTTTGAGTTACATGCATGGCCAGAACCCGCCTGTGACCCACCGGGACATCAAACCCGCCAATATCAAGATCACGCCGGATGGCGATGCGATCCTGGTGGATTTCGGGATCGCTAAAGTTGACAGTGTTCAGGCGCATACGGCAGCCGGCGCATCAGGGTATACACCGGGTTTTGCGCCTCCTGAGCAGTATGGTCAGGGGAGGACCGGGCCGTATTCCGATCAATTTTCGCTGGCAGCGACGGTTTATGCGCTCCTGACCCGCGTAAAACCCGCAGACAGCATCCAGAGGATCCTGGGCAAAGCCGAATTACAGCCCATCCACGACCTCGATCCGAACCTTTCCTTAAATATTAATGATGCCATCCTGAAAGCGATGTCCCTGGAAGTTTCTGACCGGTTTCCCTCCATCCAGACCTTCCAGGAAGCTCTGGAAGACCCGGGCTATCGGATGGGAGATCAGGAACGGGAACGGATTACCTCACAAGCCTCTCAGAAAACGGCTGTTGGGGATATAAACGCCGTCCAATCCGCTGACCCGACGGTGCTTGGCGCGGAGATCAAGAAGAAGCGGACGAGGAACACCCTGATCTTAGCCATTGGCGGAGGGCTGGCAGGGATTTGTTTGCTTGTGGCTGCGGTGCTGGTCTTAGCGTTACCTAAAAGCCCCTTATATTTACCCGCCATGCTTCAGAGAGCCGGTAATCCTACAGCAACAAACGCCCCGACCACAACAGAGACGTTGTTGCAAATTGAATATACGGAGACACCGGAATTAGTCAGGGATACGCCGGCCCCTTTGTCAACATCTCCGTTGATTGAAGCAGCCACAGCCACATCCACACCGGAACTGGTGGGGGAAAGCGGCCTGATCGCTTTTGCATCCGACCGCGGTGAAGACAGGCTCATCCAGATCTGGACCATGAGGGTTTACCGGGGTCCGCAGGGAGAAATCAGTACAGATTCATTCACGCAACTGACATTTGATGAAGGGGATAAGGATCAGCCGGTCTGGTCACCCGATGGGACGAAGATTGCTTATGTTGCGCCGGGTGAGGGAGAGAACGGCCTGGATATCTGGGTTATGGACGCGGATGGGAGCAACCAGAAGAACATTTCCAGCTATCGTGGGGATGAATTTGATCCGGTCTGGACCCCGGACGGCAATCTGATTACCTTCACCCACCATTTGCGGGATGACGGCGGTAACCCGGTTTATGCTCTGACCTGGATCAAGCCGGACGGCACCGGCAGAGAACGCCTGAGCCTGGATTTTGTGGAGTATGCGCCGACATTTTCGCCTGATGGACTTTGGATGTTGTATGTGATCTCCGCCCGTTCGCATGATTTTTTCTATTTCAGATCAGCATCGGATGGATTTGATGAGCCCCGGGGATTCGATTTACGGTCCATCCTTGGCGAGTTTGGTGAGGTGTCAAGTCCGGCCTGGGCCCCTTCCGGAGATCAATTTGCTTATACGGAACTCAGGGGTTCGAACCAATATATCGTGCTGGTTACCTATGAAACAATCCAGGCCAATGGCGTCCATCAGCCCAAGGAATATGTCCTTACAGACACAGGCGAGGACACGGACGTGGCCTGGTCACCAGATGCGCGCTGGCTGGCTTTTACGTCCACCCGTGATGGGGACCCGGATATTTATTTAATGCCGACGACCGGACGCCCGCAGGTCAATTTGACGTCGAGGGTGGGTGTGGACCGCTCGCCGGACTGGTTTCCATTGACAGGAGATGAATGAGTCCATAACTATCTCAACGGATCATGACCGAGAAGGTTAATTAAACAACGCCCCGCTGGGCGTAATTTAAAAACACGATGAAAACAAATGGGGGATTTGAGAATTAAGAGATATGGACCGAATCGATGATACCAATGATGACAGAGATGATACAGCCATCGGGCAGGTTCAGCACCTGCCGGGCGCCATTGCCCTCGCGGTTGATCAGGACGGTGTCGCCTATCCCTGCCTGGGCATGATCGACCGCAATGAAATCTTCGTCGGGTTCTTCGCCCTCACCGGCCATAGGCTGCACAACCAGCAGCCGCCTGTTATTGAAATGCGGGTGGCTGATGGTGGTGACAACGGTTCCGACTATTTTTCCAATGATCATCAAGTGTTCCGTTAGGTAAAGCGAGTTATTCCGGATTTGAGGGTATAGTCAAAGCCCTTGTCCGGCTGGACCTCAAGCTCGTCCACGATCCCGACCAACGCCAGATCAACGGGGACAAAGGTGATTTCGGGCATCGCGAGGGCGGCTTCCCGGGAGCGCACCATCACGCAGAGGTCGCCAATTCCGGCCTGGACCACATCTGCGGCGACCTGGAGTGGGCCGACAGGTTCCAGCCTCCTGTTCAGGGGTTGAACAACCAGCAGCTTCAGCCCTTCCGTTCCCGGATATTTAACCGTACACACGGCCGTGCCGTGGACTCTGCCAAAAAGCATGGGTCAGTCGATTCCTACATTATTCAGGACCCGGGTGATGATTGTCTCCAGTAATCCGGGGTCAATCTGATCTCCCAGCTTCGCTTTGACAGCAGAGCGGATCCTTTGGCGAAGATACTCATTTTGGGTTGCTGGTACGGCATCCGGGCAGGGTTGCGAGGTATTTGCGGGTTTGATGGGTTCGGACAGGTAGGGGCGAACAGGGGAGGATGGGGGTAAATCGTGCGGCTGGACCAGTTTAACGCCCAGCCGTTCCGCTTTTTCATAGGCCAGTTCCGTCAGAACCACATCGTCGCTCATGGTGAGCGTCATTTGACCTTGGGCTGCCAGATCTTCTATATCACGTTCTGTATAGAATTGTTTAGGCATGGTTTACTCCTAATAAAAGTGATGGATGGCGATCAGCCGGCAACGCCCTCAAGGGCATCCAATGCCTGAATGGCGGCGTTTTTCGCGGTGACGATCTCGGCTTCGCTGCCGGAGAGCCACATGCGGCCGAAGCGGCCTACCGAGGAGACATGGATGATTTTGATGTTGGCTTTTTTCTCAGCTTCGTTACAGGCGTAATTGATGTATGCTGCGGGGGCACATTCCAGAACGAGCAGGGTCTCTCCCGCGACGAGGATGCTGCCCTTGCGGAAACGGTTGAGGAGCTGCGCCTGGTAGGAATCCACCCGGGTGATCACCTGGCTGGAGACGACCTGAGGTTTGATGCGGTCTTCCACCTTCAACCCCAGACGATCCAGCACGACTCTGCCAGCTTCCTTGACGGCAGCCTGGTTGAGCGAGTGAACTTCAAACATACCAAATTCCCGTTCAACAATCTGGGCACCCGGCTTGGCTTCCGTGGCTTTCACTGCGATATCAACGACTCGAAAGACTTCGTTGCCCGGTGCCATCTCGACATACAGCGATGCCATCCCTTCCACAGGGAGGTCGCCTTGCGTGACCGTCCCAATAAAGGCGGAGTATTGCGCCTGCATCCGGTCAATAAAACAATAACATCGTAATGAAAAATCTTCAGCCATGGTATCTCCTTACAGTCTCTAAATTCATAATTCCAGTCCCTGCGTGTCATGCATGGCAATTCCCACGGGGGTGACGAACAACGGATTGAGGGCGGTCCGGGTGGGTATCCCTGTGACTTCCTCAATCACGGTGTCCATGCCCGGGAAAAGCGGTGTGCCGCCCACCAGAACAATGGACCGGGCATTTACTCCACGAGTATGCCGTTCGATGATGGTTCCCATCTTTTCCATTACCGGCCGGATGATGGGGAACAAACGGCGTTGCTCGGCGGGATTCTTCTTCAGCTCTTCCGCTTCCTCAAAACTGAGGTCCAATGCACCAGCGATGACGAGGGACATATGCGTGCCGCCTGTTGGTTCGTCCGCTGTATGGACAACGGCACCGTTTTCCAGGACAGCGATGCCAGTGGTGCCGCCGCCAATATCAACGATTATGCCGTCCTTTAGCCCAAGCAGATTATTCGCTGCGGAGGGCTCATCGATCAATTCGGGACAGGTCATCCCGGCTGCCTGGACGACATTTGCTGTTGCCCTGACTTCTGCCCTCGGCACGCCCGGAGGAAATCCGCTGGCCGCATGGGTCAGGTCGGTGCCCAGGCGTTTCTCGACCCTCTGTTTCATGGCCTGAAGGATATCGACGGCACCAATAAAATCGACGACCAGCCCATCCCGGACGACCTGGGTGAATTGATACTCCCCGGCAAGCGGGGTTCCATGTTCATCCAATACAACCAGGACAGTATAAGCGGTCCCCAGATCCACGCCAACCCGAAGAGGGTGTCCGTTTAAACCCAGGGGGAGCGGCGGTTTACCATCAATACTCGGTAAGATCACCGATTCCGCCCGTGCCAGGACTTCCTCGGGTGTGAGTCCCGCGGCTTTTGGTTCAGTATCGGTCACAGGTCAGGCCTGGACTATTTTTTCTCTTCTGAACTGCGGCCGCCGACATTGCCTTTTGTGTTCTTGGGCAGGATCATCTCGACATCGTCGTGAGGTCGTGGGATGACATGGACGGAGACCAGTTCTCCAACCCGTTTGGCTGCTGCTGCGCCGGAATCTGTGGCTGCTTTTACCGCGCCGACATCACCACGCACCATCACCGTCACGAAACCACCGCCGACATATTCTGATCCAATCAGGACGACGTTGGCTGACTTGACCATGGCATCTGCGGCTTCGATTGCGCCGACCAGACCTTTGGTTTCGACCATACCCAGTGCAATTAATTTCGTATCTGCTGCCATTTTGTTCAATCCTTTCTAAAGTTAAGCGTTTGACTTCAACTGAGTTTTAAGAGTTCTTCGACAGCGCTTCGGACAGCCTTCTCAATTTCCTGAGGTGATGGCCCGGGTTTTGGTGCTCCCTGGGTCATGGCTGCGGCCGGAGGCGCTGATAACTCATAAGCTAAGCGTTTGACATTGAATAAGTGCTGAGTGGTGACGTTATCACCGGTGATGGAACCGCCCACGCCTCCCGCGCCGAGGGTCATGGAAGGCATTACGCCTGTCGTGAGGCCGATGGCCCCCAGAGTGCCCATGGTGTTGACGGCAATCCGGAAGACGGGTTTTTCCAGGCCAAAAGCCATGATAACCTTCTGGTCAGTGGCATGGATAATCAGGCTGTGCCCGCGTCCGCCAAATTGGATCAGTTCGATGCAGCGTTCACAACCCGCTTCCCAGCCTTCCTCTTCATACCATCCAAGGACTGTGGTCAGTTTCTCACGGGAAAGAGGTTCTTCCTTTCCGGTCTTTTTCAGGCGGGTGACCAGAATCCGGGTGCCTTTGGGGATCTCAAATCCTGCCATACCTGCAATGATTTCAGCGGATTTACCGACCACGGCTGTGTTCATGCTCCCGTCCGGATGGAAGAGGAGCGTGCGGAGCTTGTGCGTCTGGCCTTCATCGGTGAAATACGCGCCTTCCTGTTCCATCAGTGCTGCAAGCTGGCCGGCAATTGGCGCATCAGCGACGACGGATTGTTCTGTGGCGCAAATTGTCGAATGGTCAAAGGCCTTGCTCGCCACGATATATCGGGCGGCTTTCTCAAGATCAGCGGAACGGTCCACATAAACCGGGACGTTTCCCGGGCCAACGCCGTAGGCAGGTTTTCCTGTGGAATGGGCGGCACGCACCATGGGGGTGCCGCCGGTGGCAAGGATCAGCGCAACATACTTGTGGCGCATCAAAGCCTGCGTTCCCTCAAGGCTGATATTCTGCATGCAGGCGATCAACCCCGGAGGAGCGCCGTTGTCAATAGCTGCCTGTGCCATGATCCGGGTGGTTTCATAACAGCAGTGAGCTGCGGAAGGATGGGGGGCGACGATGATCGCATCCCGGGCTTTGACTGCAACCAGGATCTTGTACATCACGGTCGAGGTCGGGTTGGTGCTGGGGGTCAGCGCGGCAATCACGCCAACCGGCCAGGCGATGTCATAAACCCGGCGTTCGGGATCATGACCGATAACCCCCACCGTCTTCAGATTTTCAATACTCTCCCAGACATTGCGGGAGGCAAACTCATTCTTCAGGCGTTTATGTTCGGCAACACCATAGCCAGTTTCTTCATGGGCCATGATGCCCAACCGCTCAGAAGCATCTGACGCGACCTGTGCCATCGCCGCGCAGACCCGGTCAACCTGCTCCTGGGAAGCGGTTGACCAGATCTTCCAGGCTTCGAAAGCCTGGGAAGCAAGGGATCTGGCTTCCTGGATGGATTGTAGGTCTTTGTCAAACGTCTGCATCAAGCTATCCTTTTTGGAAGGTGATTTCTCCGTCAACTTCCAGCGAGTCGATCATGGCCATGATGACAGCGTCAACAGGCCGTTTATCCGTAATTGTTGTTTGGCGGGCACTGGAGCCATGCGCGGTCAGGACCAGATCGCCCACGCCGGCATTGACGGTATCAACTGCCACAAAGGGCTTGCCGATCGGTTCACCTTTTTCATCTGTCTGGCGGACGATCAGGAGTTTCTGTCCTGTAATCTTCTCATCTTTCACGGTTGAGACTGTTGTTCCAATAACTCTGGCAATCAACATGGTATTTCTCCGATCAATAGGATTTCGCAGGGGCGGATGGCTCGGAATCTTTTGGTGTGCCCGGGTTATCAGCCTGGATGATCTTGATCCCTGCACTGGCCCCGATTCGGGTTGCACCAGCGGCGATCATTTGCTCCGCTTCCTCATGGGTGTGGATGCCGCCGGCGGCTTTGACGCCCAGGTCGGGGCCAACGGCTTTTCTCATCAGCGCAACATCATGGACCGTTGCGCCGCCGCTGGAAAAGCCTGTGGATGTTTTTACGAAGTCCGCACCGGCCTGCTTGGCGAGCAGACTGGCGACGACCTTTTCTTCATCTGAAAGCAGCGCGGCTTCAATAATCACTTTCACCAGGGCGTCCGCAGCATGTGCGACCTTGACGACCTCGTGGATATCATGTGCCACCAGCTCGGTGTCGCCGGCTTTCAGCGCGCCGATGTTGATCACCATGTCAATCTCAGTTGCGCCATCCTCCAGAGCTTTCCTGGTCTCAAAGACTTTTACCTCAGTGGAAGTTGCCCCCAGCGGGAACCCGATCACCGTGCAGACCCTGACATCAGTGTTGCGCAGGAGATCCGCGCAGAGTTTCACATTGGCAGGATTAACGCAAACAGATGCAAAGTGGTGTTTCTTGGCTTCAAAACAAAGTTGGGCAATTTTGTCCGCAGTTGCATCCGGTTTGAGTAGGGTGTGGTCAATCATCCTGGCCAGGGACATATCATCAGGGATAACCCCTACCGTTGAGGTGATTCGCTCTGCGCCTGCGCTGATGACGTGGCCGGCGTTGTTGAAACAGGTCTTGACTTTGAAGCCATCAGCTACTTCCATAACGCAGATCTCACCGTTTGGATCGCCCTGTTCTTTTTCATGCTCAACCATGGCCAGCAGGACCTCGCGGGTAATGATTTCAACAAGCGCCTCAACAGTTTTCTTATCTGGGGTCATTTTGCCTTCCCATCTTTATTAATTAAAACGTTTTTCTATAGCGGTGATCTTATCAACCCGCCGGGCATGTCTGTCACCGCCAAAATCAGTGGAGAGCCAGGTATCAAGGATTTGCTTTGCAAGATTGATTCCGATCAGCCCGGCGCCCAGGGTCAGGACATTAGCATTATTGTGCTCCCGGCTGTTTACGGCAGTGGCATAATCATAACACATCGCTGCCCGAACCCCCGGAACCTTGTTGGCAGCCATACATGAACCGATGCCAGCGCCGTCAATAATGACACCTCTCCATACCTCACCCGAAGCCACCCGTTCTGCAACATCCAGAGCAATATCAGGATAGTCGACGGAATCTTTGGTGTGCGTTCCGCAATCTTTGACAAGATAACCCTTTTCAGTCAGGAACTGCTTCAGGATTTCTTTCAGGTCAACACCGCCGTGATCCGTACCGATGGCAACAGTGCGGTTTTCGGTGTTTTTGGCTGTTTCTTTTTCCGTTGAGGAGGCTGTACCTTTATCCATAATGTCAGGATTAAGAGTATTTTTTACCACTTGCTGGACAATTTTTTGGATTTCTTCGTTTGAAAGGGTGTCTTTCATTCGTAAATCTCCAGTTCAGGTGAGAGATGAGGGACTCTGATTTGACAATCAATGAAATAATAACCAGTTTTCTTAAAAATTATAACATTTTCAGTTTAAAAATGCAGATGATTCCCAATTAATTTCATACACTAATTTTCCACTTAATTGCGTTTTGATGCAAATTCAGCAGTCTGATGGATTATTAATAACAGGTTTAGTCCGGGTTAAAAAAGACTGACACCTTTTCAGATAAGATGTCTGTTCATAAAGATTTAGATTTAGGCGCATTTACGCCGGTGGGAGCGGATTGACCGGAGGGGTCTTTTCCGATGGCTGGATGCCGGGTTGGATGGGTGTGCCAGCTTCCGGGTTGAGCAGGATACTGAGTTGGGCCAGAGCCTGGACATCATATGTGCGGTCTCCGCACATGTCGCAGATCCAGGCCGGGAAGTTGGGTACCGTGATGAGGGCATTCCCCAGCCAGGTCATCAAAGTTGTGGAACGAATTCGTTTTTTGCCGCCCTGGCAATTCATACAGGGTTGGGTGGGGTTGGGTTCGGACATGGATTATCCTTTATGGCACAGCCTGGACTACATTTGGGCTGCGTAAGAGGGCGAAATCAGTGACAGGCCAGTAGATGAGTAAAGCTTTTCCGACAAGGTCATCCAGAGGGACATAGCCCCAAAGATGTGAATCGCT
>CAZXRL010000053.1:0-13926 GCA_964643275.1 uncultured Candidatus Brevefilum sp.
ACTGTTTTTGAGCCTGTGATAATTCAAAATAAAAGATGAGCTTTTAATAGTATAGTTAAAAGTGAGGTTGTTAACTATTGAGTTTGGTCTTTGCAGTCCTCGTCTGTATGACCTTAGGATTAACTTTTGAGGTAATTGATATCAAAGGCGAGGTCTTGGTTTTGGAAAGCTGGTAAATCATCAAATCTCAAACAGATACTCAAAGATCCAGAGAAACCCTGCAAATTATCGGGAAGATTCTCTTGCCCCTTTCGATGATGGGTGTGGTGACATTGCTGGTGCATCAAACCGGTGGGATTAAGTATGTTTTTTCCCACACCATGTACATCCCGATTGCCTTGGCGGCTTATTTTTTCCATGTTCCCGGTGGCATTATTGCCGGAATTATTGCAGGGCTATTTCTTGGACCGTTCATGCCCATCACTGTGGCAACGGGCGAAATGCAGGAAGTGACGAACTGGATTTATCGAACGTTCACTTTTTCCGGGGTTGGCCTGATGCTTGGGCTGATGATTTCCAAGGTTGAAGGGAACTTAAAAAGAATTGAGTGGCTGGCAGAACACTCTCTTGAGACCGGTCTTCCTAATCTTTCACTCCTCCTGCATTCATTGCAAAAGCTCATCGAGCATGAAGATGATGAGAGCCGGTATGTGCTGCTTGCAATCCGCATTAAAAACCATGGTGAAATCACGTCAATCCTAACATTTGAGGATGCCAATCTTCTTTCTATGAAATATGCTGAACAGCTTCAATCTCTCACAGATGAAGACATGCCTGTTTATCATCTTTTCCCGAACACCTATTGTCTGTATTTTAAAATTGACGGTGGTGAAGCAGAAGCGATTGAATTTATCGAGAAGAATATCGATAAACTGGAAAATCCAATTGAGGTGAACCAGATTCCGATTTTCATTAATATCAATATCGGGATTGCAATTGAAACAGTGAGAGATCTGGTGCCGTCTTCTTTTTTCCGCAAGGCAAAGCTTGCTTCAGTCATTGCACAGGAACGAAATCTCCTTTATGCTTTTTACCAGCCGCAGGCTGAAGCGGAAACAAAGAATATCCAGAAAATCCTGGGGGATATTCCTATCGCTATCGAAAATAATGAATTCGAATTATATTTTCAACCGATTGTACGAATTCCCACATTTGATGTGATCGGGGTGGAAGCCTTATTGAGATGGCAGCATCCAAAATTAGGGAGCCTCCTTCCGGAGAAATTCTTACCCTATGCTGAGAACACCTCCCTAGTTCATCTGATTCATGATTGGGTGATCAGGAATGCCATCCGGATATTGAGCGAATGGCCGGATTTCCAGGGATCTTTATCGGTGAATCTCTCATCCCGGCTGCTCACCCAACAACAGTGGATAACGTCTTTGGATGCGCTGTTAAGGGAATATCAGCTTGATGTCTCCCGGATGATTTTCGAGGTCACAGAATCTTCGCTAATCATTGACCGTGAACAATCCATTGATACCTTGACAAAAATTTGTGATTTAGGTGCGAAGGTCGCCATTGACGATTTTGGGACGGGGTATTCTTCCTTTGAATATATAAATATGTTGCCGGTCCACTTCCTGAAAATTGACAAGCGGTTCATCGATAATGCCGGAACAATGGCTAAAAGCCAGGAAATTGTTAAAACCATCATCCACCTTGCTGATGCCCTGGGTATTGAGTCCATTGCTGAAGGGGTGGAAACTAAGGGACAGCTGGAGTGGTTGATGAGCACCAAGTGCAATCATGTTCAGGGTTTCTTTATCAGTCGACCGCAGCCCTGTGACATGATCTCAAGATGGTTCCAGTCGTACCTGCTTCCTGATGTAGAGGGAAAAGTGGGAAGCTGAACGATTCGTAACGCGCCCTTCAGGATTCGGTTATATAATTATTGGAATGTCCCGATTCTGAAGGAGTGCCCTGTGGAACAAAAAGAGAAGAAACGCGCAATATTTGGCTGGGTGATGTATGACTGGGCCAATTCCGCCTTTGTCACCACCATCACGGCTGCTGTGTTGCCGGTGTATTATTCCAGCGTTGCTGCTGTGGATCTGCCCGTTCACCTGCGAACAGCCTACTGGGGTTATACCACCACGATCGCTCTGCTCCTGGTTGCTTTGATGGGCCCGGTCATGGGCGCTATGGCGGATTTTCGCGGCGCCAAGAAGAAGTTTCTGACCATCTTTGCTCTGATCGGAATCGCCGGCGCTGCATTGCTCTTCTTTGTGATGGAAGGCGACTGGCTGCTGGCTTCTCTTTTTTATATCATCGGTAATGTCGGTTTTGCCGGCGCGAATGTGTTCTATGATTCACTGCTCCCTCATGTTGCAGAAGAGGACGAAAGCGATCAGGTCTCTTCAAGAGGTTACGCTTTCGGGTATCTTGGCGGCGGGCTCCTGCTGGCCGTCAACCTTGCCATGATCATGACCGCGCCTGACGGACAAACCACGGCCTTGATGAGCCGGTTGAGCTTCCTGACGGTGGCCGGCTGGTGGCTGATTTTCACCATTCCTCTCTGGCTGTGGGTCAAAGAACCGGTTCGCCGGATCTTGAAGGGCGAGGAAAACTTCAACCCGGTGCAGGCCAGTTTCAGCCGTCTGGCACACACCTTCGGGCAAGTCCGCAAGTATAAAGAACTTTTCAAATTTATCATTGCCTTCTGGCTCTATAACAATGGGATTGGCACGATCATCGTTATGGCAACGATCTATGGCACGGAATTGAAATTCAGCCAGACTACCACCATTGGGACTTTACTGATGGTGCAATTCGTTGGCATTCCCTTCTCTTTGTTGTTCGGCCGGCTGGGGAAGAAACTAGGCACGAAAAAGTCCATCCTGTTGAGCCTGGCGATCTATACGGCGATTGCCATTGGCGGTTATTTCATGGTTCAGGAGATCCATTTCTGGATTTTGGGATTTGGCGTGGCAATCGTTCAGGGCGGCAGCCAGGCGCTGTCCCGGTCACTGTTCAGCCGGATGGTGCCCAAAAGCCAGTCCGCGGAATTTTACAGCTTTTTTAGTGTCAGCGAAAAGGTCGCCGGCACGATTGGACCGCTGCTTTTTGGCGTGGTCAGCACGATCATGGGCGGCAGCCGCCTGTCAATTGTCTCGTTGATTGTGTTCTTCATCACTGGCGGATTCCTGCTCACCCGGGTGGATGAGAATGAGGGGATGCGGGTGGCGAAGGAAGAAGAAGCCCGGCTGGTTCAAGCATCTGCTTTGGAAGCGTAAGATCCAACATCAAACTCGATTGATGATTAAGTGCAAATAGGCCACCTGCCAAATGAACTGCATCTCAAAAGTTGGACACAACCAACTCAGGAGATGCAGGTTTTGTATCCAGATTTACGCGCTCGGAACGGCTCGCAGCCGCAATGGCATTAGAGGCAGGAGACAGCCTGTCTGATGAGAAATCTTTACATCACAGATTTAAAGACTATAATGTTACCGATTAACATTTCCCCCTTTAATTAGGAGCCTTTCAATCCATGACATCATTTAAAGTTGCGCTCCTGGCGAACTTAAAAAAGAACGCCCCTCATTGGGAGGGTATGCCCGAAGATCAGTGGGATGATCTGGACAGTGAGAAAACCATCACTGCCCTGCTGGAGGCTATCTGTGCGGGTGGGCATGTCTGCGACTTTCTTGAGGGGGACCTATCTATTGTTGATACGGTCCGCAAGTTTAAGCCGGATATCTGTTTCAATATCTGCGAAAGCCACTTTGGGGATGCGCGGGAAGCCCAGGTGCCGGCCATTTTGGAGAAGCTTCAAATCCCGTATACCGGCTCCAAGGTGCTGTGTCTGGCGCTTGCATTGGATAAACCGATGACCAAACGGGTCCTGACCTATCATGGGCTGCCGACCCCGGAGTTTCAGACCTTTGAGCGGGTGGATGAGCCGCTGGACGAGAAGATGGTTTTTCCGCTTTTTGTCAAACCCAGCCGGGAGGGCACCGGGATGGGCGTCTCTGCAAAATCCATTGTGCATAATGAGGAGGAATTGCGGGGCCAGGTTCAGCTAATCATTGAGCGGTATCAGCAGGCAGCCCTGGTGGAAACTTTTATCGAAGGCCGGGAAGTGACGGTGGGCATGGTGGGCAACCTGGTCGGTCCGGTGGCCAGACGGATACCGCACGACGAGTCTTTGCCCCGGGTTCAGGCCGGTTTGCGTTTTTTCCCTCCGATGGAAGTTGATCTGACCCCCTATCTTGAGACCGACGCGGTCTATGCCAACCGGCTCAAGGTCGACCTGGCGGACCAGTTGAATTATATTTGCCCTGCGCCTTTGGATGAAGAGCTGGTTGATGAACTTAACTGGCTGGCTGCTGCGGTTTTCAGGGTGACGGGCGCGCTGGATGTGGCCCGGGTGGATTTCAGGCTTAACGTTCACGAAGACCTCAAGCCCTATATCCTGGAAATCAACCCTCTACCCGGACTCTCTCCCGGTATTTCGGATCTTGTCATTGAGGCGGCGGCCGACGGTGTGGACCATCCAACCCTTGTGAACATGATCCTCGAAACAGCCCTCAGGCGGTATGGGATGATTGCGTGACGCGATAACTCGGGGAGCGTAAAGAAAATCCGGATAAATTAATAAAAACGGGATTAGCGGTGCTATTAATAGACTGTCCTAAACTGTCACCCACCACAATCCCGTGCACTCGGGGACGATCACGCCATGCTCAGTCTCCCACATCGGCATGGGGTCGTCGCCGAAGAAGAAGCTGGTCAAAGCAACGGCTTCTTCGGTATCTCTGAAGCAATAATCCGTCCGCACCCAGCTTGACTGAAACCCGTGGCTGTTCAGGTAATCCAGATAATTCACCAGAACCTCCGGTGCCTGGGGAGATTCGAACCCCGTACCGAGGGATTCGATCAGGATCAGCTTGCCCCCCGGGCGCAGTACCCGGCGCGCCTCACTCAGGGCTTCCTCGAGCGCTGGCTGCCAGTTTTCACCCGCATCCAGAGCAGCGTAACAGAAGCTCCAGCCTGCGATCACCACATCTGCGGTGTTATCAGCGAAGGGTAGATTTCGGTGGGATTCAAGGCAGGTATGCCAGTTCTCCAGATCCAGCCCGGTCAGCCGCTGTTTGCCAAAGACCAGCATGTGGTAGGAGATATCCGCCGCCACCAGGCTTTGCACAACCGGCACAATCAGACAGCTCACCCGACCGGTCCCGGCGCCCAGCTCAATGATGTCCTTGCCCTCCAGTGGGTCAATTGCCTGGATGGCGGGAAGCAGGTTGTGTTGATAGTCCTCACGGTCCACCAGAGCGTGGTAACGTTCGGCAGCGGATTGGTAGATCAATTTTAAGTCAGGCAAGGTTCCACACACTTTCTTCCGTTCAGGAATAAATCGCAAAAAATGATATTCAGCTGGTTATTTTTGATAAGGCCCTTCAGGTCCGGACCAGCCAAACCGGGTGAAATCCACCCGGTCATTTTCATCGAAGATTATGCCTTCATCTTCGAGAATGGCGAGTTGCATGGCGTTACCGATCCCGTCACCATGCACGCTGATCTCACCTTTGGCATTGATGACCCGCTGCCAGGGCACATCCGGCGCAGTCCCGCGCTTGAGGGCGGCCATCGCATACCCCACCATCCTCGCTGTGCATCCGCCGACCAGCTCAGCGATCCGGCCGTAGGTGGTCACCCTGCCGGATGGCACCTGTCGGACCATGGCGTAAATTTTCTCGTAAAGTGGTTCGGATGGCGGCACAGTCCGAATTATTCCTTCCATGCTTTGAGTGAGAAGACAATCGGCAGCGGAACAGGTAACTCGGGGTAGGTATAAAGCCCGTCCTCCCGCTGTTTCAGCTCAGGATAGACCGGGTCTTCCAGCGCACCAAATTCATTGAAGAATGCCAATTTCAAACCTGCTTTTAGAACAGCATTGATAATATCACTGACTGCCCACTGCCATTCGTAACTTGGCGAGGCGGTGGTGTAAGTGGGGTCCATATAGTCGGGGCCTTCTTCATCCCAGATATAAGGGATTTCATTATGGAAATAGGGTAATTCAAAGCGAAACTTTCCCTCTTCATCGAACGTATTGATGAGGGGGTGCCCGTCCATAATATAGAAGAAACCGCCCGGTTTGAGGAAACCTGCAATGATTTCAGCCCAATGGTCCAGGTCTTTGAGCCAGCATAGAACGCCGATGGAGGTGAAGACGATGTCAAACTGACCTTCCAGGTTTTGGAGCAGGTCATAGACATCCGAGCAGATAAAGCGGGCAGGCAGGCCGGTTTTGATGGCAAGTTCACGGGCCGCCTCAATGGCCGGGGGGGAGAAGTCCGCGCCGGTGACCTCGGCGCCCTCCCGTGCCCAGGCCAGGCTGTCCAGCCCGAAGTGGCATTGGAGGTGCAGGAGGGATTTCCCTTTCACGTCCCCAACCTCTTCAAGAATTCTAAGCGGCAGCCAGCGTTCGCCGGCTAAAAACCGGTCAACCCCATAGGAGCGAATATGAATCGGCGTGAGTTCATCCCAGAGCGCACGGTTGCCGTCTCTGGCCTGTTCATAGGAAATCTTGTCATTCTGATGCATTATGTGCTCCTGGGGTCTTCAGGATAAGAATTCCCGCAGTTCACTGCTGTGACTGGGGTGGCGCAGCTTACGTAAAGCTTTGGCTTCGATCTGGCGGATGCGCTCGCGGGTGACGTCAAAATGCTGGCTGACTTCTTCAAGGGTGTGGTCCTTGCCGTCTACCAGCCCGAAACGCAGCTCAAGCACCTGCCGTTCGCGATCGGAGAGCGCAGCAAGCGAATTGTGGACCTGTTCCCGCAGGATTTCCTTGGCGGCCGCGTCAAGGGGGGCAGCGGCTTCCTGGTCTTCAATGAAGTCTGCCAGGGTGCTGTTTTCTTCATCGCCAATCGGACGCTCCAGCGAGACGGGTTCTTCGGCTGTCTTGAGGATGTTTTTAACTTTTGCCATGGCATCTTCCCAGGCAATCTGCAATTCAGTATGGGGAGTTACACCCGCAGCCAGCGCTGTTCGGATGGCTTCGGCATTGTCCTCATCAATATAATCAGAATTGAGAGCGATCTCTTCCAGAGTGGGCTCCCGTCCCAACTGCTGGGTGAGCGTTCTTTGAATCCGGATGATCCGGGAGATCGATTCATACATATGCACCGGGATCCGGATTGTCCGGCCGTTTTCTGCGATATGGCGGCTGATGGATTGGCGAATCCACCAGGTGGCATAGGTACTGAATTTATAGCCCAGGGTTGGATCAAATTTCTTGACGGCACGCAGCAGCCCCATATTCCCCTCCTGGATCAGGTCCAGGAAGGAAATTCCCCGGTTCATGTATCGCTTTGCAATGCTGACCACCAGCCGGAGGTTTGCCCGGATGATGGCCTGGTCGGCTTCTTCGGACAAAACCTGAATGGCATTAAAATTCAACTCGAGATCAGGCTCAGCCGGTAAAATTTTCTTAAAGAAGGCCAAACTGGGAATCTCCGGCTTTTCACTGAATTTTTCAAACAATTTCCGAGCAATCTCAGGGGGGAGCACATAGAAACAGAGATAGATGTTAAAAATCTTGTTGACGAGATCCCCGAATTTCTTTTGCTTGATCCAGAATTCTTCTTCAAAATAAGCACGTAAATACGAAGAGTCATCCATTTCCCAGGTCAGGCGCAGCATTTGAGCTTCGGTGAGCATGGGCGCCAGGTCTGGCGGGTTGACTTTTAATTTCGCGCAATCCCCTCTCAATGCGTTGCAGGATTCAACGAGTTCATGTTCAATGGCGACCATCAAGGTGGTAGAGGGTGCACTGTCATCAGCATTTTTTTGGTGCGCCGCCTGCCTGGCTGCCAGGACTAAGTCATGCGCTTTTAACCGGCTGGAAAGCCAGAATTCATGATCCGCTTCCAACAGATCAATCCGACCGATCTCGCGTAAGTAAAGCCGAACCGGGTCGTCGGACGTACTCAGGATCGTTTGAATCGAAGCTGATCTGGATTCGGGAGATTCCTGATCCTGAGAGATTTCCTCTAGGTCTTCGTTTTCGGGTTCGTCTTGTTTAGTCGGCATTTCCTGCATCCAATATGAACATTACCGGGGCTGAAACCCTCAGATCATTTCTGTATGACGTCTAATTTTAACACGGATAAAGGAGATTACGCCTAATCCTGGGAGAGAGATTGTTGCAAGGCACGATCCAGTTTTGCTCGAATCTGAACGTATGCCAGCGCGAGTTTTCTAAACTCAGCATTTGTTTCCCCGTCACCAGTCGTCTCCTGAGATTGCAGGTAGACAAGCTGGTCAAGCCCCTCATCAATCCGGATCCGCCTAAGACGAACGAACGTTTTAAGCAAGGATTCCAGAATCGGCGCATTGGGCTGGATGCGCCAGTCCGGATAGGATTCTTCCTGGGGTAAGTTGAGAATGTCCTCCAATAATTCTTCGGGGGCCTGTTCCTGAATGAATTCCAGCGGATTCTCTTCGTCCTGCTCCAGGGCGGATTTAATCAGCTTGAATAATTCCCTGAAATCGGTATGGGTGAAGTCTTCCAGATTCAAGCAGGCCAGCTCATAACTCCTGAAGGCGCGATCCACATAATGCACCAGGGTTGGGTCGCTGACCAGAGCTTTGATGCAAGTCTCTTCAAGTTTACGATGATGGGCCGTGACGTCTGTTGAAATGACGCTGGCTGATCCCGTCTGGGCGCGGGGCAGCCTCCGACGACGTCCTGGCGAGCTAGCGGATGTGCGGCGGATGAGGGCGCGTTCATCCACCTTCAGCAGCCGAGCCAGTCGCTGGCGGTAGGCTTCCCGTTCGACGCTGCCTCTGACATCTTCGATCAGCGGAAGAACCTGATTCGCGATCTCCTCTTTTGTTTTGGGGTCGTCAATGTCTGCCCGGGAGGCCAAGGTCTCCATGACATGGATGACCACGGGTTTGGATTGGCTGACGAGTTCTTCCCACCGTGCAGGATCGGCCAACGCGATCTCATCGGGGTCCAGGCCTTCCGGCAGAGTGGTCACCCGGATATCCGCGCGCAGGCGGCCTTCCACCTGCATCAAGCCGTGGGCATCGAAGGCCACATCCCCTTCCCGGTCCAGAGTCTCACGGGCGGTCTGCAGCCCGCGCAGGGTGGCCTGCTCTCCGGCGGCATCGGGGTCCAGCGCCAGCACGATCCTGCGGGAATAGCGCTTGATCAGGCGGAACTGGTCTTCGGTCAGGGCCGTGCCCATGGGTGAGACGCAGTTCCTGAAACCGGCCTGGTAGGGGCCGATCACGTCCAGGTATCCCTCAACGATTACGACCTGGTCCTTTGCGCGGATCTCACGGCGGGCCATATCCAGGCCGTAAAGCAGCCGGCCTTTGTCGAACAGGGCCGTCGCGGGCGAGTTGAGATATTTGGGGACATCATCAGGCCGCAGCACCCGTCCGCCAAACCCGGCCATCCGGCCCTGGTGGTCCCGGATGGGGATCACCAGCCGGTGGCGGAAACGGTCATAGATCCCGCCCCCATCCCGCTCCGAAACAAGGCCCGCATTCAGAAGGTCTTGTTCGGTGATCTCTCGTGATGTCAGGTAATGGGTCAGCGCATCCCAGGAATCCGGCGCGTATCCCAGGGCAAAGGTATCAATGGTCTCGTCGTTCAGTTTGCGGCTGTGGAGGTAGTCCAGGGCTTCCTTCCCGGCCGGAGTATTGCGGAGCTGGTGCTGGAAGAAGGTTACCGCCATGCTGAGAACTTCCCGCAGGTGTTCATTCTCTTCAGCCGCCTCCTGCTGTTCCGGGGTGAATTCCTGGAGGGTGACGCCGGCGCGCTCGGCCAGGCGGCGGAGCGCCTCTGGGAAATCCCACCCTTCGCGTTTCATCACGAAGTTAAAGAGATCCCCGCCCTCGTTGCATTGCCCGAAACAGCGCCAGGTCTGGGTGTCGGGGAAAACCACAAAAGCCGGGGTGTTCACATTGGTGTGGAACGGGCAAAAGCCAGTGTAGTTCTTCCCGGAATGTTTCAGATTCACCGTCTCGGAGACAATGTCAACAATATCCAACCGGGCTTTGATTTCATCAACGGCAGTCATAAGAGTATCATCCTACCTGAATTATACGGGATGTTAGGGGAATGGGAACTAGGAATCGGAGGTTTGGAGAATGGTGGATGGTGAATGGCAGGTCAAAGAAACGAGTGGGTTGGAATACAACCCACCCTGCACAATAATTATATTTGGTTGACGAGTCCTTGATTATTTATTTGTTTAGCTTATGGCATCATATTATCATACGTCTGCAAAGCCTTCATGTAATTGGCCCGTTCAAAGGCGGCGGGGTTCTCCACCTGCTTCTGGCTCATACTGCCGCGCATCTTTTCTATGGAGCCATACTCATACGCGGCCATCCAGGTTTCCATCTCAGCCAGAATCTCCCTCGCCCGTCCGACACCGTTCGCAACGAATTCCGAGGCGACTTGTGCCACGGTCGCGCCTGCCATAACGGTTTTGACCAGGTCAACCCCGGTGTGGACGCCGGTGGTCAGCGCCAGATCGGCATCCACCCGGCCATACAGTAATGCCATCCAGCGCAGAGGCAGCAGCAATTCCGCAGAGGTGGAAAGGTGCAGTGTAGCATCCACTTCCAGCTTGTCGATATCAATATCGGGCTGAATGAAACGATTGAACAGCACCAGCCCGGCGGCGCCGGCATCCACCAGGTTTGCAACGAGGTTAGGTAACGCGGAGAAGAAGGGGCTTAATTTCACAGAGACAGGGATATCGACATTACTCGAAACTGCCCGGACCAGTTCGATATAATTTTGCTCAAGCTGACTGGAGGTGATGTCCGGATTGGTTGGGATGTAATAGGTGTTCAATTCAAGGGCATCCGCGCCGGCTTCTTCCATCTTTCCGGCATACTCAACCCATCCGGTATTTGAGACGCCGTTCAGGCTGGCGATGATGGGGATATCCACGGCGGCTTTGTTTTTGCGGATTTGTTCCAGATACTCCTCTGGCCCGACGTTGTAACGTGCCAAATCCGGAAAATAATCCAGAGACTCCGCATACCGTTCCGTGCCGCGCTCGATGTAATAATTAAAGGCGAGACTGTCGTGGACGATTTGCTCCTCGAAAAGGGAATACATGACGACAGCACTGATGCCGGCGTCCTCCATTTCCTTCACAACAGAAGTCTGTTTGGACAGCGCTGATGCGGCGGCTACCAGGGGGTTCTTGAGTTCCAGTCCCAGGTAAGTGGTTTTGAGATCAATCATCATTCCTCCAGAAATTTGGGCGTTCATGTGGACAGGCCAGTAAGTTAATAAAATAATGGTGATGATCAATTTTGATCATCACCATTAATTATACTTATCGGTTTATCCGAAACCCAAATTTTTACTCTTTCTCAGGCTCCGGGCTTTTATAGTGCATATCCGCCATCTGCTGATAAAGCGTCCAGCGGCTGGCAGCGTCATTCTTCGCTTTGGCCATCAGGACTTCCGCCCGTTCCTCGTTGCTCTGCAGGAGCATGCGGTAACGGGTTTCGTTATAGGCGTATTCTTCCACCGGCACCGTCGGCTCCTTCGAGTCAATCGAGAGCGGGTTCTCACCCTGTGCGGCCAGAGCTGGGTTGTAGCGGTAGAGCGGCCAAACGCCGGATTTGACAGCCAGGTCCTGTTGCTTCAGGCCGAGCCTCATATTGATACCGTGGGCGATACAGTGGGTGTAGGCGATGATCAGGGAGGGGCCTTCGTGGGCCTCAGCCTCGATGAAAGCCTGCAGGGTCTGTCGGTCGCTGGCACCCATCGCCACCCGGGCAACGTAGACATAGCCATAAGACATGGCCATCATGCCGAGATCCTTCTTGGGCAGGTCCTTGCCGTTGGCGGCGAATTTTGCCACAGCCGCACGGGGGGTCGCCTTGGAGGACTGGCCGCCGGTGTTGGAATAGACCTCGGTATCGAGGACAAGGACATTGATATCCCTTCCGGAGGCGAGGACGTGATCCAGACCGCCGTAGCCGATGTCATAAGCCCAACCGTCGCCGCCGATGATCCAGACGCTCTTGCGCACGAGATAGTCGGCAATGGGGAGCAGGTTGCGGGCAGCGGGGGTATTGAGTTTCTCTAATTTCTTCTTGAGTTGCTCAACCCGGCTGCGCTGGACCTCAAGTTCCTCTTCCGTCTTCTGGCTGGCGTTCAGGATTTCATCCGCCAGTTCAGCGCCAACATCATCGCGCAGTTTTGCCAGCAGTTCGTTGGCGTATTCGACAAACTTATCAATGGTCAGGCGCATACCGAGGCCGAATTCTGCGTTGTCTTCAAACAGCGAGTTGGACCAGGCAGGGCCGCGGCCGTCTGCATTTTTCGTATAGGGTGTAGTGGGCAGGTTGCCGCCGTAGATTGAGGAGCAGCCCGTCGCATTGGCAATGACCATCCGGTCGCCAAATAGCTGGGTCGCCAGTTTGATATAAGGAGTCTCACCGCACCCCGCACAGGCCCCTGAGAACTCGAAGAGCGGCTCAAGGAGCTGTGAATTCTTGACCGTGTGAGGTGTGAAACTCTTGCGGTCCGGGTAGGGGAGTGAGGTGAAGAAGTCCCAATTTTCCGCTTCCTGTTCTCTGAGCGGTGGCTGGGGTTCCATATTAATTGCCTTACGGCTTGGATTCTCCCGGTCTTTGGCGGGGCAGTTTTCCACGCACATACCGCAGCCGGTGCAATCTTCGGGAGCGACCTGGACGGTGAACGCCCAGCCATCCCGGAATTCGCGGAATTTGGCATTGGTGGATTTGAAGGTCTCCGGTGCCTTTTCCAGCAGGGCTTCATCGTAGACTTTGGTGCGGATTGTGGCATGCGGACATACGAAAGCGCATTTACCACACTGGATACAAAGATCTGGATCCCAGACGGGGATTTCTAAGGCGACATTGCGTTTTTCATATTGGGTGGTGCCGGTCGGGAAGGTGCCATCCACGGGCATTTCGCTGACCTTCACATCGTCGCCGCGTCGGTCAATGATCGTTCCGAGGACATCGCGAACATAGTCCGGTGCGGTTTCCGGGACGGGGGGCAGCATGGAAATCTCGCTGGTGACCTTGTCGGGCACGTCAATTCTGTACATATTCTCGATGGCGCTGTCAACGGCGGCGTAGTTTTGTTTCACAACCGCTTCACCGCGCTTGCCATAGGTCTTTTTAATTGATTTCTTGATCTCTTCAATGGCCTGGTCTTTGGGCAGGATGCCGCTGATGGCGAAGAAACAGGTCTGCATGATGGTGTTGATCCGCTGCCCCATGTTCGTCTTGCTGGCAACTTCATAGGCGTCGATGATATAAAACTGGAGGTCTTTTTGGATCAGCGCGGTCTGAACTTTGGCCGGCAGGTGGTCCCAGGTCTCATCCGGACTATAAATGCTGTTCAGCAGGAAAATTCCACCGGGTCGGGCGTATTTGAGCATATCGAACTTCTCAATGAAGTTGAATTGATGGCAGGCCACGAAATTCGCCTCATTTTCAGAGATCAGGTATGGTGCCCGGATCGGTTCGGGACCAAATCGCAGGTGCGAAACAGTCACCGCGCCGGATTTCTTTGAGTCGTACTGGAAATAGCCCTGGGCGTAGTTATCCGTTTCCTCGCCGATGATCTTGATCGAGTTCTTATTGGCACCGACGGTCCCGTCTGCACCAAGCCCGAAGAACATGGCCTGGACATCGTGATCACCGAGAATTTCGAAGGAGGGGTCCCAGTCAAGGTTGGTGTGAGTTACATCATCGTAGATCCCGACGGTGAAGTGGTTCTTTGGCGTTGCCTTGGACATTTCATCGAAGACGCCCTTGACCATTGCCGGCGTGAATTCTTTGGAGGAGAGGCCATACCGGCCGCCAATCACCTTGGGCTGGGCTGCAAAGGGTGCAATCCCCAGGTCCAGGCCTTCATTGACCGCGTTCACGACATCGAGATAGAGGGGT
>CAZXRL010000053.1:13936-14867 GCA_964643275.1 uncultured Candidatus Brevefilum sp.
TTGGGTGGAGAAGGGCCGGTAGAGCCGGACGGATATCACACCGACTTTTTCGCCCTGCTTGACCAGCGCTTTGGCGGTTTCTTCGGCGGTTTCGGTCCCGGATGCCATCAGGATGATCACTCTTTCAGCATCGGGTGCGCCGACATAATCAAACAAATGATAGGACCGGCCGACCTGTTTGGCAAACTGGTCCATTACATCCTGGACGATCTCAGGGGTCTTATCATAGTAAGAATTGACAGTCTCGCGGCCCTGGAAGAACACATCAGGGTTCTGAGCGGTACCGCGTAAAACCGGATGGTCAGGGGAGAGGGCGCGGGCACGGTGCTGGGCGATGAGATCATCATCAATCAGCGCCTGCAAGTCTTCTTCATCAAGGCGTTCAATCTTGGCGATCTCATGGGAGCTGCGGAAGCCATCGAAGAAGTGCAGGAAGGGCACCCGGCTGCGCAGGGTAGCTGCCTGAGCGATCAGCGCCATGTCCTGAGCTTCCTGAACGGAAGCGCTGGCAAGTTGGGCAAAGCCTGTGGCGCGAGCGGCGGTCACATCAGAATGGTCACCGAAGATCGATAGTGCCTGAGCCGCCAGGGAACGGGCACTCACATTGAACACGGTCGGGGTGAGTTCACCGGCGATCTTGTACATATTGGGGATCATCAAAAGCAAACCCTGGGAAGCCGTGAAAGTCGTGGTCAGGCCGCCAGCTTGCAAAGCGCCGTGGACGGCACCCGCAGCGCCGCCTTCGGCCTGCATCTCGGTCACATCGGGGACTGTCCCCCAGATGTTCGGGATGCCCTGGGCGGACCAGGCATCGGCATATTCACCCATCGGGGACGAAGGGGTAATCGGGTAGATCGCGATGATCTCGTTCAACCTGTAAGCGACCCAGGCCGTTGCCTCGTTGGCATCAGTCATCACCATTTGACGCGTC
>CAZXRL010000054.1:0-14276 GCA_964643275.1 uncultured Candidatus Brevefilum sp.
TTTTCTTTTGAGCTAACGATTGTATTTCAGTTAGATTTTAGATGAGCTAACGCGATTCGGTTGACAAATTGAGGTTTTTAGATACAATAAATCCTGCGCCGAAGTGGCGGAACTGGCAGACGCGCTACGTTCAGGGCGTAGTGAGCCTTGGGCTCATGAGGGTTCAAATCCCTCCTTCGGCATAACCCCCCCGAATCCTTTTGGGGGGTTTTCGCTTCTCCGGCCTGAACCGGGAAATGGTACAATATTTGTAACAGAGAGAATAACCCTGCATGACTGTCACAGGAAATTCTACAGAAGATGAAAAAAATAATAAAAGATAAACGCTTCATCCTGCTCATTGTCGTGGTCATCCTGGTTCTGCTCCTGCTGGACTTCAACCAGCGGATGGTCCTGCTGACCAAAATGCGCGGCCAGGAAAAGCAATTAGCAACTCAATATGCTGAGCTTTTGGCGACCCAGGCTGCCCTTGAAACCCAGATTGCCTTTGCAGATTCTGACCAGGCCGTCGAGAAATGGGCCAGAGAGGATGCCGGGATGGTCCAGCCCGGCGATGTGCCCATCGTTCTCCTGCCTGCCTCTGATGCCGCCATCCCCACCCCCACCTCTTCCCCACCAATTATTGACAAAATTCAAAATTGGGAGATCTGGAAGGAACTATTCTTTGGTGAGTGATCTCTCAGGTCAATCAGGGTGAAGATGATCTTTTCCCATTTTCAAACGCGCCAGCTTGTAAAAAAGAATACGCCTTCAGTGATGCCTCTTTCCACAGATTTAGGTTTAACTGTTGTTGAAGTCAGGAAAACCCAGGGGGGATGGCAACTGTCGAATGGAAAAGTTCTCACATTTTCACAGATTGACACCATCAATAAGGATGAAAACAGCTGCTTCCACCTGGTCAACGGTGAGTTGCAGAAGATAGAAGCCTTTTCAGCACGCACAAACCGCTATTACAGCCTTCTGCCCACATCCGGCGCGCCAAGCATGTTGGTTTCGGGCATCCCTATGCACCGGATTAAAGGCACAACCCCTGATCAAGACACGGAACGGAAAATTCAAGCCCTCGGGAAGCCCTTTGGATTGATCCTGGATACCGCCATGGGATTGGGCTATACCGCGATCCGGGCTGCACGGACAGCCGCCCAGGTGATCACCATTGAACTCGATCCGGCTGTGATCTCAATCTGTCAAGCCAACCCCTGGTCGCAGGCGTTATTCACAAACCCAAAGATCCACAAGATAATCGGCAACACTGCCGATATCGCGCCCTTGTTTCAAGATGGGATCTTTAATGCCATCATTCACGATCCGCCCATGTTCAACCTTGGAGGTTATCTCTATTCCGGGGAAATTTATGAGACCTTCTACCGGATTCTCAGACCGAACGGCCGGATGTTCCACTATATTGGTAATCCGGAGAGCCGTACCGGGGCGAGCGTGGGCAAAGGTGTGATGAATCGTCTCCGTCAGGTTGGTTTCACAGTGACCCCTAAGCCAAACGCCTTTGGGGTCCTCGCGAAAAAACAAAGTTAACGCCTTATTCGCCTCAGGCAGCCTGACTATCATGTATAATTCTTCAACGATGGATATTAACGAATTAACTGCGGCAATGAACCGGTTTGTGGCTGAAAAAGGCTGGTACCAACCCGACAGCCCCCGTCCTCAGACGCCAAAGAACCTGGCCCTTTCCCTCAGCATTGAGGCGGCTGAAGTCCTGGAACTTTTCCAATGGATCGAAAAACCCCCTGACCCTCAGATGCTGGCAGGCGAACTTGCAGATGTCCTGCTGTATCTGCTGCAGCTTGCCAGCGTATCAGGAATTGACCTTGAAAAGGCAACACTTGCGAAACTGGAAGGAAATTACTCCCGGCAATGGGATCAGCAACGAAACAGCTTTGGAGAAGAGACAAATGAAACGAGTTAGCGTATTTGGCAGTGCAATGCCGTCACCTGAAACCGATACCTATCGGGAAGCCTGTCAACTGGGAAAACTGCTGGGAGAGTCCGGTCTGACCGTACTCACCGGTGGCTACATGGGAACCATGGAGGCTGTCTCTAAAGGCGCTAATGAAGCCGGCGCCCATGTCATTGGCGTCACCTGTGATGAGATTGAGACCTACCGCCCAATCGGCCCCAACCCCTGGATCGTTGAGGAATGGCGCTGCAAAACTTTTCGAGAGCGCCTTGACAGGCTTGTGGAAAATTGTGAAGCGGCGATTGCCCTTCCAGGAGGGCTGGGAACCATGGTCGAGATCGCCCTGACTTGGAATCACCTCGTTATCAATACGATTGAACCTAAACCCCTGATCCTGATCGGGGAGGGGTGGCACAAGGTTATGGAGACATTTTTCCAGGAACTGGGCGATTATGTCCCCATCTCAAGCCGGGAATACCTGGTTTTCGCACCGCACCCCGAAGGGGCAATAGAAATCCTGCAATCTATTGCCTTTATTGAATAACACCTTTTACAAATATAGGAACTTTTGAATCATGGATGAAAAAAAATTAACACCAAAGTCAGAAAATTATTCCGAGTGGTATAACCAGCTCGTACAGCGGGCTGAGCTTGCCGATTATGCCCCAGTGCGGGGCTGCATGGTCGTCCGCCCTTATGGCTGGTCATTATGGGAAAACATCCAGGATGCCCTGGATTCCCGCTTTAAAGCGACAGGGCATGTCAACGCAGCTTTCCCCTTATTTATTCCGATGTCCTTCCTCGAGAAAGAGAAAGAGCACGTTGAAGGGTTTTCACCCGAACTGGCTGTCGTGACCATCGGTGGCGGTTCAGAACTCGAAGAACCCCTGATCGTCCGTCCTACATCCGAGACGATCATTGGCTATATGTATTCCAAATGGATCCAGTCCTACCGCGACCTGCCCGTATTGATCAATCAATGGGGCAATGTCGTCCGATGGGAAATGCGGACCCGCCTTTTTCTCCGCACCCTCGAATTCTATTGGCAGGAAGGGCATACCGCGCATGCCACCCCGGAGGAAGCCGAGGAAGAGACCCGGCAGATGCTGGACATCTACACCGACTTCGCCCTCAGTGAGGCCGCTGTGCCGGTGATACCCGGCCGTAAAAGTGAAACTGAAAAGTTCGCCGGCGCTGTCCGATCCTACACCATTGAGGCCATGATGGGCGACAAAAAAGCACTTCAAGCCGGCACCAGCCACAACCTTGGGCAGAACTTTGCCAAAGCATTTGACATCCAGTATCTGGATGAAAACAACACCCTCCAGCATTGCTGGACGACTTCGTGGGGGCTTTCCACCCGCTTCATCGGAGCTATCATCATGACCCATGGGGACGACCAGGGGCTCATCATGCCGCCCCGCCTCGCACCCATCCAGGTGGTCATTATTCCGATCTTCCGCAAGGATGAGGAAAAAGAGAAAGTTATGGCCGCCGTTGACCAGGTCAAGGCAGAGCTGGCTGATTTCCGAGTAAAAGTTGACGACCGGACAGAAGTTACACCTGGTTTCAAATTCAATGAATGGGAACTCAGGGGTGTCCCCCTCCGCCTTGAAATCGGCCCAAAGGATCTCGAAAAGGGCACGGTTGCCCTTGCCAGAAGGGATATCCCCGGCCGTGACGGTAAATCCTTTATCCCACAGGAAAACATATCAGCCACTGTCAGTGAAATGCTTAAGACCATTCAGGCCAATCTGCTGGAGAAAGCCACCCTTTTCCGCGATGAACATATCTATGAACCTAAAGATTATGAGGAATTTAAAGAAATCATTGCTGAGGATGGCTGGTGTTATGTTTGGTGGAAACCAGATTCAGAAAACGAAGCACGAATCAAAGAGGACACCAAAGCTACGCTGCGCTGCATCCCCCTTGACCAGCCTGGCGGAAGTGGAAAATGTATTTTCAGCGGTGAAGAAGCCACTGAAAAAGCTTATTTCGCAAAAGCTTATTAAGGTCATCCACCCGGGGTAATGACGAATATCATACCCCGGTTTTATCATCCCACAGTATTGAGGAGTCATGCCTGCCGTAAATCCCGTTCGGTTAAGATTCCAATCTGAAGGGCTGATGGGTTTTTTTCAATCGCCATCTGAATTTCATTTGCGCCTGAATAGCTTATTTGACCTGTATGCCAACCATGCGCTCCGTTTCGGCGAAGAATCCGGCGTTAGGCCTGTTCTTCCAATGTATCATCTTCCACAACCCGTCCTCCGGCAATTGAAGTCGGATCTGAATTCTCACATCCAGAAATTTCCAGAAGCTGCGCTCTCTCTTGCTGATGAGCTGTGGGATGATAATTATTATGAAGTTAAACAACTGGCCATCCATATCCTGGGCGACATTCCGATAGATACGCCTGACGCGATTATCAACCGTTTGAACGAATGGGTCAAACCAGGGCTTGACTCCAAACTGGTCTCGGATTTGTTCTCAATTGGGATCATGAAGCTTCAGGAGCATTATCCGGAATTCTGGGAGGGCTATATCAAGTCGCTTCTTGTGCAGGAGAGCCCTGAAAAATTAGCGTTTGGGATCAAAGGGTTACGGGAAGGGTTAAAAAACCCTAAGTTCAATAACCTGCCGACAATTTTTAGACTGCTCAGCCCCATCCTGCAATCGCCCAGTCCCTCGATATTAATAGAGTTAGAAAAATTGATCAGGGCCTTGATCGAGCAATCCCCCACGGAAACAAGTTATTACATCAAACAATTACTTGCCATCAACGAATCTCAAAAAACCAAACGGCTGATCAAACAATGCCTGCCTGCATTTCCACTTGACCATCGTGATGAAATAAAATCAATGCTCAATCAATAGTCGGTTGCTTCAATCCTGAGACTGGTTGAGCTGGCCATCTGGTGTAACTACAACCACCTTTTTAGTATCAGGATCCTGCCAGACGCTGTTGCCATCGCCCCATAACTCGACAAGCACCAGCATCTCAAAACCCTCCCCCATCAATAATCCAGTCGCTTTATTGATTGCCTTATAGAGAGATTCCCTGGGTAGATCCAATCCATGGATAGCAATGACATTCATGCCGATCAATTCGTCAATTGTCATCCCGGAACCATAGTCTCTTGGCATAATACCTGCATACCTCATTAAGAAGAACCAGGATAAAATATCGGGTTTTTAAACCCCTTTGTGCTATTATATCCTTAGAAGGACGTGAGATTCATCGCCTTCAATTAATAATAATCAATAAATTATCAATACTAACCCTTAATCGTAAACTTAGATCACATGAAACTAAAGAAATTCCGGCCGCATCTTGTTTCAGACTTAATACTCATCATCTTTTTTGCTGCTGTGGTTTTTGCAGCAGTTGCCGCGCCGATCCTTGCTAACCAGTGGTTCAAGACCCCCTTCATAGGTGGTTTTCTTGAGCCCACTCTCCACTTTAAAAAATTTGCGAAGATTAACCAGGACAGTCTCTGGTCTGTCCATGCCCGCGGCTGGGGACTGGAAACTCAGCTTGTATCCCTTGATGGTAATCAGGTTCAAAATGCCCAGGAAATTTCCGCCGTCTTGACCACCAAGCGACCGGGGGAACCTATCACGTTTACTGTTTTGACCGAAGCCGAGAAACAGATCACCGAGACGTTGACGTTATCAACTTTCAAACCCTCTGATCAACTGCTTTATTTTTATCTCCCCTATTTTGCGGGTTTCATTTCTCTTATATTCGGGCTGTGGATGGTCAGCCATCAACAACGACAATCCTTATCCATTGCTTATGCTGTTTTGGCTGCCAGCCTGGCGCTGATTCTATTCACATACTTTGATTTTTTTACAAGCCATAAACTCTGTTCTCTTTTATTCTTAGGCACGGGGACGGCCGCAGGCGCGCTGATACAAATTGCGCTCCTGCTCCCGCGTCAGAAACGTATCTTTGATAACAAGAACTGGATACAATATGCGGGATACCCTCACAACCTAATCCTTGCTGGTTTGGCTTCATATCAATTACATCTCTCGCTTGATCACCTGCCATATATGCCCATTCTGGAACTGCAGATTGTCTCCCTTGCCCTAAGCCTTCTGATTCTGATTAGTTTTTATTCCATTTTGAAGATCAATCTCGAATCGCCACTGGTAGCTAAACAATCTGAGACCCTTCTGGCGTCAGCACTACTATCTTTCCTTCCATTTTATATTTATCTCTTTGTGAATCTGATTTATTCAGCTGAGCCTAAGATCAACCCGCTGCTTTTCCTCCCTTTATGCACCATCTCGGTGGCTGTCGGTCTCCTGAGCCGACCGTACACCCTGCCGCAAACAAGACAACACCTGTACAGAATCCTGATTTATATTCTATTGACCTTCTTGTTTGGGATCGCTTATACCTTGGTCATTTTTGTCCTCAACCTTATCTTGTTTGCTCCACTCCTTCCTGATAACCCATTGATCCTTGGCAGTCTGGTTTTCTTGCTGATTTTAGTGTTTGAACCCATCCGGAGACGCGTTGATACACTTTTAGGCGTGTCACCAAGTTCATCAGAGAAAAATGACCTCAACCTTGCGCTGGAGTACACTGAACAATTGATCGGCGTTGACAAAAAGGAGAAAGCCCTCATCATCCTCCATGATGCAATCCAGGAGCTGATGCGACCGGAGGTGATTAACATCTTCCTTTATGATCAGCAGAAAGCAGGTTATATCAGGGCACACCCTTTGTCCCAGAAAAACGATAAACAGATGGTCGTGCCATTGGATTCAGATATCGCTGCCACCCTTAAGAGACTCAGAACCAGCCTTTACATTAATAACCGGGTCCGCATATCACCAACAAACAAGATCAATCGTAAAATACTTGAAGATATGGGAACCCCACTTCACATTCCGATTCCTGGGAGTTACGGTCTCTTGGGTTGGGTGTCCCTGGGAGAGAAGTTAAGCAAGGAGAATTACACCGCCAGAGATATTAATCTCATGGAAACGTTAGCATCTGAATTCGCGCTGGTCTACGAACGCACAGATACGATCAATTCAATCACGTACCGATTGAAAGAAATGGAGATTCTCAACCAGATTGCAGTTGCGGTCAACAACCTTACCGATTTCGAC
Organism: uncultured Candidatus Brevefilum sp.; assembly: GCA_964643275.1. Classification (GTDB taxonomy): domain Bacteria; phylum Chloroflexota; class Anaerolineae; order Anaerolineales; family Anaerolineaceae; genus Brevifilum. Next base: position 7,046 of record CAZXRL010000054.1, read on the forward strand.
CCCTTATTGATCGCTGTTTTCTCCCAGATCCGGAAAATCCTTCCTATCGACCGCTTCTCATTGATCATGGAAGCAGAAAATAAAGGGACCTATCAACGTCAATTTCTTTATCAAAAGGACCGGATCCTGATATCCACCCGTGAGCCCCAAAAGGTGGGGGATGATTTTCCTGAGAAAAAGGCAATTCTCCAGGGGAATTCCATTCTGCAATACGATGATGACGCCTGGCTGTTCGTCCCACTGGAAACGGAAAAACGTACTATAGGCGCCCTAAGTTTGGGCAGCTCAAAGGAAAAAACGGTCTTTGACCACACTGACCTCAACCTCATTAATTCAATTGCCAATCTGGTAACCGGTGCGATAATCAAGTCACGCTTCTTGCAGGAATCGCAAAACCGCACCCAGCACCTTTCGATGCTAAATGAAGTCACTAAACAGCTTACATCAACATTGGAATTAGAGCCTTTACTTAAAAGAATCGTCGAAAGTGCCATAGAAATCATCAAAAGCACCTCATGCGTTTTATTGATATTTGACTCTCAAAATGATGAGCTCGTATATGAAGTGACGACTGGTGAAATTGGGTCTTCTTTACAAGGAAAACGTATTCCAAAGGATGAAGGTGCTTCTGGAGAAGCTTTCATTAGACGAAAGCCGGTCATTAAGAATAGCATTCGTCCGGAAAACCTGTACTTGTACAATGATGACCCTGAAACTATCACTAAGATCCAGAATATCCTCGCCGTCCCATTGATTTCCCAGGGTGAAGTTGTTGGTATCCTTGAAGCGATCAATAAAAATAACGACCTTCCCTTCACCGCGGACGATCTGCAGATTCTCGAAGGTTTTGCCTCGCAGGCAGCGGTTGCAATCCATAATGCAACGCTTTACACCAAAACAGACCAGGCCCTGGAGGATAGGATTGATGAGCTTTATACCATTCAAAGGATCGATCAGGAGCTGCATTCAAGCCAGGAACTGGACAAAGCGCTGCAAACAACTTTAAGTGCTGCACTCGCACAAACTAACGCCAGTTGTGGAACGATCGCAATCGCGGACACTTACTATCATAACCTTGATAACATCTGGCAAAGCGCACCTAACAGCGATCAGCCAGTCTCACTTGACAGAATTGATTTGAAAAATTTTCAATGGTTTAGTAAGGATTCTCTCAATCCCTACCAGTTTGTTGAAACCTCCGCGGATGAGCTGACAGAATGCCTAAACGTGGATTGCAACTGCAAAGCGCACTTCCTCATCCAATCTCGACTTGAAAACAGCCAGTATTCCCTGTTGATGCTTCATCTCGAATCCTCCTCACAGTTGACCCAACAGGATATTGATTTTCTGGTCCGACTTAACGATCACGCGTCTATTGCTCTCCAAAACGCAATCCTCTATGAGGATTTACAGGATGCGATCCAAGCCAAGAACGAGTTCATCAGTTTTATCTCTCACGAATTAAAAAATCCATTGACAGCCATTAAAGGACACGCCGACATTCTGGCCAAAGGGATTATTGGCAGGATCAACCAGGAACAGGCAGATTATCTCCGAACCATTTCTCACAACGTCCGGCGGATGAATACCTTCATCACTGACCTTTCAGATCAGGCACATATTGAAACAAGATCGTTGAGAATCTTTCTTGATGCCACACCTGTGATCGATGCTGTGGAAGAAGTATTACAATCCAACGCCCAGGGAATTAAGGAAAAATCCCTTCACATTGAACAACGGATCAACGATTCAGTTCCAGATGTCTGGTGCGACCGTTTACGCCTGATCCAGATCCTGTCAAATCTCCTTTCGAACGCGATTAAATACACCCCCAAAGGCGGCAAAATTATCATCGCAGCAGAACATGCGGTCAACACATGGGACCAGGAAGGCCCGGCAGAAGTCGTTCACTTCTGGATCAAGGATAACGGATATGGGATCTCCCTCGAAGATCAATCCCATCTTTTCACAAAATTCTACAGAGGGACGAATGATACTATTTTAAATATCCCAGGTACTGGTCTGGGTCTTAATATCTCCAAAAGCCTGACGAAAATGATGAATGGCACCATGTGGTTTGAAAGCACTCCTGGCGAGGGTTCGACATTCCACTTCACGATCCCAATCTGAGTAACAATTCCGTCATAAACACCAGCAACCAGTGCCAAAAAAACTGTTTTCCCCTTGCAAATATCAACAACGCCTCCTCTGATTTATCAATTGGAAAAGAAAAAGGCCGCTCATCAAAGCGGCCTCTAATGTTATTCTGTCTTTATGTTTATCTAGAACAGGTGGAACGCAGCGATAATCGGGGCAAAAAGCGAAGATACCAGCGACATCACCGTGATCAACGTGTTCAATGAGGGGCCGGCGGTATCTTTGAAAGGATCACCAACGGTGTCTCCAACCACGCTGGCTTTATGCGCATCGGAGCCAGGGCCGCCATATTGACCGGTCTCAATGAACTTCTTGGCATTATCCCACAAACCGCCAGCGTTTGCCATAAACAGCGCAAAGATCACGCCGGTGAAGATAGCGCCGCCGAGAAAACCTCCCAGAGCATTTGGGCCCAGGATAAAGCCGATCAGCAGGGGCAATCCGACAGCAAGGAAAGCCGGGATAATCAATGCTGAGAGAGAACCCTGAGCAGCCAGGTCAACACAGGCGGAATAATCAGGTTTTTCAGTTCCAAGTAAAATTCCAGGTTTTTCACGGAACTGGCGGCGAATTTCCTCGATCATATCGAAAGCATTCGTCGTGACGGATAGCATGGTCAGTGCGCTGAACAAAGGGGGAGTCATCGCACCCAAAAAGACGCCTGCAACAACAATTGGATCGCGCAAGCTCATATTGATCTCAACACCGGCAGCGACCACAACTTCAGCGTATGCCGCGAAGAGAGCCAAAACCGTCAGGGCAGCCGCGCTGATGCTGAAGCCTTTGGTAATGGCCTTGGCCGTGTTGCCCGCAGCATCCAGAGTATCTGTTGTCGCGATCACTTCCGGGTCCATGCCTGCCATTTCAGCAATGCCTCGGGCATTATCCACGATTGGCCCGTAGGCATCAGCGGAAACGATCATCCCGCTGATCGAAAGCATGCCAACAGCGCTGATCCCGATCCCGTAAATCCCAGGCAGACCCGTCATTTCCGCCAGATAATAAGAAAGCAACGTGGCAGCCGAAATCCCAATCACTGATGGGACAATGCTAATCAGACCATAACTGAAACCCGTGATGATATTGATCGCCGCACCTGATCCTGAAACCCGGGCGGTTTCAAGGACTGGTTTGCGGTCTTCCGAAGTGAAGTAATCCGAGGTGAAACCAATGATCACACCGGTGATCAGCCCTGTCAGGGTGGCCCAAATCACACCAATATTAATGTCACTTAATAGGACCAGGGCAACGACCATAATTGCAAAGAAGACCGTGGTGATGATCGTGCCAAAATTCAAGGCAGGTCCGGGTTTCCCATTCTTCCCGACCCGGACAAATTGAATACCGAGCAATGAAGCAAAGATCCCCAAAGTGCAAAGAATCAGAGGCAGAACCACATAAGTCACTGAAAGTCTGGTTGAAGCCGCCCCAAGCAACATGACCGCAACAACCGATGCAACATAGCTGTCAAAAATATCCGCGCCCATGCCGGCAACATCGCCAACATTGTCACCGACATTGTCAGCTACAACCGCGGGGTTGCGGGGATCATCTTCAGGGATGCCGACTTCGACCTTACCAACCAGATCGGCGGCAATATCCGCGGTCTTGGTATAAATCCCGCCTCCGGCTTTCGCCAGCAGCGCCAACGCTGAAGCGCCAAAGCTGAAGCCCAGGATGGTGTCTGCGTCCCCTGTCAACATGAAGATCACGCTCATCCCCAAAACTGCCAGTCCGACCATTGCCAGTCCCATCACTGAACCGGCATAAAATGACAACTTGAACGCTTTATTCAAAGATTCGTTTGCTGCAGTGGCTGTTCGTACATTCGCCTCTACTGCAACTCCCATCCCCATGTATCCGGCAACTGCCGAACAAAGAGCGCCGCCAATAAACGACAAGGCCATCACAATCCCGTTTTTTGGCACAATCTGGATTTCTCCACTGACTGTCTCAGTCTGGAAACTGAAGATGACCGCAATGATAAAGCCAAGGATCACAGCCACCAGGGTCAGGGTAAAATACAGCCGTTTAAGATAAGCCTGTGAGCCTTCCCGGATCCATGAGGCGACTTCCTGGGCCCTTTCGGTTCCGGGGGTTTGACGTTTTACCCAGAAAAACAGGTATAGCGCAACACCAATTGACAAAAAACTTGCTACGATACTGATATAAAGCCAAATTTGTTCCATAATATTCTCCTCTTCGATGAGTTTTCATATTGCCTTTCCAGGCAATCTCGATGCTTTACATATTGGCAGAACGCCACCAGCGATAATGTTTCTCTCGCAAGTCATCCTTGGACGGCATCGGGAAAAAGCGTAAGCCACTCTCATTCCCAACAAAAAAACCGTTCTTGACAGTGCGATATGCAAAAGTCGCCGGATTTGCACGATCCACCATTTTGGTTGCCACAGGTTTTGTTTTCAAATCTTTCAGGACTTCTCTCAAGTGGTCCATATTGCTGTAGGGCAGATCCCCAACCTCGCCCATTTCCGGGTCTTCTGCCAGTTCATCAAGCCGCAATTCTGCAAAAGCAATGCCTGGCAATGTCACCAAAGATGTGGGGTTTTTGACAATCAGGTCATAAAACTCAATCGGGTTAAGCCGGCTTGCAACCAGAGGGGTCACAGGCGCAATCTCCTTATAGAGATGCAGCCCACCATCCAAATCAGGAACCTCCTCAGAGGATTCCAAGCCCAGAGCACGTCCATCCTGTGTTACAACGTACAGGTTTTTGAGGGCCGAGACGGGAACATGTTCAAGGACTCGATAGACACTGATATAGATAGAAGATTTTGGGGTCCCATCATCATGAGGTACACAGCGCGCAACACCCTCATTAATCCGGAAGTATTTGCTTCTGAATTCGGGATCTACCTCAAAAAAGATGGCCTGGCCGCTTGATTTCTTCTTGGTGCCCACCGCATAATAACTACCAAATTCTTCCGGGGAGAGCATCGAAGCAATCAAAGCTTCAGGCACTAGGGATAAGTACAAATGAACTGACACATTTACCTCCTGTAAAAGGTTTGCACCAGATGAGTGTAAAATTTCTCATCCAGCCTGGAAAATTTCAAAAATCAACAAATTATACCACTGCACTTCATCGTTCGATGGATTAAATTGGATCAAATTGGATTCTTTAAGATTTTTGACAGGTACCCTCATTGGCTGAGGATACCTGTCAGTGGAGAGAGGAGAAAAAAGGTGTAACCTGGTCCAGAAATTACAATTCCACCTGAGGCAGTCGAAGGCGGATCTCATCCCCGGTGATCTCCAGGGTGTCATCGACAACTTCGCCCTGATGATAAGCATCATAAGCGGCCAGATCAAGTAAGCCATGTCCGGAAAGGTTGAAGAGGATCACCCGCTCTTCCCCCTTTTCCTTGGCGTCCAGAGCTTCGTCTATGGCAACCCGAATGGCATGGGCTGATTCCGGTGCCGGGATGATACCCTCTGTCTGGGCGAACAGGATCCCAGCGGCAAAGGTTTCTGGCTGGGGAACTGCCACAGCCTCGATATATCCCGAATCGTAGAGCGCGCAGATTTGAGGTGCCATCCCATGATAACGCAACCCGCCTGCATGGATTGGCGCGGGAATGAAGTCATGCCCGAGCGTGAACATTTTCAGAATAGGGGCCATTCTGGCCGTGTCACCATAATCAAAGGCATACAACCCTTTGGTGAGGGTCGGCGTGGCTGTGGGCTCAACTGCCACAAGTCGGGTACTGGTTCCATGCTTCAAGTTCTGATGGAGGAATGGAAAAGCACACCCCGCGAAATTTGAGCCGCCGCCGACACACCCGATCACAACATCCGGATATTCATCCGCCATCTCCATTTGCTTCAGACACTCCTGCCCAATCACGGTCTGGTGCATCAGGACATGGTTGAGTACCGACCCAAGGCTATACTTCTTTTTCCCGTTTGATTTCACCGCCATCTCAACCGCTTCGGAGATCGCTATTCCCAGCGAGCCTGGCGAGTCAGGGTTCTCTTTGCGCATGGCCCTGCCATAATCGGTCCGGTCAGAGGGGCTTGGAAACACATCGGCGTCATAACTCTGCATGATCACCCGGCGGTAAGGCTTTTGATAATATGAAGCGCTGACCATGTAGACTTCCAGAGTCATGTCAAAGAATTTGCATGCCATGGCAAGCGCTGAACCCCATTGGCCTGCGCCTGTCTCAGTCGTCAACGCTTTGGTGCCGTCAATTTTGTTGTAATACGCCTGAGCAACCGCGGTGTTACACTTGTGGCTGCCGGATATGGAAGCCCCTTCATTCTTAAAATAGATATGGGCGGGTGTGTTTAATAGTTTCTCCAACCGTCTGGCGCGCAGCAGAGGGGTCGGGCGCCAGAGTTTGTAAATCTCCCGGACCTCTTCCGGAACATCCACATAACGGTCTGTGCACATCTCCTGTTCAATCAATGACATGGGAAAGAGAACATTCAGGAACTCCGGTGTGATGGGTTCCTTCGTCTGCGGGTTTAAGACCGGTGGAAGCGGCATCGGTAAATCCGCATTGACGTTATACCATTGCGTTGGCAGATCGTTTTCGCTCAACAGAAATTTCACTTGCTTGTCAGACATCATCATTCCTCCAGATTTTCTAGTTAGTGGATAATGGCCAGAGTAATGGGATTGGCGTTAAACAAAAAGCGCTCATCCGATTGGGACGAACGTTTAATCCGTGGTGCCACCCAGCTTAGGCATCCTTTTAACAAAAAACCCGTTGATGATGCAACGGGAAAAGGCCAGCCTCACTCATTACTCAGGTACAGCAAACAACGCAATACCTTTCACCCTGATAACGGCGGTGTGTCCGTTTGAAGCTAATCGTCGCCTTTCGCTTCAAAAACTCCGAGACCCATTCAACACTGGCGTGTGTGCAACTTCTCACCACCTGTTGCTCTCTGAGACACCGTGTCAGTGCTTACTCTTCCTCATCAACGTCTTTGGTTATTCTGATGTTGACCCTATTATAGGTGGAGCGGCAGATTTGTCAAGGGAATATCTAGAGGGTGTTGAAAAACAAGTCCTTAATTGACGAAAATAGGGGATTGTGATTCA
>CAZXRL010000055.1:0-14117 GCA_964643275.1 uncultured Candidatus Brevefilum sp.
TGTCCGGGAGATCGCCGCATTGGGGGGCGATGTATCCAGCATGGTACCCAAACATGTTGAGAAAGCCCTAAAAGCCAGGTTTTCAGAGCTGGGAAAAGACCAGGACATCGTGCCTTTGACTTCGCTAAGGGATTAATTGCACCTTTTCGCATAAATTATGTTAATATTGGTATGACGCTTGCAACCATAAGGACGCATTACGAAAGCGGAGGATGTTATGGATATCCTACATCTTGTAGATCGACTTGAGGAGCTCTTCAATGAGAGCCGTCCTATCTGGCTGACGCACAGCGTTATTGTGGATGAGGACCGTATGCTGGACTTGATTGACCAGATGCGCGTCGCTATCCCTGAAGAGATAAAAAAGGCCCAGCAGATCATTGCGCAGCGAGACCGAATCCTCGCACAGGCCAAGGAAGAGGCCAATCGGACAATTGCACTGGCAAGAGAAAAAGCGGAAAAACGTTTGGAGGATCACGAGCTGATTCAATCCGCCCATGTGCGCGCGGAGGAGATCGTTGAGCAGGCCCACAAAGAGGCAGCAATCACCCAACAGGAAGCGGATAAATATATCCTCGACACCCTCTCAAAATTAGAGCGGCAAATGGACCAAATTCTGACTCAGGTACGGAATGGGATCACAACCTTACAGTCTGATTCGTACCCCACCGGGGGTGAGCCGATGTCTCACCCTGCCATGGATGATGGTTTGCTATAGTACCTGTTATTAACCTTTGCTTGAAGCAGCATCCGACTCTCTGGATGCTGTTTTCTTTTGTGATTTGCTCTTAGGCGTCCGCGTTGAGGGTTTGGGATCATGCAAAGCCACGGGCAATACTTCATCCATATGCCTGACAGCAATTACTTCCATTTCTTTCAACACACTTTTAGGGACATCTTCAAGGTCTTTCTCGTTCCGCACGGGGATGATGATCTTCTTTAGCCCGGCCCTGTGAGATGCGAGGATCTTCTCACGTATCCCGCCGACCGGCAGGATCCTCCCCCGGAGGGTGATTTCACCCGTCATGCCAACCAGATGGTAACTTGGACGGTCGGTAAACGCCGAGATCATGGCTGTCGTCATGGTGATACCGGCGCTGGGGCCGTCTTTGGGGATTGCGCCTTCCGGGACATGTAAATGAACATCCACATTTTCAAACAAGTCCGGATCAATTGACAGTAGTTCGGCCCTGGATTTGACATAGGACAAAGCTGCCTGTGCGGATTCCTGCATCACATCCCCGATCTGGCCTGTAATTTGAAGATTGCCCTTTCCATCCATGATCAGGACTTCGACAGGCATGATTTCTCCCCCGTTTTCCGTCCAGGCCAGCGCAGTGGCAACGCCAATCTCATCTTCGCCTTCTGCTTCTGTTTCAAAGAACTGCTGCGGCCCAAGAAACTTACGGATGACCTGTGGGGAAATTCTCTTAGGATATGTTTTCTTCTCGGTTTTGATCCGGGCAATTTTCCTGAGCACCCGCCCGATCTCACGTTCAAAATTCCGGACCCCCGCCTCAAAGGTGTATTCCCTGATAATCTTCATTAAGGCATCATTCTGGAAAAGGATACCCTCTTCGACCAGCCCGGTTTCATCAAGCTGCCTGGGAATCAGAAATCGTTTTGCAATCTCTAACTTTTCTTCCTCGATGTAGCCTGAGAACTCAATGACTGCCATCCTGTCCAGCAGCGCTGGGGGAATCGTACTGAGGGTGTTTGCTGTGGTTATGAAGATCACTTTGGACAGGTCATAATTCACTTCCAGATAGTGATCGGAAAAGGCATCATTTTGTTCGGGATCAAGGACTTCCAGCAAGGCCGATGAAGGGTCACCCCGAAAATCCGCCCCCAACTTGTCAATTTCGTCGAGCATGAACAAGGGATTGTTTGTCCCCGCTCGCCGCATGGTCTGGATAATGCGACCCGGCATCGCGCCAATATAAGTCCGCCGGTGGCCGCGGATCTCCGCCTCATCCCGAACACCGCCCAGGGATAGGCGGACAAACTTCCTTCCCAATGCTTTCGCGATGGATTTTCCCAGGGATGTCTTGCCTGTGCCAGGAGGGCCGACAAAACACAGGATTGGTTGTCGCTGCCGTTTCGGGTTCAGGCTTCGGACGGCAATATACTCGATAATCCGGTCTTTTGCTTTTTGCAGCCCGTAATGGTCCTCTTCGAGGACTTTGACAGCGTTAATCACATCCAGATTGTCATCGCTGTGCTCGTTCCACGGGAGTTCAAGAAGCCAATCGAGGTAGGTGCGGATGATTCCCACCTCCGGCGCCATGGGCGGCATTTGTTGCAGGCGCTGAAGTTCCCGTGTGGATTGCAGTTTGACATCCTCAGGCAGATCCCGTTCATTGATCTGTTCTGTCAGCGTAACGATCTCTTCACTCCAAATATCGCCTTCCCCCAATTCGGTCTGGATGGCCTTCATCTGTTCACGCAGATAGTATTCCCGATGAGAGCGATCAACCTCTGTCTGAACCTGGGCTTGAATCTCATCTTCCAGTTCCAGGACATCCAGTTCTTCAGCCAGAATCTGGTTGACCCGTCTCAATCGCTCTGCGGGATGTGAGAGAACCATGAGCTCTTTACGAACCTCATTCGGCAGAGATAGCGAGGTCGTCACCATATCCGCCAACCAGCCGGGGTTGTTGATGTTCATGGAATATAGCTGGGCTTCCTCCGGCAGGTTGTCACTCAATTCAACACAGCGCTCAAACAGGCTGCGTGTCGTCCGCATCAATGCCTCAAGTTTGACCGTCATTTTAAAATCTTCTGAGATCGGGCGGACTTCAACGACCATGTAAGGTTCAGTTTGCAGGATACCCATGATCTCCACGCGGCGCCGGCCTTGAACCAGCGCAGAATGGTTGCCGCCCTGCATGGAAAGCAAGCGTCCAACCGCCAACTCAATCCCCACTGGTAAATAATGGCTGAGCAGGTCGCCCTCAACCCCCTCATCAGAGAGAAACAAGGCAACGGCCGTGATGCTCTGTTCCTGAACAGTCTCAATTGCTGCTGAACTGGCTTCGTTACTGATGAAAATCGGCGAAATCATTCTCGGAAAGACGACGACATCCTTCAGAACAATGGCCGGGCTTACTAAGAATCCCGATTCGTCCACTTCGCGATCGGAAACACGGTACAGCTCTTCAGTCCGTTGATGAATATTCCCCATGATGTCATCATATTCATCCGAGGGCGGTAACCACTGTTCATCGTTCATAATTGCTCCAGGTTTTTCTTTCGTGAGAAACGATCACTCTTCCGAAATATTGTATCATTGCGTTTTCTGGTTTTCGAGGTCTGTCAGGATTTCCTTGGCCGCTGCTGCAATGAAGACGCTTCCGGTGACCAGGACAACCGCCTCCTGACCCGCTTCATCCAGAGCTACAGCCAGAGCATCCTCCACGGGCAGGATCGCCTCTGATGAACGGCCGCTCCGGTGAACCATTTCCACAAGTTTTTCTGCTTCAATTGCCCTCGGATGAACGGATTGGGTTGTGATCACGCGCCTCACACGCGGCAATAATTCCTGAAACATCCCCTCAATATCCTTGTCCTCAGATGCCCCAAAGACCATCACAATGGGTAGACCCGGAAAATAATCATCCATCGCCTGCCGCAGCCTCAGCGCAGAATACCGGTTATGCGCTGAGTCCGCGATCACAGGTGGTCGCTTACGAAGGATTTCCAGCCTTCCGGGCCATTCAACTTCCGCAAACCCCTTGACATAGGCAGCCTGCGACAGTTTTAAACCTAATTTTTCTGCCGTCTTGAGCGCGGCATACGATGTGGCGGCATTCTCAATCTGGTGGAAACCCAGCAAAGGGATGTGAAACCTTAGCGGACTCCAAAGGTCTCTGCCGCCCGTTTCAATAAATTCATCCACCATAGACTGCTCATCCGGTGTCCAGACTGTGAAGGATTGCCCGTCCAGGCTGTGGGAACCCGCCGCATAAAGATAATCACGCCCCACCCGAATCAAGGGGGCATTTCGCTCTTCAGCAATCTCCGCAAGCCTCAACAGGGCTTCCTCCTTTTGAGGAGCGACAACCACAGGTGTATCAAGCTTGATAATGCCGCCTTTTTCGCCTGCTATCTCACTCAAGGTATTTCCCAAAATTTGGACATGGTCATAGGAAATTGACGTAATCACAGCAATAATCGGGTTGACAATATTGGTGGCATCCAGACGCCCACCCAGTCCAACTTCAAAGACAGCATAATCCGCTTTTTGTTGCGAGAAATAAAGAAAGGCAAGCGCGGTGGTCAGTTCAAAAGTCGTGATTTCCGGAACCTTTTCGATGGCAGGCTTGATCTGATCCACCAGGGTCGCCAATTCTTCCTTCCGGATCTGCTGGCTATCGATCTTGATCCGCTCAGTAAACTCAATCATATGAGGCGATGTATACAAACCGGTACGGTAACCCTGCGCAGAAAGAATGCTTGCGCAAAACGACGACACCGACCCCTTGCCTTTTGAACCTGCGACATGGATGATGCCATAATCTTCCTGCGGATCCCCAAGAAGGTGCATGAACGCCCGCATTCGGTCAAGGTTAAACTTATCCGCAGCGTACCGAAAATTTCGTTTCAGGCTGTAATCAATAAAACTGTACAAAAAATCCAGCGCTGCCTGATATTTGTTTTCAATCTCCTGCATCATCATTCCATTCATCAATCTTTTTCGATTTACCCTGCAAAATTTGCCTCACAATTATATCCCGCAAGGGAAGAGAACTTAACATCAATCATCAAAACCTTGAAATTAATCGGAAAATGTTATCCGATTATATTTCATGGTTTAATAAGTGAGACTTTCTTTGGAAACACCTTGTGAATTTTGTTTACGCTGAAAACACTGAACGAGCAGTACGGATGTTATCTTTGATCTGATGGATATGTTCTTCAATATGTTTCGTTCCATTCAATATCTCCGTACCAAGCCGCCAGTAACTTGCTTTCCGGCGTGTGAAGCTCTGATCGAGAAAGGCGATTGACGCCACAGTTTCCTTAAGGCTTCGGCGAAGCTCAGCCAAAAGGTCATTTATTGTTGGATAAGTCGTCAGGGTCGCCCGAATCCGGAATAATTGATTCCCCGGCCATTCATCATAGATCCGCTCCTGCCCCCCAACAAGATCGTTAATCCAGATGTGATTTTCGCGTTCACTATGGATCAGATGAACGAGCGTTTCCTTTGCAGACCATTCATCCGGACCAGGCGAGTATGAGGCTTCTGCATCGGTCACACCTTCCAAAACCTGCTCCAGCTTTTCCAACATCTGGCTGCCTCGAGCTTCAAGCTCCTTCGCCAATTCCTCCGGGCTCTCCGGCAGGGTCTGAATTTTTTGGGCCATGGTATCCAAGGAAAAATGCATTTTTTCCTGACCGCGATAGGCTTCAATCTCAATCCTATCTCCCGCATTGAATTGACTGAGAATCCGCATTAATGTTTTTACCCGGTCAACTTTTTCATCGTTGATTCCCACAATAACATCACCGGGTTCCAGACCCGCTTTCTGAGCACCGTATTCCGGGACTATATCCGTAACAAGCGCACCTTCAATCACAGGATTATTTAATGATTCCTTCCGCTGTTTCGTCAATAGCGCAAGATCCTCTGCGTAAATTCCGATTAATGGGCGATCCGTCACCCTGAGATCCCTGCCATCTTCCATAATGGATTTCAGGTTTTTCAGCCCATCTTCCCACCCTTTGCGGATCTCCTCACGGGCATTCTGCCATAGTTCTCCTTCTCCTATGCCGGAGTGCTCAAGGACAACCCGGGTGCCTTCCGTCCCCAGATCGACGATCTCTATGTCCACCTGCGTCCAGGCCGGTTCAGCGCGTCCAATCCAGGAGAAAGACACCAGTTTATCTGGTATGAGGTTCGTAAATGTGCCGCTGGCAAAATACCCTCGCTCCCATGCCATAAAGATCCTGCCGCCTTTCACAGGGTTGGTCGTGGCAATATCACACAACCATTCCCTCAAACCTGTCGCTGATGTAAAAGCACGATAGATCTGGCCACCCGACACATTGATGACTTTTTCGAACCTGAATAGACTTTCTTCTGCCATTTCCTAGACTCCACACGTGTTTGTGAATTTTCTAAAGATAACTAAGTATACCTTGACCTCGATGATAAGAATATTGGTGAACGAAGACAAGAGAACTAATTCAAATCAAACGCAATATCTCAATAATGATAGAATTATCAGGAGCAAAATCAGGTAAGATTGTTTATCAGGCCTACCTATGCAAAACGGCATAATCCAATCCAAAAGAAGTCTAATCTTCAAAAGGACCACGCCGGATTAGTCTTTCCTGGATAACGATGATGCTTTGAAGGTTTCAGAAACCAATAAAAAACGAGGAAACGACTATGGCAGGACTATCACATGAGTTGGGCATTGATCTGGGAACGATCAATCTCCGAATCGCCGAAGGGAAAAATATCCTGATTCAGGAGCCAACCATTGTTGCAATTCTATTAGACGAGTTGAAACTGGTTGAAATCGGGCAATCCGCTCTGGACATGCTGGGCCGTGTGCCTGACAGCATCGAGGTCAACCGCCCCATGCGATATGGGGTCATCGCAGAATATGAAATCACAGAGAACCTCCTGCGGGAGCTGATCCGGCGGGTGACCGGACGATTGTTACTGTTCAGGCCCAAGCTCATGCTCACCATCCCTTACGGGGTCACCAGCGTGGAAAGGCGTGCAGTCCACGAAGCCGGGCTGGGTGCAGGCAGCCGCGATGTCAGCCTGATCCAGCAGCCGCTGGCTGCCGCTATTGGCATTGATCTGCCCATCAGCACCCCCACCGGAAATATGATTGTCTGCCTTGGCGGCGGCACCTCACAGGCAGCCGTTCTCGCCATGAACGGGATCGTTTCTGCTGAGACGACCCGGGTGGCCGGCTTGAGGCTGGATGACTCGATCATTGATTATGTCCGGCAGAAGTACGGGCTGATCATCGGACAGCCCACAGCCGAGCAATTAAAGATCCGCATCGGCTCAGCCATTCCCCTGGATGATCAGCAATCCATGGAAATCCAGGGACAGGACCAGGTCTCCGGTCTCCCCCGCCCGGTGACGTTGACAACGGATGAGATTGTCGAAGCCATGGAGCGCCCCCTGGATGACATCGTCGGAACCATCCGGCATGTTCTGGAAAAGACCCCGCCGGAATTGATCTCTGACATCATCGACAGGGGCGTGGCGCTCTGCGGCGGGACGGCGCTCATGCGGGGGATTGACAGGTATCTGACCAAAGCATTGGGTATTCCCGCCTATCTGGTGGATAATCCCACAACCTGCATCGTGGAAGGTGCTGCCAAATCCTTTTCAATGCTTGATGAGCTGAGCAGGAGCCTGCCACCCAGAGAATAACCTTAAGTAAGGATGGTTCTTGTGCCCAATCCTCAAACCTCAGATCAACCCTATGAAAAGATCTTCAGAGAAAACCTCTCGCCTGAAAGAACCGGATGGGTGATGGATTTTCCCCTGCGTCATCTGAGGTTGCGGCGTGGGTTATCCATCGCAGTTATCCTCTTCCTGGGCTTGCTTGCACTTGGCGCATTGGTGACGGGGGTTTTCAGAAGCTGGATGATGGTTGATATCCATGGCCGGGCCGTAATCCTCAGGACCTTACCGCTTCCCATGCTTTTTTTCGTGGTTAGCCTGATCGCATGGATATCGGTTTTCATAACCACTAAGAATCATTGGCAGGATGGTATAACGCTTTATGACCATGCCCTGGAACGCCGCAAGGGCAAAAATATCCAACTTCTCTCATGGGATTCGATGGAACGCTTTGACGCCGAGACCATTCATGTCAAATTTGGCAGCGGCATCATTGATCGGAAGATCCGGATACTGCTTGAAGACAACCTGGGTAACCGGATGATCCTGAAGAATACTTATCAGAATATGGAAGATCTGATTAGGCTCACCCGTGAAAAACTGATCCCAAAACTTCACACCAAATCCGTCCATCGTTTAAATCAGGGCGCTTGGCTCGTTTTTCATCCCAATTTGGCAGTTGTCCAGGCAGGACTGGAAATAAATGGGCAGGTTCACCCCTGGCGGACACTTTCCCCAATCGTGATCAGACACAACAAACTGCAGATCAACAATCAAGCAGATCAGAAAAAATTGATCGAAATCAAGCTTAATAAAGTCAAAAACCTTGATATATTGCGTTTATTGCTTGAAAATCCCCCATTTTAACTCTCACCGGTCACCGTCCAGATAGTACATCATCCTTTGGAGATGGAGAACCGGGTCAATATGCTGAACATGCACTGATTCCGGCAGCCTTAGGGTGACCGGCGCGTAATTCAGGATGGCCTCAACCCCGGCATCCACCAGCCTTTCAGCCGTTTCCTGTGCGACATCGGCGGGGACTGTGAGAATTGCGATTTTGATGCTATTCTTTCGGATTTCCCCTTCCATGGAATCAATATGCTTCACGGTGACCGAACCCGCCTGAGTCCCAACAACTCTCGGATCCAGGTCAAACAACAATACAATTTCAATCCCGCGGATCGCAAATCCCTGATAGCGGGTCAATGCCCGGCCCAGGTCACCTGCGCCGACCACAGCAACCTGCCAGATCCGGTCCAGGTTCAGAATCTTCTGCAACTGCTCAATCAAATAATAGATTGAGTAGCCGGTGCCTTGTTTGCCAAAACCCCCAAAATACGACAGGTCTTTTCGGATTTGCGCGGCAGTTGACCCCAGGCGCTCTGCCAGCATTGTTGATGAGACAGTATGCAAGCCCTCTCTCGCCATCTGGTTCAGTGTTTGTAAATACCAGGGCAAACGGCTGATTACGATCCCGGGAACTGATTCTTCTGCCATTCAGTGGTTTCCTGTATAATGAGTGATAGAATCTTTGAACATCTTTTTGCTGAATGAATTATACGCCATACCACCAAAAGCCATGGTTTATTGACCAAATCCTGTGATTATGTGAGGTTGTAAAGGCGAAATTCAGCTAAAATAATCATGGTAATACACAAACAAATAAGAGAAATTGGAGGTCTAATGCGTGCAGGAAGGATCATTGCCTTTATAACGGCGGCGGTTTTCATCATCTTCGCCTTTTTGTTCATCCTGGGTGCCTTCAGCCCCGAAGGTTCACCAAGCTGGATCATCGTCGGGATCATCGGGCTTATCATCGGATTCGTGCTGATTTTCATCGGCACCAAACTGAGCCCGCCTCAAAAAGCCGGCGATCAGGTGGTCAATCTCAATATTGACCTTCCCGGAGAGGTCGGCATGGATACTATCAAATGCAACTCCTGCGGCGGCCCGATCACATCCAAGGATGTCAAGATGATTGCCGGCGCTCCGGTTGTGGAGTGTCCACATTGCAGCACAACCTATCAACTTACTGAAGAACCCAAGTGGTGAGCTATGAAGAAAATCAGGAATCTACTTCTATTACTGATCGTCATCGGCGTTTTTGCATTCCCATCGCCGGTTTCAGCCCAGGATTACCGCTTCTCAATTAGTGTTTTTGAAGTAGAAGCGTATGTCGAAGACGATGGGACGCTTTCGATGAACTACATCATCGAATTCCAGAATTCACCCAGCGGCGCGGCAATTGATTTCGTCGACATCGGCATGCCAAGTTCCTCGTACAACCTGAGTTCGATAGAAGCGACGATCAATGGCAACAGTGTCCAGGACGTGGAAAATTCTCCCTATGTCCCCAATGGATTCGCACTGGCATTGGGCAATGCCGCCATCCCACCAGGGGAATCCGGCACAGTCACGGCCTGGATCCCGGGCGTGAAAAATACGCTGACTCCCTATGATCAGGGCGATCGGGAAAATTACATCAACTTCCAGTTCAGCCCGACCTGGTTCGATTCCCAGTATGACAAGAGTACCAATACCGAATACCGGGTCACCATCATCCTGCCCCAGGGTATCGGCGATGATGAAGGTGTCTATTACTACCCTGAAAACTGGCCAGGCCCATCCGATCCTGATGATAGCGGCCGCACCGCTGCGGAGGACCGTGTTTATTATTCCTGGTTTTCCAACGCCGCGAACACCCATACCCAGTATATCTTTGGTACCGCTTTTCCAGCGCAATATGTTCCTGAAGATGTTGCCGTGACAGAAATTCCTTTGGTCATTAAAACGGAATCCTCCAGCAGTGGGCCGGGGTTCATAAGCTCAATTCTGAGCCTTTTTGGCGGGCAAATGTGCTTTTGCGGCTTCGTCATCCTGTTCCTGTTCATGGTCGGATGGAGTATCTACCAGGGTACTGTCGGCGAGAAGAAACGGAAAATGAGCTACCTGCCGCCCAAGATGAAAATTGAGGGACACGGGATCAAACGCGGCCTGACTGCGGTTGAGGCAGCCATCCTGATGGAACAGCCGATGGATAAAGTGCTGACGATGATCCTGTTTGGCGCTTTGAAAAAGGAAGCTGCAATCGTTGAGCAGCAGGAACCTTTGAAAATTGAAGTTTCAGACCCCCTTCCGGAATCCCTGCAGCCTTACGAAGTGGATTTCCTAAAAGCTTTCCAGGAGCCGGAGAACAAACGCCGGGCAGCTTTGCAAAAAATGATAGTGGATCTCGTTAACAGCGTCTCGAAAAAGATGAAGGGCTTCAGCCGCAAAGAAACGCTTGCGTACTATGAAGACATCATGCGCCGAGCCTGGATCATGGTCGAAGAAGCGGATACACCCGAGGTTAAAAGCGAGAAATATGACCAGACCCTCGAGTGGACGATGCTGGATAAAGACTACGAAGACCGGACCCGCCGCACCTTCACCAGCGGGCCAGTGTTCGTACCGTTCTGGTGGCCGCGCTACTCTCCTTCCTACCGCCGCAATATCGGCGGTCTGGGCCAGACAGGCACCAGTGGAAAGATCTCCACGGCCGGCGCTGGCGGCAAGGGTGTTTCGCTGCCTACCATCCCCGGCTCAAATTTTGCGGCTGGTGTGATCAACGGGGTGACCGGAATGGCTGCCGGCGTTGTCGGCAACCTGACATCATTCACCAGCGGCATCACCACCCGCACCAATCCAATCCCCCAGTCCACCAAGAGTGGCAGCGGCGGGTTCAGAGGAGGCGAAGGTGGCGGCAGTTCCTGTGCCTGTGCGTGCGCCTGCGCGGGCTGCGCCTGTGCCTGTGCCGGCGGCGGACGGTAATTCAAACAAGAAACAGGCTCCTGGTAAACCCATACCCAGGAGCCTTTAATGCCCTATGACCCGACAAAAGTCAATTTTCAGCAAGCTTAATCAACGCCTAAAAAAGCCATCTGAACCCGACCCAGGCATTTACCAGTACCTGCGGGAGGACGGCGAAGACAAACTGCGTCTCCACCTCCGGGTTGACCCGGACGGCCGCGGCCTGCTGATCGTCAATGCGAACCGGGTTGTGCACCTGAACCCCACCGCGACTCAAATGGCCTATTTCCATCTCGAAGGCCATTCCCCCGAAGAGGCCGGCAAGGCGCTCCACAAGCGGTTCAAGGTCCAGCCAGCCCAGGCCCAAAGTGATTTTATGGACTTCACCCTGCAAATGGAAGAACTCCTCGCACCCAATGGCGCCTGCCCGGTCTGTGACCTCAACCTTGAAACGACCGCGCCATTCAGCGCTGATCTTACCGCGCCTTACCGGATGGACCTCGCCCTCACCTATCGCTGCGATAATAATTGCAGTCACTGCTATAACGCCCGTCCCCGCAGCATGCCCTCCCTTGGGATTGAGGAATGGAAACAGGTCGTTGACCGGGTCTGGGACCTGGGAATCCCACACATTGTCTTTACCGGCGGCGAGCCAACATTGATTCCCTTTCTCCCCGAACTGGTAGCCTATGCGGAAGAAAAGGGAATCATCACCGGCCTGAACACCAATGGCCGCAAACTTGCAGAACCGGGTTTTGTTCAGGCCCTGATTGATGCAGGCCTAGATCATGTTCAAATTACGCTTGAATCACATGATCCTGAAATTCATGACGCCATGGTCGCCGCAAAAGGTGCCTGGGAAGAGACAGTCTCTGGCATCCGCAATGTGTTGAAAACCCGGCTGTATGTGATGACCAATACCACCATGCTGGCTCATAACAGCCCAACAATCACGGACACCCTTCGTTTCCTCGGCGAATTAGGCGTCCCAACGGTCGGCCTGAATGCGTTGATCTATTCCGGCAAGGGTGCTTCGGTTGGAACCGGGTTACGCGAAGAAGAACTGCCGCCTTTATTGGAAAATGCCCGCAGGATCCTCCAGGATCAGGGGCAGCGCCTGATCTGGTACACCCCCACACAATACTGTCACTTCAATCCCCTGCAGCTTGATCTGGGCATCAAAGGGTGTACCGCGGCTTTGTATAATATGTGTGTGGAACCCAATGGAGATGTTATCCCCTGTCAATCCTATTATGAGTCCCTGGGTAATCTACTCAAAGATTCCTGGGAAACCATCTGGGAACATCCTCTGGCGCTGCAATTGAGGAACCGTACCAATATCCCGGAAGGCTGCCAGACCTGCGATTTCCTGCCGGAATGCGGCGGAGGCTGCCCCCTGGCCCGAGAACACCAAACGGTTGATCCCATTAATAATCCAGTATTTGACATTTGAACGGAGTGGACATGCCAAATCTCATTCAAACCATAAAAAAGTCTTTTTCAAAGAAAGAACCTCTTGTTCCCGGACTTTATACTTACCACACTGACCCGGGCGAAGCTGACCAGCATCGGCTTCACCTCCGCATTGAAGAGGACGGCACCGGCGTTCTCGTGGTTGATGCTTCAACCATCCTGCACCTCAACCAGACGGCTGCAGAATTTGCCTATCACATGATCAATCAGACGGATGACAGCGAAGTCGTCGAAAAAATCTCCCACAGATATCGGGTGGATAAGGATCAGGCCCGGCAGGATTTCGAAGATTTTCGCGAGCAGTTGAGAACCCTGATCGATACACCGGATCTGGATCCCGTGACCTATTTAGGCATGGATCGGCAGGAGCCCTATTCGGGCAAGCTGTCCGCCCCCTATCGTTTGGATTGCGCCCTGACCTACCGTGTCATGCCCGGCAGCAGGATGGAAGATGCGCCGGTTGACAGGGTTGACAAAGAATTGACCAAAGACGAATGGCTCGCAATTCTTCAGAAAGCCTATGCCGCCGGCATCCCCCACCTCCTCTTTACAGGGGGCGAACCGACCCTGCGCGAGGACCTGCCGGATCTGCTTCAATTCGCAGAAGACATGGGACTGGTGACCGGGGTGTTGACCAACGCCCTCAAATTCGCCGATGATGCCTATCGAAGCACCATCCTGGATTGCGGGCTGGATCATATTATGATGGTTTTCGATCCGGATGATCCGAGAGAATGGGAAACTCTGGAGAAGATTCTGGCGGAAGACCTCCATACCACCGTCCACCTGACCCTGCGGAAAGGCATTGACCTGACACCCGTCATCAGGAAACTGGCTGAGCTGGGCGCGCACGCCCTATCCTTGAGCGAAGCTGACCGGGACCTCACCGAAGAGCTGCAGGCTTTGCGAGATCTTGCCGCCGTGGAACAGCTCGAACTTGTCTGGGATATGCCCGTCCCCTATTCGAGCAATAACCCGGTGTCGTTGGAACTTGAGAACGGCGAAGGACAGGACGCGCCGGAAGGCGCAGGCAAGGCCTGGCTCTATGTTGAACCCGACGGGGATGTACTGCCGGCTCAGGGGATGTATGACCAGGTCCTGGGCAACCTCCTGACCGACGAGTGGGAAGAGATCTGGTCGGCAGAGTGACCGGCAACGCTATGCAGATGGACCTGGAAGACTGGCACCGGCGTTATCTGGAACAAACAAATTGGACCCGTGAGATTCGCCGGGCTCTGTTCAACAAAGCAGGATTGAACGCTGGCGACCGGGTGCTTGAGGTAGGGTCCGGCACCGGCGCGGCCCTGACCCGGACGGCTGAGGAATTCGGTTTTCAGCTAACCGGGGCCGACATCGAATTTCAAAGTCTGACCTTTTCAAAAGACCTGAACCGGGTTTTTGATCTGGTTCAGGGGAATGGCCATCATCTCCCTCTTGCGGATGGATCATTTTCAGCGGCATTCTGCCATTATCT
>CAZXRL010000056.1:0-14049 GCA_964643275.1 uncultured Candidatus Brevefilum sp.
TGCCTCTCGTATAGCCGCCGGGCGTCCTTGTTGGTCGCCACCACCATCAAATAAGCAGCCGGATAGCCTGCCTCAGACAGCAAATGGTGGGTGGCATGTTGCAGCAGGATCCCGCCGTAACCTCTGTTTTGAAACGCCGGATTAACCGCCAGGACTTCAATTAAATCTTCTGTCAAATAATAAAGGCCAGCCAATTCGCTGCCCTGCCAGAAAGCGGCAAACTCTTCTTTTTCCGCCTTCGAATCCAGGCGGGTTTCCAGGTCTTCCCCCTCCCGCCTGAATGCATCGGGTGGACCGCCGGCCTGCCGGATCAACGGGTTGAATGCACTGTCAAGAAGTTCAACATAAGCGTTGAAATGCTCTTTTTCGTATCCCCGCCGCATCAATCTCTCCGGAATCAGCTGCGTTTCAGGTTTCACCCGGCAGACCATTTCATAACCCAAGGTATCCTCCCTAAAGCCCCGGGACCTGAGCTGGGCGATCAATGCGGCGTTAGCCCCTCGCACATTGCAAAACAAAGCCCGTTCCCCGCGCTCAATAAGTGCCCGGTTAACAAATTCCCCAATGGCCGAAAGGATTTCCGGGGCATCAGGGTCCGAATCAAAAGCAGCATAACACACGACAAATTTAGCTTTCCGAATGATACAAAATACCCCATGAGGATTGTGAGTTCCCCTAAAAATCCAGCCCCCCGCTTTCCCTTCCTGCCATCCCTCAACAAACAGGCGGCTTGCCGTCCGATGGATCTGCATCAGCATCCCGCTGACGGTCTCGACATCATTATCCTGAATGGGGTCATAGCGCGCTCTAGTCATATCCATCTCGCATCACGCACTCACAGGCCAGATCGCTGCCATCTCCCAGACGCTCACCAATTTGATCCTGGCGGCTGAACCCGTTGCGCTCAGAAAAAGCCGGGTTGTGTCCTCACCTGTCGGATAAACCCGCCCGGTCAGGCTCCGAGAATCATTGAACCACACTTCGACGACCGAGCCATCAACCCAGACGTGCATTTTGATGGTCTCTTCCGGGTCACAACAAAGCCCTACCACTTGTCGCTGGGTGATGACCTCGGCCGATAAACTGGACTTCGTCGTATCCAGCCAGCCTTCCGCCTTATTAAAACTTACACCCACTTGTGTCAACTCCGACTCATCCACAGCAGCCAGCACTGACAGGCAGACCCCGCCATTGGAAGGCTCGATCTCCAGCTCGATTTCGATCTGCCTCCCGCCAACCGGTAGTTCAAGTTTCTCTCCCGGATCAAGCGACACATACGCAAACTGGTGGTGTTCCTGCCGCAGAGACCGAACTTCATCCACAGGCCGGCTGATTAAATGCCCGGCCTGGTCCAATTTTAACTCGCGCGGAAGCCCCTGAACGCCGGCCCAGCCAGCGGCTTCAAGCGCTTCATCAGATCGCCCTTCGAGCAGCCAGGCAAACAGGATCGTTCGGTCATCCTTTAGCCGCCTTACCTGCGGTGCATAAAAAATCGGCCCCTCTTCCAGAAATCCCTGCGTCTTCGGAGTAAATCTCGTTCCGTCATAATCGCCAACATAATAATAGACCCCCTGAGTGTTTGGAAATAACGACACCAGCAGCACATATTGGTCCTCGAGCGGAAAGAAATTCGGACACTCCCACATCGTCACCGTTTCAAGCGTCTGCTCGTGAAATAAAGGCCCCTGATAATGCCAGGTGAGAAGATCGGGGGATTCATACAGCAAAGCGGCACTCTCCCCGTCCTTCATCCCCGCCCCGATAACCATTTTCCATCCCGCCCCTTCCCGCCAGACATAGGGGTCCCTGAACTCGGTCTCATTCACACCCTCCGGCCGCTCAGCGATCACCGGATTATGAGGGGATTTTTCCCAGCAGAT
The DNA here is from genome assembly GCA_964643275.1 of uncultured Candidatus Brevefilum sp. Classification (GTDB taxonomy): domain Bacteria; phylum Chloroflexota; class Anaerolineae; order Anaerolineales; family Anaerolineaceae; genus Brevifilum. Next base: position 1,881 of record CAZXRL010000056.1, read on the forward strand.
CAGGTCCGGGTCCTGTGCCCGCGCCATCAGCACCGGGGTCTCAACAAAACTCACAAAACCGGTATAGAGAGCAGTTGGTATGCCCGCATCATCCACCAGACAGCCGCTGAAACTCCCCAGGTCATCGCCCTCACCCTCTTCCGGCGCCAGTGCGATGGGATGATCCTCCCAGCGGATGAGATCGGCACTGCTGGCATGGCCCCAATGGATAAAGCCCCACAATGGGCCAAAGGGATTGTACTGATAAAACAAGTGATATTTCCCATGGTGAAAAAACAACCCATTGGGATCATTCATCCAGTTGCGTGGTGGCAGGAAATGAAATAATGGCCGGTGCAAGTCACCCGCCATAGCCCGCCGAGTCGTCAATGGGTCTTCAAAGAATTCTGCAGTCATCAAATCCACCTCATTTATTGATTATATTCCGTCTCAATCCGGTTTATCGGTTCTACGTAACAAAGACAATCTGCAACCAATCCTTAAGATCATCCTGGCTTGAATTATCTCCGTAAAATTATCATAGAAATGAACCCATTTATTATAACCCTTGCTATCCGTCCTTTTTTGGTCAGCAGTGATGAGATCAGGGTTATACAAATCCTTGAAGAAAACCCGCTTAGCTGTAACAATTGGGTTGAGATCAGAACCCTTATCAGGTACGCCTGATCTTTCGTCTCCTTAATGGTGAGTTGTCTGGACTGCGGGTATAATTCCCGCAGTTCAGCAATTTAACCCTCATTTTTAACGATTTGAAGGAGAAGGTCACATGAATAAAATCCAGCGGGTACGCTCAGTCTTGCGTGGAGAAACACCTGACCGGGTGCCGGCCAGCTTCTGGTTCCACTTCCCGAAAGAACAAGCTCATGGCAAAGCCTCAGTCCAGGCCCACCTCGACTATTATCGCCAAACCGATCTGGATTTCCTCAAGATCATGAATGAACACCCCTACCGGGTGGATGAACAGATCACAAATCCGGCCGATTGGCGAAAGATTCGACCCGCGCCTCTGTCCAGCGATTTCTTTCAGGACCAGCTTGATGAGATCAAGATGATCACGGATGAGCTGGGCGGCGAATGCCTGACAGTCACCACACTCTTTAACCCATTTTCTGAAGGCAACCATGCCGCTGACCATCTGGTGACCGAACACCTCAAAGCAGATCCCGTGTCTGTGAACCTGGGTCTGGCAACTATCGCTGAGAGCCTGGCCGAGTTTGCCTGCGCTTGTCTCGAAGCCGGCGCGGATGGCATTTACTATTCCGCCCAGGGGGGTGAAGCTGACCGTTTTGAGGAAAGCGAGTTTTTGAATTACATCAAACCCCATGATCTGGCCGTTTTGAGTGCGATTCAGGATCAGAGCGATTTCAACATCCTCCATATCTGCCGGGATAACGTCCGCCTCCATCACTATGCCGACTACCCGGGAAATGTGGTCAACTGGGCGGCCAACGCGCCCCATAATATCCCTCTCAATGCTGGAAAGAACCTCTTCAAACGCCTGATCCTGGGCGGCCTTGATAATCGGGGGGTGATCGTTGACGGCCCGCCTCATCAGATCAAATACGCAGTCCATGAGGTGATCAATGATTTTGGCATGGATAGGTTGATCCTTGGCGCGGATTGCACCCTGCCGACTGAGATCAGTCTTGACCATGTCCGGGCGGTTGTGGAAGCTGCTGCATCATACGATCCGGGCGAAAACGCAATCCGGTAGGACTCCTCCATCACCAACAGGGTAATCGCAAAGTCATTCGTTTCAGTCTTTTCTATCGTTTATACTCTGGATTCACCCCTTCCCGCCCTGCGGGCACCCGTCCACTTGAAACGAAGCATGTGCCATCGACACTATTATTTTTGCTTTCTCCTTCAGGAGAAGGTGGCACCCTTCGGGTGTTTCGCTTTGCTTCAAGGGGAAGCCTGAACAATAACGCCTTTTTAAGGTGTTGCTGGGTTCTCAGCGATAATTCTGATACACCAATTCCTCAAAATAACCAGGTGGAGCGCCCACAGGATGCAAAGGAAAGAGCTAATAAATCACAAGTATCATCAGAAGTGTTATTCATTCAACTTTGCGATTGCCCTGCCCTCACCAGTATTACTGACGTATTAGGTGCCATTCTGAGATATAATTTTTCTGTTGATGAATCAGAGAAATACCCGAGGAGAACCCTGAATGAAAAATCTATTACTGATGCGCCATGCGAAATCAAGCTGGAAAGATGACAGCCTGGAAGACCATGAGCGCCCTCTCAAGAAACGCGGCCGCAAGGATTCAATCCGCATGGCCAGGGTTATAGCAGATAACAACCTGACCCCCGACCTGATCCTCTCCTCAACGGCTGTGCGTGCCCGTGAGACCGTTGAAATCCTCGCAAAAGAACTGGCCTATTCCGGGCAAATCCTGTTCTCCGACGAACTTTACATGGGCGAACCTCAGGATTTTGTCAGTGCACTAGGAGAAATAAGTGACGACCCCAACACCGTCATGATCGTCGCACACAACCCGGGCCTGGAAGCCTATCTGCAGATCATCGATGGCGAGATCGAATCCGTCCCTACCGCCTGCCTGGGGCATCTGGTCCTTGTGCTGGATGCATGGCAAGAAATCTCCCTTGAAACCATGGGCGATCTGATCGGGCTCTGGAAGCCCAAAGAACTCAAAGAAAAAGAGTGAACCTCATTCGGCTGATGATTACAATGGTGCAAGAACAGGATTGAATTCTGCCGCATGCATGGATCATCAGTCAATTGCATACCCCGCGATCAAGGACAACAATATGATCCCCAAAAGGCTTATGCCAGGAGACACGATTGGTATCATTTCCCCTTCAGATCCCGTCACTCCGGATCTGGAAAGCCGGCTTCAAGCTGGCATCACCGTTCTCCAGTCCATGGGATTTCAGGTCAAACCCGGAAAACATATCCGCTCGCAGTCTTTAGGGTATGCTGCAACCCCCGAGGAAAAAGCCGAGGACATCAACACTCTTTTTGCTGATCCCGAGGTCAAAGGCATCATCTGCACCCAGGGTGGAGATACAGCCAATGCGCCCCTGAGCCTGCTGGACTGGGACGTGATTCGCTCAAACCCAAAAATCTTCCTCGGCATCAGTGACATCACTGTCCTGCTCAATGCATTCCACCAGCAGACCGGTCTGGTGACCTTCCACGGCAATGACATTCTTTGGGGGTTCGGTCATAATATGACAGATTATGAATTCGATGAATTTGACCAGATCATCATGAAAGGCAGGCTCGGCCCAATCCCGCCCAACCGCCCCCGTTCCATGGTCAGAAGCGGCGCGGCAACCGGAAAGCTTTTAGGGGGCAACCTGCGTTGTCTGCTGAAACTGGCTGGCACCCCCTACTGGCCCGATTTCTCAGACGCAATCCTCTTCGTGGAAGCCTATACAATCTCTCTCAAGGCCTGTCATAACGCTTTTCACCAATTCCATCAGATGGGTGTCTTCGATCAAATCAGAGGCGCAATTGTCGGCTATATTGACGGTATGCAGCGAGATGGCGGCGAAAGACCTCACATGGAAGATATCCTGCTCGAAGTAACCCGGGAATATTCTTTCCCAATTCTCAAAATGAACGATTTTGGCCACAACTGCCCCAATACAGTGCTGCCCGTCGGCGGCCAGATAAGTCTGTCCGCGGACCAGCAGATTTTTGAGATCATCTCCCCATGCGTACTTTGACCGTCCTGGCAAGGCGTATACCTGCTAAGCCCTCATTGCACAAAAAAAGAGTCCGCAAGGCGTCTTTTGGATCACAGATCAAAACCTCAGGACCCCATGCCCTTCGATGGGATATATCTGGCGATCTTGGCAGCCAGGTTCGAGATGGGCATGGTTTCCATCCATACCTTACCGGGTCCGGTCAGCGTCGCAAGGAACAAACCTTCCCCCGCGAAAAGCACGTTCTTAATCCCCCTGACCATGGAAATATCATAGTTCACGGACGGTTCAAACATGGCGATATGCCCGGGATCGATCAACAGCTTTTCGCCGCTCGCCAGGGTTCGTTCATGCACCTCCCCCGGAATGGCAAGGAAAACCCGTCCGGGACCGGTGATGTTCTGGAGAATAAACCCTTCCCCGCCAAACATGCCCGCACCCAACCGCTTATGAAAGTGGATTTTGATGTCCACCGATTGTTCAGCACACAGGAATGTGTCCTTCTGGCAGATCAGGGATTGGCCCTCACTCAAAACCAGATCCAGTATCCGGCCTGGTGCCTCAGGTGTGAACACCACTGAACCACTAGGCACTTCGCAGGCATAAGTCACCATAAACAGCGACTCTCCAGCCAATGCCCGTCCCAGCCCTGCCATCAAGCCGCCTCGTGTACTGGTGGACATTTTAATCCCCTCACTCATCCAGGCCATCCCACCCGATTCCGTGAACACGGATTCACCGCGGGTCAGCCGGACCTCAAGCATGGGGAAAACCGTACCTTCAATTTGATATTCCATTAAATTCCTCCACAGGATGATTAACCTGTTCAGACAATGCCCGATACCAACGCCAGCAGAAGCCCGCCGGCGATCACACTGCCCAATTGCCCGGCTGTGTTCGCGCCCATGGCGTGCATCAGGATAAAGTTCTCAAAATCCTCATCCTGCGCCATCTTGGCCGCTAACCGTCCCGCCATTGGGAAGGCGCTGATCCCGCACGCACCTATCAGCGGGTTGACTTTCCCACCGCTCAGGACCGACATCAGCTTTCCGAACAGCAATCCGGCTACTGTATCCAACACAAAAGCGATCAGCCCCAGACCCAAGATCATCAAGGTCTGAAGGTTCAGGAAGGATTCCGCCTTCATCGTAGCGCCAATGGCCAGCCCAAGAAACAGAGTCGCAATATTGATAATCTCATTCTGCGCGGATTTGCTCAGCCTGTCCACCACAAGGCTTTCACGCAGCAGGTTCCCCAGCATCAACGACGCGATCAAAGGGGCCGCATCCGGCGCTACCAGGCTCACAACCAGAGTAACAAAAATCGGAAAAACCACCAGCGTCAGCCGGGAGACCGGTTTGGGCGCGTATTCCATCCGGATCAGCCGTTCTTTCCGGGTAGTCATCAGTTTCATGATCGGCGGCTGGATAATGGGAATCAGGCTCATATAAGAATAAGCCGCCACTGCAATAGGCGCCAGCAGTTCCGGGGCCAGCTTGCTCCCCACAAAGATCGCAGTGGGACCGTCAATCGCGCCAATCACACCGATGGAAGCCGCCTGATTCATTGGGAACCCCAGCAATAATGCCAGCAGTAGGGTGCCGTAAATACCAAACTGGCCGGCTGCCCCCAGCAGCACCATCTTAGGCTGTGAGATCAGGGGGCTGAAATCAATCATCGCGCCAACCCCAACAAAGATCAGCAGGGGAAAAAGCTCCGTGGCAATCCCGGCATCATAAATCACCTTCATGAAACCGGAATCGGTGGACATCCCAATATTCGCCATAATACACCCAAAACCAATGGGCAGAAGCAGCACCGGTTCATATTCCTTGACCACCGCCAAAGTGATCAGCACAACGCCGGCCATCACCATCACGCCATTGCCCCAGGTGAAGGTCGTGAAACCCCGGGTGATCTCCTCAATTAATAATGAAAAATCCATTCGCCTCTCCCTCAGTTGCTGAAGGTCATCAGGACCTGGCCATGACCGACCTGGTCACCTACATCCACCTCAACCGATGCGACTGTCCCATCCCGGGTACTGCGGATGGCGTTTTTCATCTTCATCGCCTCCAAAGTACAGAGTTCCTGCCCTCTGGTAACTGCATCGCCCGGCTTGACCAGGACCGCATAAATCACACCCGGCAGCGGCGCGCTCACGGCCTTATCGCTCCCCCCTGAGGGTTTTGGCTGGGTTACGGTTGCTTCCCTGGTGGGCTGCTGGACAGAAACCGGTTGAGAGGTGGGAGTAACAGATTCCAATTGGTGCGCTTCTTCCGGCCAGACTTCATACCGCTCCCCCTCAACTAAAGCGATCACTGGTCGGGCCTGGATGTCCTCAATCTCAACCTCGTAGGTTTGGTTATCAATAATGACTTTATATTTCATGAAGTTATCCTCTTGTATTCCTCTCCATTTGCCGGGTGCGATGCGCTGCCTGCCAGGGATTCAGTGTCCCTTCCGCCTCTTTCCTCACGGATTGTGACCGCCAGGTGGATGCATCCTCCAGCGCCATTGCCACAGCCACTGCCGCAGCAGCAGCCCTGCGCCCTCGTTCAACATCCTGCATTTGAGGCACCAGAGGGGATTCCGGCGCTTCAGGATGGGTAATAACCTCCCGTTTCCCTGAGGTGACCCGCATCATCAAAGCCATCAGGCCCCAGAGGAAGATAATAACAGCAAAAACCAACCCCATACCAATCGCCGTAATCAAAAAACCTTGCTGGATTTCACTCATCGTCAAAATCCCTCTCAGACCGGCATATTGCCGTGTTTGCGGGGCGGATGCGCTTCTGATTTATTCCGGATTGCTCGCAAAGCCCTGATCACCCTCAGTCGGGTCTCAGCCGGTTCAATAACATCATCCACATAACCCGCCTTTGCAGCAGCATAAGGCGTGAGGTAACGGTTGCGGTATTCTGCCTGCAGTCTTTCCCGCTCGGCTTCAGGGTCTTCCGCATCCGCCAGTTCTTTACGGTAAAGGATGTTGGTTGCGCCTTCCGGCCCCATCACGGCAATCTCAGCGCTCGGCCAGGCGTAATTGATATCCGTCCCCAGGTATTTGCTGCTCATCACGACATAAGCCCCGCCATAGGCCTTGCGGGTCACGATACTGATCTTGGGCACGTTGGCCTCAGAATAAGCATAGAGCACCTTCGCACCATGGCGGATAATGCCGCGATGTTCCTGGCTTACGCCGGGGAGAAATCCGGGAGAATCGACAAAGGTCACCAGCGGCAGGTTGAACGCATCACAGAACCGCACCATCCGGCAGAGCTTGTCCGCTGCGTCAATATCAATCACACCCGCCATCACACTCGGTTCCTGTGCCAGGATGCCCACCGGCATTCCATCTAGTCTGGCCAGCCCGACGGTCGCATTCCGGGCGTACCCGGACTGTAATTCAAGGAAAGAACCCTGGTCCACGACGGACTCGATCACCGTGTGCATGTCATAAGGCGTCCCTGGGTCCGCCGGTACCAGGTTGTTCAAAACCTCTGCCAGCCTTTCCGGATCGTCACCGGTAGTGTTTACAGGCGCATTCTCGATATTATTTGAGGGCAGATAACCCAGCACAAGCCGGACAAGATCCAGCGCGGATTCTTCATCTTTGGTGATCAAATGTGCGGTGCCGCTGACATTTAAATGAACGGCCGCCCCGCCCAGCGACTCGAAATCAGTCTCCTCGCCTGTCACGGTTTTGATTACCTGCGGCCCGGTCAGGAACATGAACGATTGTTTCTCCACCATGATGATCATGTCGGTCAGGGCAGGGGAATAAGCCGCACCACCGGCACAGGGTCCCAGGATCAGGCTGATCTGCGGGACAACACCCGAATACTGGGCGTTCCGTTTGAAAATTTCCGCATACCCGCCAAGGCTTTTAACGCCTTCCTGGATCCTTGCGCCGCCGGAATCAATCAGACCGACAATCGGACTGCCGTTCGCCACAGCCAGATCCATAGCCCGGCAGATCTTCCGGCTGTGCATCTCGCCCAGCGCGCCGCCCATTACGGTGAAATCCTGAGCATAAACGTAAACCGTCCGGCCATCCACAGTTCCGTAACCTGTGACGACCCCGTCTCCGTAACTGCCTTGTTCATCCGGGTCGTTTTGCTGGGTGGTGAAAGGTTCCAACTCGCAAAAACTGCCCTTGTCCAGCAAGAGGTCCAGCCGTTCTCTGGCGGTCAGCTTGCCTTTGGCATGCTGCTGGTCAATCCGATTCTGTCCGCCTCCCTGTTGAGCCTTTTCGCGCAGCTCGCGCAGCTCTGCAATTCGGGGATCTACTTTAGCCATAAGACTCCTCATCCAAAATTGGTTGGTTTCCGAAACCCAATTGTAACATCAATGAGGATTGAAGGCCGGGGATCAGAACGAGGAGGATCGCAAAGTAGAGGTTATAACTATTTGATGTTGATCGTAATTCATTACCTCTTTCTTTTACATCCTGTGAGCGCTCCAATTTATTTCTTGAGGAGATGGCGTATTAGACTTATCGCTGAGAACCCAGCAATACCTTAATAAAGGAATTCCTGTTTAGGTTTTCCTATGAGATGAAGCTACCTTCGAAGCAGGCTGTTAATGTGAAGAAAAGACTTAATAAAGGACACCTCATCCAGCAATTCGTGCCACCTTCTCCTTCCACACCCTTCGGGTGTTGCGCTTCGCTCCAGGAGAAGGCAATAAGAATAGTGGCGATGGTTCACAACTTGCGAGTGTTCTGGTTTGCACTTTAAAGAAACAAGTTGTTAGAACTTCCGTTGTAATCCCGAATTTTACGTAAAATAGTGGTTTATTATTCAGGCTTCCCCTTGAGGGGAAGCTGTCTGCGAAGCAGACTGATGAGGTGAATGACAACCGTTCCCTCACTCCACATACGCATAAAACAACTGATGTCCAAAGGCGAGGAACGCGATCCGGTCAACCGCAATTGTGAATGCCGTTGCCCGAAGATCATCCACCTCATATGCCCCCAGCTCCGGACGCAACCTTCGGTGCAGACGGAAGCGGAGCGAAAACTGATAGATATCCGCATTCGTTGAATCAAGCACGGTGACGGAAGGATCAGGCGGTGTGGTATACAACACAGACGTGTAAGCCGCTTCTGGCATCGCAAGCGGCTGATCTTCTGACCCGGGCCGGCCATCAGTATAAACCACCGGGTTCTCGCAGTTCACCGGATTTCCTTCCAGGCCGGTCGACACACAGTTGTTCAACATGCCATCACTCTGCAATAAATACAATTCGGGACCGTTTGCGGCCAGATCCACGATCTGTGATATGTCCAGTTTCTCAGACGCGGCTTCACCCCCAAAGAAATCCCTGGGCGGGTCCTGAAACTGACCGTTAATCGCCTGGTAAACCCGGATAGAATCTGCTGTGGGGTTGAGTGCATAAAGATATCCGCTGTCATAGGTGATCGCAACGATCTCCCCCGCACTCCCTTCCGGGCGGGGAAGCACAGTTGCCACCGGCTCCTGCCCGGCAGCGCAATAAGCGACACCTCCATTCGCGTCCACAGCCATCACATGGGCCTGATAGGGATTGTTAATCGGCAGGGCAACCATATCCACCAGCTCACCCACCGCGCCGCCCTCAAAATTGCCGGAGGCGCAAACGAAATCCGGATCGACCGTATACCCCTGACTCTTGCGCTCTGCATGGATCACCCGTCCCCCTGCTTCATCAAGCAAGTAAAGGTCCGCGCCATAAGAAACTATCCGGGTGATTTGGATCCCCGAATAGAGTTCCCCGGTCAGTGCCGGGTGGTACATTAACCGGACCGCCCCATCAAGCAAGTCCAGCGCGCTTTGCACCTGATACCTTAATTGAGCGGACTCGTCCGTCTTTCTATATGATTCAGCCTGATCCAGATATTCCAGCGATTGCGCCCATGCCTGGCGGGATGTCCCGGGATCGTCCATCGCCGCCGCTGCCCCCGCATAAGCTGAGGCCTGGTTGTAATACTGGGTATATTGTAAAACCCTGCCTCTGCCAAGATAAACCCCAGCGGCAATCCCTACGACGACCAGCGGAACTGCAATCACAATAATGATCAACGTGCTTTTGGATAACTCTGGCGTCCCCTGCATTCCCTCGGGGGACCAGCGGGCGAAAAAGCCTTTGAAAAATTCTCCCACATTCATCCGGGCAGTGCGCCACCACTTAATGCCCGCCTCCAGCCCTTTTAACCCTTTCTGTTCCAGGTCAGCCTTCTGCCGTCTCAGGTTTTCCCGGGCAACAGCTGCGGAATCTTTTGGGGGGCGCGCGCGGGGGGGCGGCTGTGCCGGGTCGGGTTCAACAGTCGCCCGCAGATGGGTCATCGGTCTTTGGGACTGCTCTTCAGCGGGATCGGCTAATGGTTGTGGTGCATCATCCGTTTCCCGGTTATCGAGCCCGTGGATGTGTTGCTCAGAGGATGTCTCTGCCTGAATTTCGTTGGGCTTAGCGTGGGCTGAATCTTCGGGTTCCTTCACCTTTTCCTGCAAGGGTTCACTTGCTGGTTGATTTGTGTCAAAAGGTTGAACCGGCTGGGGTGGACTCTGGCCTTCTGCCGTTTGCGGAAGGGCTTGTTTCAGGTTAATCTTCCCCTCTCCTGGTTTGATCTGAGCCAGGTCGACCCTGAAGTTGGAAGGCGTCTGATTTAACAATCTCCGGCGTAATTGCTCAAAATCCGGCATGCTTCCGGAAAAGAGCAGATCATCCGCCCAGGATTCGGGGGGATTATCCGTTGCAAAGAAATAGGCACCGCGGCCCACATCATCCTGATAATAGCGGATGCTGGGTGTCCGGCTCACACCAAGCCCGCGATCCGTTCCGCTGATATCGGAATGGTGCTGCACCCCCTGCTGATTGAGGACGTAGGCGTGGGTCTGGCCGCTTTGCGCCAGGTAGAGATTGCGGTTATGAAGCGCAGCCAGCGTTACAGCGGCGGTCACTGCCCGGCCTCCCTCTACACTTTTCAGGTTCTCTTCCATCAAGTTCAGGTTCAAAGTCTCAATCAGTCCCCGTAACGCTGAAGTGACCGAGCCGCTTGTCTTGAAATATATTTGGGAAAGCTGGCTTAACCAGGTCTGCTGCAGGCTGGAAGGAATCGAATCGGGTTCAGAAAAACTCAGTGAAAGGATCAGGAGGTCTTCCGAGCGGCTCCGGGCAACCCGGCGGGGAGGCGCAACAGCCAGAAAACCGGACGAACCGATCACCGGTTTTCCTTTTTTGAATTGAAGGGGATAAAGATTTATATCATACATGCGTACCTGGCCTGCCAATAAGGATCTACAGCTCCATTATACACAGGTCTTCGCTAAGGTATAATCTTTGCTATGGAATTTAAAAGATACAATAATTTTGATGCACTGGCAAGTTTAAAGGATGACTGGGACCTTCTGGTGGAAAAAAGCCCATGTAATGTCCCCTTTCTCACCTACAAGTACCTCAAGACCTGGTGGGACACCTGCGGCGGGGGCGAATGGCGGGCGGAAAGCGAACTGGTGCTTGTAGCCGCCTTTGAAGATGACGCTCTGGTGGGTATTGCACCACTATTCCATGCCAAAAACCTGCTCGGTGACCCGGCTCTGATGTTCGTTGGGGCTATCGAAGTCTCCGACTTCCTGGACTTTATTGTTGAACCTCAAAACCTGCCCGGATTCGTCTCCGGATTGATTGAATTCCTCCTGGCGGAGGAGGCCATCCCGCAATGGGATGTTCTCGACCTCTACAACATCCTGGAAGAGTCGCCCACCCTGGCTGTGCTCAAAGATGAATCTGACCGGCGCGATTGGACTCACAAACAGGTCCGCCTCCAGCCTTCACCCTTTATCCCCCTCCCGGGGAATTTCGATGACTACCTGATGCAAATTGATAAAAAACAGCGCCATGAGATCCGTCGCAAACTCCGCAATGTCGAGGACAGCCTGGCGGCGGGCCGGTTTTATTTCACGGAAGGCGGCGATGACCTCCGCGACGAGGTGCAAGCCTTTGTTGATATGATGGCGCAGGACCCCAGCAAGAAGGCCTTCCTCACCGATCAAATGATCCAGCACATCCACAACACAGCGCAGACTGCCGCCGAAGATGGCTACCTGCACCTTGCCTTTTTCACCCTCGACGGGAACAAAGCCGCAGCTAACCTGTCCTTCAATTACAACAACCGTCTCTGGCTCTACAACTCGGGCTGGGATTGGGAATACCGCGACTACTCGCCGGGCTGGATCCTCCTTGCTCACCTGATCCAATGGGCAAACGAGAACGGGATCGAGGAATTTGACTTCATGCGCGGTGATGAACCCTATAAGTACAAATTCGGCGGCCAGGATCGGTTCATTTACCGCGTGACGCTTACACAGCAGGCAAATGGTAATTAGGCGATTTGGGAATTAGGTATCAGGGACTAGGGAATCAGGAAATTTGGTATTAGGTGAATAGGAATGTATGTAGTGCGGTTGAAAAATTGGACACAGTTAAAAGGGAGTATCATAAACTGTGGA
>CAZXRL010000057.1:0-13929 GCA_964643275.1 uncultured Candidatus Brevefilum sp.
CTATACTATTAAAAGCTCATCTTTTATTTTGAATTATCACAGGCTCAAAAACAGTTTAATAACCCTGTCGGAAGATTTCCGCGCGCACCTTTTCTCACACGGTATAATTATTATTTGCGCGTTTATCTGCATCGAATCTAATATAATAAAACGTTTGTGCTATAATTGATGGAATGAGTGAAAATATAATGATGGCACGTGATAACCTGCGTGTGGTCGGCGCACGCGAGCACAATTTAAAGAATATTACCGTTGAAATCCCCCGCGATAAGCTGGTGGTGATCACCGGGCTGTCCGGATCCGGTAAGAGCTCCCTGGCTTTTGACACCATCTTTGCCGAAGGCCAGCGGCGTTATGTGGAATCCCTCTCCGCCTATGCCCGCCAATTCCTCGGACAGATGAGCAAGCCCGATGTGGACACAATCGAAGGGCTCTCCCCGGCAGTTTCCATTGACCAGAAGGCAACGTCTCACAACCCCCGCTCCACAGTTGGAACGGTGACAGAGGTCTATGATTACCTGCGTTTGCTTTTCGCCCGGGTGGGCATCCCGCATTGTCCGGTCTGCGGCCGGGTCGTTCAAAAACAATCGGCGCAGGAAATCGTGGAGGACATTGAAGCGCTCCCCGAAGGCAGCCGCCTGCAAATCCTGTCTCCCCTCGTACGGCAGCGAAAAGGCACCTATCAGGCTGTATTTGAAGAGATCCGGAAAGCAGGCTTCGTCCGGGTCCGGGTGGATGGGCAAACCCATTCGCTTGAGGAAGAGTTTAACCTCGATCGTTATAAAGCGCATACGATTGAAGCTGTTGTCGACCGGATTATCTTGCATACGCCGGAAACCGAAGAAGAAGGCAAAGCAGCCCGCACCCGTTTGACCGATTCTGTCGAAACCGCGCTCAAATTCGGCGATGGCTACGTCACAGTGCAGATCCTTTCGGAGGAGGAACCCCGCGATATTCAGTTCTCGGAACATCTGGCCTGCCCCGAGCATGGCAGCGTGATCACGGAAATTGAGCCCCGCACCTTCTCCTTCAACACACCTCATGGCGCCTGCCCAACCTGTCAGGGTCTTGGAAGCCGTCAGGAAATTGACCCTGATCTGCTGATCCCGGACCGGTCCGTCTCATTGATCGATGGTGCAATCGCTGACGCCGCCTGGGACGGCCCCAAAGATGACGGCGGCTATTACTGGCAGATGCTTGAAGCTGTTGCCGATCACTATAAAATTAACCTGGAAACACCGGTTACAACCCTGTCTGAGGAAAAACTTGACAAGATCCTTTATGGCTCAGGCGGGAAAGAGCTGACCGTTGAATTCACCGGCCGCAATGGCAGGAAAAGCTCCTTCAAAGCTTCCTTTGAAGGCGTGATCGGAAACCTGGAACGCCGCTATCGTGAGACAAACTCAGAATATATCCGGGGGAAGATCTCAGAATTCATGAGTGACCGCCCCTGCCAGACCTGCGGCGGGAAGCGCCTGCGCGCAGAAGCCCTGGCCGTGACCGTTGACGGCAGGAACATCATCGAAGTCACCAACTGGCCTGTGCGCCGTACTCTGGAGTGGATCGAAAGCCTTTCCGGAGAAACCTCTCCCTTTACCAAACGCGAGCGTCTGATCGGCGCCCGGATACTCAAAGAGATCCAGGCCCGCCTGGGATTCCTGGTCAATGTCGGCCTGGACTATCTGACCCTGCAGCGATCCGCCGGGTCCTTATCAGGCGGTGAAGCGCAGCGGATCCGGCTGGCGACCCAGATCGGCTCCCGGTTGATGGGCGTCCTTTATGTACTGGATGAGCCTTCCATCGGACTCCACCCAAGGGACAACGACCGTCTCCTGGTCACGCTGGAGGAGATGCGCGATCTGGGTAATACCGTCATGGTAGTGGAGCATGATGAGGAAACCATCCGGCGGGCAGATTGGATCGTGGACCTCGGCCCCGGAGCCGGCGATCTCGGGGGTGAGGTCGTGTTTGAAGGCCCGCCGGAAGATATCATCAATCACCCGGAATCGCTGACCGGCGCGTATCTCTCCGGAAGAAAATTCGTCCCTATTCCGGATAAACGCCGGGTGGGCAGCGGAAAACACCTGATTCTGAAAGGCGCACGGGAGAACAACCTCAAGAATGTTGATCTGGATATTCCCCTCGGCCGATTTGTGTGCATCACAGGCGTTTCCGGTTCCGGTAAATCTTCTCTGCTGATTGACACCCTCTACCGAACGCTGGTTCGCCAGCTTCACGGCGCGCGCACTGCACCCGGCGATTTTGACTCGCTGGAAGGCGTGGAAAATATTGATAAGATCATCAATATTGACCAGTCCCCCATTGGCCGGACACCCCGTTCCAATCCCGGCACTTATACCGGTGTATTTGACACCATCCGGGACCTGTTCGCAGAACTTCCCGAAAGCAAAATGCGGGGGTACAAAAAAGGCCGTTTCAGCTTCAATGTCAAAGGCGGAAGGTGTGAGGCCTGCGCCGGACAGGGACAACTTAAAATCGAGATGCAATTCCTGCCGGATGTCTATGTCCCCTGCGAAGTCTGTCATGGAACCCGGTTTAATCGGGAGACTTTGCAGATCCGTTATAAGGAGAAGAACATCGCTGAAGTGCTGGATATGACCATCGACACAGCCGCGGATTTTTTCAAAGCGTTTCCAAAAATCATCCGCAGATTGGAGACCCTTCAGGATGTTGGCCTGGGTTACATCCGGCTCGGACAATCCGCGACGACCCTCTCAGGTGGGGAGGCGCAGCGCGTCAAACTCTCCAAAGAACTGTCGCGCCGCTCCACAGGCAGCACGCTGTATGTGCTGGACGAGCCCTCGGTCGGTCTGCACGCAGCGGATGTTCACCGATTAATTGATGTCCTCCAGCGCCTCGTGGACGAAGGCAATACCGTGGTCATTATCGAGCATAACCTGGACATCATTAAGGTCTCGGACTGGATCATCGATCTTGGGCCGGAGGGCGGCGATGCCGGCGGTGAAATCATCGCCACAGGCAGACCGGAGGAACTCTGCGAAATGCCGCAATCCTACACCGGACAATTCATGAAACGGATCCTTGATTGTCAAAAAAAGGCAACTTAGGTAAAATCCACTGGCTCATTTACTTATGACTGCATCACTGGATGCGCTGCCGGTGCTCAGGATCCGGCATAAAGAAGACTCGACCCTGGGGTGATTATCAGTTAAAATGTAACCAGGATTATTAAAGGCGAGGCGGGAACCTAGGGTGTTTATTCCGGGTTGGCCTGAATTCACAAAGGAACTCCAATGGCTAAAAAGAATGCGAAGAATATCATTTCTTCATACCGCAAGAAACAAAAAATGGGACCCTACATCATCGGCGGGATAGCCATCCTCCTGGCAGTGGCCGGGATTGTGCTACTGGTCATTTACCTGACTGGCGGCGGTGGTGGAATATCACTATTCAGTACCAAGACGCCTACCCCCACCGAAACCCCCACGCCAACCCCCGTAACGCCCTCACCGACGCCAACACTGACGCCGACCATTACCAATACCCCGACTGTCACGGCCTCACCGACCGCTTCCGCACCTTTCGAGTATGAAGTCCAGGAAGGGGATAACTGTACTGCAATTGCCACAGAATTCGATGTTGATATTGAGGTCCTCCTTGTACTCAACAACCTCACCAGCAGTTGTTTTATCACCCCAGGCCAAATTATATTGATCCCCGCGCCGGGCCAGGCTTTGCCAACAGCAACCCCCCTGCCCACCGATATCGCGCCGGGGACTTTGATTGAACATCGGGTCAGGACGGGCGACAACCTGTATATCCTGGCTGAACAATTCAACAGCACGATTGAAAGAATTATCCAGGAGACAAATCGGTATCGCCGAAACAACGATCTTGATGAAATGGAAGATCAAAATGATATTTACGTGGGTGATATTCTCGTCATCCCCGTAAACATCATCACACCGGTGCCGACTGCGACCATGACCCGGACTCCTACGCCCTGACGCCTGCACCCTGATCGAAGGATTATCCTGGATTGGTTTTTAGTCAAATAATAACTTTTGCATCAACATTTACGACGATTTTCCTGGGAATATTCATTGAAGCCCTTCCCTATCTTATTTTGGGAACGCTCGCCTCGGGAATCGTCGAAGTGTTTGTTAAACGCGAAGCCCTCTTCATGCGTTTGCCGAAAAACCGGTTCTTCGGCGTTCTTATGGGCGCTCTGCTGGGGTTGATCTTCCCGGTTTGTGAGTGTGGTGTCGTGCCCCTCACCCGGAGACTTTACACAAAAGGCCTCCCGCCTGCAATCGGGATCGCCTTCCTGTTAGCTGCCCCGGTATTGAATCCCATAGTCATTCTGAGCACCTATACCGCTTTTGGTTTTGGGGTAATTTTTTGGGGAAGAATGGTGATCAGCTTGGTCGTGGCGGTAATAACGGGGCTTATTTTTTCAATGCTACCCGAATCTGAACTCCTGATCCCAATAAATGAAGTCCCTGTTTGTTCAACACACACGCACTCCGGCAGTGAGAAACAATCTTTCAAAGAGAAGATCTTGCAATCGGCCAGTATTGCGATTGAAGAATTGTTTGAGATGGGAAAATATCTCATCCTCGGCGGCCTCCTGGCGGCCTTGATGCAGACACTTTTACCACAAAATACTCTCCTGGCCATGGGAACCGGCCCGTTTATCTCCATCCTCCTCCTCGTTGCTCTGGCGGTACTCCTTTCAATCTGTTCGACTGTGGACGCTTTCGTAGCTTTATCTTTTGCTGCCAGTTTTTCAACAGGTTCCATCCTTGCTTTTCTCATCTATGGTCCCATGGTGGACATCAAATCTATCTTCTTGTTCACCAGGGTGTTCAAGAAGAAAACTGTAGCTTACCTTGCAATAATCCCATTATTCCTGGTGGTCTTGATTACATTGTTCATCAATTATCGACTGGGAATATGAGAGGACTATATTCATGAGTCAGCGCCGCTTCCGAATGTTTCAGGCTTTCCTGATGGCTGCTCTGGGGTTTTTTCTGCTTGAACGATT
Source organism: uncultured Candidatus Brevefilum sp. (assembly GCA_964643275.1). Classification (GTDB taxonomy): domain Bacteria; phylum Chloroflexota; class Anaerolineae; order Anaerolineales; family Anaerolineaceae; genus Brevifilum. The sequence continues at coordinate 5,030 of CAZXRL010000057.1, forward strand.
TTGGTCTGGCCGTTTGACACTTTACATCCACCAGCGGTTTACATGGCTGATCCTGCTGGCAGCATTTGCGTTGATGGCCCTTGGACTTATCGCTTTCAACAACCGCCCGCCGATCTGGATCCATGAGGAAGACCTGCTGGTTCCCAAACTGGCACCTCAGAATGCCGGATGGCTTCTGCTGATCTTTTCAATCCCCCTGATGCTCGGGATACTTGTCCCGGCAACTTCACTGGGTGCAAGCGTAGCTCAAACCCGAGGCGTCAGCCAGGCCATCCCGCTTTCTGCGGGCGGATCCAGTCCTTCTGTCCTGACATTGGATCCCATCAATCGAAACCTGTTAGAGTGGCTGCGGGCCTTTTATACAGCAGAAGAACCTGCTGATTTGGTCGGCCAGCCAGTGGATGTGGAAGGGTTTATCTTTATTAATGAAGCCCTTCCGGATGAGTATTTCATGGTGGGACGGTTTGTTATCACCTGCTGTGTGGCAGATGCCACCGCGATCGGAATCGCCTTCCTGCCAGTCGAAGGTACGGACATACCCAATGGCTGGGTGCGCGTCCAGGGGAAAATGACAGTGGCAACTTTCGATGGCAAGACAACCCTGCTGATTGAAGCCGATCAGGTCACCACAGTGGATGAACCGGATCAACCTTACCTATACCCCTAAATGCTCCCATGAAACGCTCTGACCGTTTTATATTGATTGTTCTGGCTGTCCTGCTGGGTCTGATTCTGATCCTGCTCATTCAGGGGGACCGTGCAGGTGTGAAAGTCACTGCTGTGATCCCGGCCGAAGGCGAACAGGTCGGGGTTTATGGCCCGATCGGGATCCAGTTCTCGAATCCTGTGGACAATGCATCCGCCGAATCCCATTTTTCGACCACGCCATCCGTGGCAGGCAGTTTCGAGTGGGAAGAGGACATCCTCTGGTTTTTCCCTGATACGGCGCTTGATCCGGATCAGGAATTCCTGCTCTCACTCTCTGCGGGAATGAAATCAGCCGACGGTCGCGAGTTGGTTGAATCCCAACAGTGGTCCGTGTCCATCCGTTCACCGGATATTCTTTACCTTGTCCTTGGCGAGCATGGCGGCGACCTCTGGCGTTGGGACACGATCAGGCAAATGGCTCACGAATTAACAGATACAGGCGGACTTGTCATTGATTTCTCTCCCAGCCAGTCTGGAGAGTGGATTGTGTACGCGGCTGAAAATGGCGAAGGCGGAAGCGACTTATGGGTCGTTGACCGAAACGGAAACGAAAACACATTGCTGCTATCCTGTGGATTGGATTACTGTAGCCAGCCGGATTGGTCCCCTGATGGCGTGTGGATCGCCTATGTCCGGCAGTTTTATAACCCTGACACTCAGCATCTCCAGGCAGTTCGGGTCTGGACAGTGAATGTTGAGACAAAAGACACCGCCCCGCTTTACCAGGATGATGAGGCTTACGGTCAAATGCCCTCCTTCTCACCGGATGGTCAGAAATTGGCCAGCTACGACATAGTCCATAATGGAATCCGTGTCCTGGACCTTGCAACCTCTCAAGAATCGATCATTCCCTCTTCGATCCAGGAGATGGCCGATTGGTCAGCTGACGGGAAACGGCTCCTGTTTATTGATCTGGTACCCTCCGCATTGGAACCCGAAGTGACGGTCTACATCGCTGACCTGGAAAACGAGACCGTTCTGCCAGTGCTGGGTGGCACCTTGGAGGGCGCTAGTTTCAGCCAGCCCAGGTGGTCTCCTGATGGTGAATGGATAGCCATCAGTCTCCGTCCCATCAACGCAAGTATGAACAGGGCATTGTGGGTACTGAAACTTGACGGAAGCGAATCCATCCCGATTGGGTTTGAACCCTCAGCGACGTATTCGGCTTTTCAATGGGATCCCTGGGGAGGGGGTCTGGTATACCAGCGGTTATCCATCGGTGCCGGTTTTGATTCATCGATCTGGATCTGGGATCGGGAAATCGACGATAATCTGCAATTGATTAAAAACGGCGCCCGACCCCAATGGCTGCCGTGATTTTGATCCTGAGCAACTTGTGAGTTTTTGAGAGGTTTTCGCCCTTAAGATAAAGGGTGATCCTGAAAGGCTGTCAGGATTGGATGCCCAAATGAAAGGACCCGAAAACAATGAGAAATCTTCAATGCCCCAAGTGCCGTTCCAAGGAAATCGTCCGCCTTCCAGGTGATATCCAACCCCCTTCGATGTTCAGCGGCGCAAAACCGCCTTCATCCTTTAAAACGATTAAAGTGACCCGCTATTGCTGCGCCAATTGCGGTTTCACTGAAGTTTGGGTTGATGAACCTGCGGATTTGAAAGCATTACTCAAAAAATATGGCTTTTAAGTGATCAGCTGAGAAGGATATAACACACGTTTATCTTCAGCTTTAGCTGGACCCCCGCCACGATAATGGCGTCACATCAGTTATTGGTGTCCGTTGTTGATCTCGCGCAGGTAAAGGATCAACGTTGAAAGCGCATGATCCACATCCGATAATTCTTCCAGATCGAAGCTGCGCTGCAAGTCAGGCAGAGATTCCTGCCAGGTTTCCAGTAAATCCAACATATAACCGGATTCTTGTGTGAGTTCTTCCGGGATGGGGACGGTTGATTTGGGTTTTGGTTCGGGTAACGGCTGGATCGCACTCAGGTCATGCGCAATTAGCGCTTCCCGCGTAAACTCTACGGTGTCACTATCATTTGCCAGCCTGATCAAAGCCGCTTTCCCCTCCGAAGTAAGATATTCCATCTCTGCCAGGCACTGGGCAACTGACCGCCGCACATGCATGTTTAGATCATCTGCCAGGTCCACCAGGTCAGGAAGGGCCTCCTGTCCGAGTAAACGGGTCAGGGTGATTACCGCCTGTGGCCGGACAAAGGGGTTGGGATCACTATAGGCAATATTCCGAACATCTTCCACAGAGACCAGGTCTCTCCAGCGGGAGATCGCGGCCAGAGCCGTCTCACGGACAGTGATAGCGCTGTCCCGCAACAGAGGCCGCACCAGGGGCAAAGCCGTCTCATAATCCGCCTGCATCATCATTTCGATCAGGTTCCGGCGCAGGCGGTTGCTTGGGTCGCTGAGCAGAGGCGACAAGATTGCCGCTGCTTCCTCAGCATCCATCTCCACCAGCGCTTCGACAGCCACCCCGCGCAATCCCACTTCTTTCTCAGCGATCTCGACCAGTGTGGGGATAGCTTCTTTGTGGTTCAAACGGGCCAAAACTTCAATATAAAGCTTTGGCAGCTTGAAGTCCTGATCCTCATTGGTTGCCATGAAATTTCTGAGGGTATCCAGAAGGTGTCCGCCACAGGCTTCATGGGAGAGCCAGCCGCAGGCCCGGGTTGCGGCGAGGTGGATCAGATATTCGTCGGAATGTAAAAAATCCAGCAGTCGGTCTTTGATCCGTTCAGGATCAATCCGCGCCATCGCAAGAATCGCGGCCTGAACAACAATGGGGTGCGGGTCCTGCAGACAGGCTTCCACCTGTTCAACAGCCTGTTCAGCTTGCAAGAGCCCCAGAGAATTCACGGCAGCAGCACAAACATAATTATTCGGATCGTCAATTGCCGCCAGCAGATGTGAAACGACTTCAGGCGCAGGCAATTGAACGGAACGACCAAGAGCTTCTGCTGATGCAGAACGGACAAACCCGTGGGGGTCTTCCATCATGGACATCAAAACATCAGGTCTGGCTTTTAATTCCCCCAATCGCTTGGCGGCATAAGACCGATCTCGGGGATTTCGGGATTGGATGAGCTTCAGACAGCGTTCGATTTCTTCTTGTTTATTATTATTTCTTTTTAATTGTTCAGCCATTGTCTTATAAGTTTACTACAATCTAAACGATTACACGAAATCTCACTGGATGGGATTTTTTGCAGGCGCACCTGTCTTTCGGGGATAGTCCTCAGGCGTTCGGGCAACCTTTTTGACCACCACAATAAACCGTTCCTCGACGACACCGGGCAGTTCGATTTTGACCAGCCTGTGAAGTTTTCCCCCCATCAGATGGATGGCGCGGTCCGCCGATTGGGCCTCAGCCGGGGCGCTTTCGCCCTTCATCGCCATGACGACCCCGTTGCGATGCACCAGAGGGAGCAGGTATTCCATCAGGATCGGCATCCGGGCAACCGCCCGCGCAACCGCCAGATCATAGGCTTGGCGGTGAGCGGCATCCTGCCCGATATCTTCCGCCCGTTCCGCCAGTACCTCAACCTCGTCAAGCTCGAGCAGGTCAACGATATGGCTGCAAAAGTCAGCCTTCTTATGGACGGATTCCACCAGTGTCACCTTTGACCCCGGCCAGATCAACTTTAACACTAGCCCGGGGAAACCGGCCCCTGTACCCACATCAATGACCCGCTCGGGAGGACTATGCCTCTCCCAGGCAAGGAGAACCGTGAGGGAATCCAGAAAATGTTTGGTGCGCACGCCGTCCACATCCCGGATTGCCGTCAGACTGATATGCTCGTTCCACTTTATCAGTTCATCTTCAAAAATCTTAAGTTTTGAACATTGCTCCCGGGAAAGCGTATAGCCGATCAGGGATTTTACAGTTTCAGTGAATGCTTTCATCAATTAAATGTCTTTCTTTCCTCTTGATACTTTTCTTCCCCCATTATATTCACAAACCCATGATTCTTTAAGCCTTGTACCCCCAACAACTCACCAGTAAAATGAACCCTATGCCCTGGCCTGCCACGCATGTCCTCATCGCAGAAAAATGTTACGCCCCGTTCTTCAGCCATCTCAACCACTCAGATTTCATTATTGGGAACTGCTTTCCCGATATCCGCTATCCGGCAGGGATTGAACGTGACCGAACCCACATCAACCACGCTTCCCTTACCCAAATTCAAACGTGCACCGCTTTCCGGGCAGGCGTCCTGTTTCATAATCTGGTGGATATCCTCTGGAATACTTATATCCGCCAGAATGAAGCCAAGCTGTTCACCGTCATCCCTCATGACCGCCCAATGTTCCATACGATGAAGATCCTTCAGGACCGCTTTCTTTACCACGAGATTTTGGATTGGAAAAATATTGCCGCTTATTTTAATGCCATCCTGCCGGAAGAACGGGAATATGGGGTGGAAGAATCCATGATCCGGCGCTGGCATGCGATGCTCAAGACCTACCTTGGCAAGCCCCCGGACAAATCTGACCTCAGGATGCTGTCTCTGACCCTGCCTAAGGACATGGTGAGAGACATTGCTAATTATTATGATAAGTTCCGCGATAACGAGATTTTAAATATGACCATGTGCGCGTTCTATCAGGATTTTGAGTTGATAATGGATCAGCATGAATAATCCCTGGATAGTATTCTGCTTTTTTACAGCTAATACCGAAACGTTCCGGGGCATTCAATAGAATGCATCCCGGCTCTGCATGTTGAATGAGCATCATCATGTATTAAACTGGTTTTTGTTCAGCTTTGATTGATGCTTTTCTCCCCACAAACTGCGACACCAGCATCCCGCCCAGCATCAGAACGCAACCTGCCAGATCCCGCAGGGTCAGCATCTCGTGGAGCACCAGCCAGCCTCCCAAAGCGGCAAACGCGCCTTCCAGACTGAGAATGATCGCTGCATGCGCAGGCTGGGCCGTCCGCTGGGCCACGACCTGCAGGGTATAAGCAAGCCCCACCGAAAGGAACGAGCCATAGAGGATCGGCCAGATGCCGCCCACAATATTCGAGAGGCTGATCGATTCAAACAACAGCGCGGCGACCGTGCTGAGAAACCCACAAATTGCAAATTGCAGGATCGCGAGCCGAATCGGCCCGACCAACCCGGAAAACCGGCCGATCAGGTGGACATGCCCTGCCCAGACGAATGCCCCGGCCAGCACGATCAGGTCGTAGGGTGAGATTTTGAACCCGCCCCGGACGGAGAGCAGGTAAAGCCCAACTGCGGCGAGCAATGCCCCAAGCCAGTGTGCGGGGTGCGTACGCTGGCCCCAGGTGAGCGCCAGCAGCGGCACCAGAACCACATACAGACCGGTGATGAATCCGGCCTTACCGGCTGAGGTTCCCACCATCCCAATCTGCTGCAGTGATGAACCTGCAAACAGGGCCACCCCGGTCAGGAGAGCTGGCCCGACAATCCGCCTGGGCAGTAAGGCCGGGCGATCTACCTCACGTTTGCGTTGGGAGAGATACAGCGGCAGGAGTGCGAGAGTCCCCAGGCAGAAACGGATTGCATTAAACGTGAACGGCCCCATATAGTCCATGCCAACGCGCTGGGCGACGAAGGCAAAGCCCCAAATGGCGGCTGTTATTAGAAGTAGAAGGTCTGCTTGCAAAGCGGGAGGGTTCCCTTCCGGATTTTATTTTTGCCGGATATGCCAGATCACCTTACCGGTGACAGCTTCCTTGAGGACTGGCCCGAAATTCCGGCTGTCGCTGCTGTCAACCTGCGTGCCGAGTACCCTGAACGACCGGCCACCATCCATCACCTGATGGACACGCTTGATCAAGGTACCATAACCGGGCTGGCGAAAGACGACCACATCGCCAGCCCTGATTTTACCAGAAGGAAAGGGAACATCCGCGACCAGCACATAATCTCCATCCAGAAAATCGGGAGACAGGCTGTGGCCGCGGATTTTGCGAAGATGAAACACCCAGGTTTAAAGGACGGGGACAACCATTTCTTCGCTGACCGAATAAGGGGATTTCACCCGTTTGACTTCTTTACCCTTGATCTTCCAAAAGATCTCTGAAAATTCATTGACAGCATCCAGAAGCGCCAGGCTGGTATCGCGGTCAACGGTCTGCCGGGCTTTGGAGCCAAGCTGCATGATCTTATGGACCAGCCCATTCAACTGGGGATAGGCTTCGAGATGATCAGGCTTGATGAAGTCACCCCAAATAACGCGGATTTCATGCTTTGTCAGCTCGGCATGTTCTTCTTTGACAGTGATATAACGAGCCATACTGTTGGTAAATTCAGCAGTCTCAATCTTGCCGTGTTCCTTGACCACGTCGTCGATCAGGTCCACCATCCGGATCACGGTCAGCGCGCCAATTTGCGCATGATGCGGATCATAGATTCCGCAGGGGATGTCACAATGGGCGTCAACGGGTTCAAAATGCAGTTTCTTGTCAAGTTTTTGAGCGATCTGATGCAGCATAAGTTTTCTCCTTGAGTTCCTTTTTAATTAGATAAAGTTTGTATGATTATTATATTTCATCGGTAACGAAATTCAAAATCGGTGTAAGAGTTTTAATGACTCGAATATAGCCCCGCTCCGGGAATGGAGAGCCTCACCGCCTGCGATAATTACGGCGATGCGCCCAGAGCATTCAATTCCGCGAGGGCCACCCACCAGTCCGGATGCCATTCCAATGCTGTCCTAAAGTCCTCGATGGCACCCTCGGTATCCCCCAGAGCCGCCTTAGCTCGCCCGCGCCAGACCCAGGTCTCCTCAATTGCAGGGACAAATGAACTTTTGATCGTTCTGTTCGCAAGCCTCAGGACATCTTCGTAACGGCCGGTCCAATAATAAGCAAAATATGGGTCAGTCTGATACCAGAGGATCCGGTAATACGGATCGACCCCGGGATATTTCTCATCCAGGATGGCATAAGCCTCATCAAATGCCTGAGCAGCGCCAAAATAATCATAGAGCCTGCGAAGGCTGCTCCCGCGATTGAACCAGGCAAAGAACAGGTCATCCCCGCTCAAACGCGCGATATCTTCCAGGGCCTTCTCAGCAGCATGGTTCAAATTATAGGTCTCGTCCGCGTGCGGCCCCAGGATGTCAAAGACCTTTTCATGATGCTCGGACGGATAGATGACGATATAGACATAATTAAACTCCCGCCAGTGATATTCCAGATACTCATAGGATCTTTCATAATCTGGGGAGACATACGAATCCTGGATTATTACAGTGCCTTTATCATCGTCATAGCCTGTGATAACCCCGTAATGGCCCAGCCAATACCGTTCCGGGACCTCATCAAAGCCCCGTTCAACAATCACCGGATAGCCTGCCGCAATCAGCTTTTTCAAGAGATCCATGTCCCCGCCCCATCGCAGGACCGCATTTAAATCGGTTTGGGTTGCCACATAAGCGACCAGTTCTTCCGGCATCACATTCCTGTCGTCCTGAACGGGTTTCAGCCAGGACGCTGTGACCGTTTGATTACCTTCCCAACCCCAATAGGATAAGGCCATGGACAGGTTCGCGGGACCGCAATTATTGCCATACAGTTTTTGATTCTCCCAGACCACGCCTTTAAGACGGACTGAATCTGGGATCGGAGTAGCTGTCGGCAAGGGTGTCGCTGTTTGGGTGGGTGTGGGGCTGACATAATTTGTGGGGGTCAGGCTTGGTTCCAGGGTGGCGGTTACGGTCAACGCCATGGCCGTCTGGGTCTGGTGCAGAAGGGATTCCATCTCCGCCTGCTGGCCCGGGACAAACACATTCTTTTCCGGGGGATTGAAGAAATAATAAACGGACTCCCGCAGCTTCTGCACCCGCCAGGACAACCGACTGTGCACCGGGGGGAGGAAGTAAACCGCCACGATAAAGGCCAAAGAGCCAACACTCAATAAAACGATCTTCAAGATCTTATTGTGCTTCTTTTTCCGCATAACCGGATTATAACCCCTTCAAATTTAAAGACAAAGACGGGGTGGGCCCTCAAAAACTTCGTGCATGGAAACAAACAGCGGCGAAGAAACGCTCGCCGCTTTGATCTCTGAAATCTATTGAGCCAAACTCAATGAACGCTGTTTGCCAATTATTCTTCTCCTGCCAGCTCCAGCACCTCTCGGGCTGCATCTGAATCTGTCACCAGGATATTGATCAGCCCGCCGTTAATAGCGCCCAGAATCGCGCTGGCTTTTCCCTTTCTGCCTGCACCACCGATCACCGT